>NZ_JBFRKG010000029.1:0-107300 GCF_041469325.1 Shewanella sp. 10N.286.51.B8
TTAGCGCAAGGGCTTTTATGAAGAAAACGATAGAAAATGGCTTGTTCGTTGCTATTTCAAACGAAACGCACAAAAAAGGGACTAACCGTCCCTTTTAAGGCGCTATATCAGGCTTTACTCACCAAAGAATCTTGATTCTTGTTTGATGACAACGGCCTTATCATCAATGGTCGCGGCTACGATTAAGTTAATTTTAGTCACGGTTCGCTCTAACACCCCTGGATCGACAGCAATACTAATAGGTAAGGTGAGCACTTCACCCGCTTGCACTGATACGGTTTGTGGACCGCTCCATTCATATCCTTCAATACCATCCATCGAAAGTGCATATTGCTGTGCTTGCTCAGTTTTATTAAGTAGCTTTAAGGTATAGGTGTTCTGCACTAAGCCATCGTTGGTTATTCTATATAAAGCATTTCGGTCTCGGATAACATCCATTCGCACAGGGGCAATTGTGGCGCTGGCATAGATAAACACTAAGATCATGACTGTTAACGCCACACCATAACCCACCAATTTCGGTCTTATGATGCTTTCTTTAACGTTTTCTAATTTATTTTCGGTGGTGTAGCTGATAAGTCCCTTGTCATAACCCATTCGCTCCATTGTGGTATCGCAGGCATCAATACAGGCGCCGCAGTTAATACACTCATATTGCAGCCCATTACGAATATCAATACCGGTAGGGCAAACTTGGACACATAGGTCACAGTCAATACAATCACCTAAGCCCATTTCTTTAGGGTCTGCTTTGCGTGAACGTGGGCCACGGGTTTCACCACGTTTTGCGTCATAACCGACTATATAAGTGTTCTTATCAAACATGGCTGCTTGGAAGCGCGCATAAGGGCACATATGAATACACATGATCTCACGCATCCAGCCAGCATTACCGTAGGTTGCTAAGGTAAAAAATACTACCCAGAAATAAATGCCAATATCGGCATTAAGGGTAAATACATCAATATAGACTTCACGGCTTGGCACAAAGTACGACACAAAGGTCATCGCTGTAAGTAATGATATGAGTAACCAAGAAGTGTGTTTGGCTGTTTTACGCCATAGTTTATTAAAGCTCCAGGGCATCTGATCGAGCTTGATACGTTTATTTCGCGCACCTTCAAACTTCTCTTCTAACCAGATAAAGATAAATGTCCACACGGTTTGCGGACAAGTGTAGCCACACCAAACTCGCCCGAGATAGGTGGTAACAAAAAACAGTCCAAATGCGGCAATAGTAAAGAGTGCTGCCAACAGGGTTAAATCTTGCGGCCAAATAGTGAGATTAAAGATGTGGAACTTCTGTTCACCCAAATTAAACCACACGGCTTGTCTATCACCCCAAGGCAACCAAGGCAGGATAAGAAAGAAAGATAAAGTCGCCCAGCCAATACGGCGTCTTACCGTGGTCCACAGTCCTGTGACAGCACGGACATAGATACTGTTACTCGGATTAAAGCGATCCGCTTTACTGGCGTCGGGTTGATGAATCTTGATCCGGGTTTGCTTAGCATAATCTTTAGGTTGAGATTCTTGTGTCATCTTGATGCCTTACTACTCAAAAAAGGGGCAAATTCTGTTTAGGTTACAGAAAACGTTATTAATTTAGATAAAAATAGCCTGTAACTGCTACGCACTCGTTTATAGAGTGTTAATTGAGTGTATTATACTCGCATTGTTTAAACTTATTCACTTTAATTGGACTAAAAGATGAGAGGCTGGATCCTTATAGCACTGATTGGCGGCGTTATTTACTACTTTGCCACCGAAACCGACAAATTAGATGAACCTATTGCTGCAGTTGAGTCGGTATTCAACGATACAGAAAAAAAACTAAAATCAATGACGGGCACTAAGATCACCAGAAAGGAAGATATCATCCCCACCATTCCCAGTGAGGTGATTGAAAGACTGACAGCTAAAGAACTCACTGAACTGAAAAGCGTGTTTACTGACAATGAGTCTGTGAGTGCATTTAAAGATGAGTATTGCGGTTTTGGGCTGACACATCCTGCTATTAGTAAACAAAACCTGCAATTTATCTGCGATAAAATATAATTTTTGGCTTTCCTGCCCTATGTCAATTGACCTGAGAATTATTTCAGCCTAGCCTTTGGATAATCTATTGAAAAAGGCTAGCAAAAAATGACTCAGCAGGTTTCCGACATATTCGACCCAACACTTTGGGACACTGTAACTGACTTCGATTTTGAAGACATCACTTATCATCGCGCAAAAGATCAAGGTACGGTGCGTATCGCGATTAACCGCCCCGACTGTCTTAATTCATTCCGCCCAAAAACCGTTGATGAACTCTACACTGCGTTAGATCATGCCCGCCAATGGTCCGATGTCGGCTGTGTATTAATTACAGGTAACGGCCCATCAGCAAAAGGTCAGCACTCTTTTTGCGCCGGTGGCGATCAGCGTATCCGAGGTAAAGATGGCTATAAATATGAAGGCGCAGAAGAAGGTAAACCTGATGTGGCACGCATGGGCCGCTTGCACATATTAGAAGTACAACGCCTTATCCGCTTTATGCCTAAAGTGGTTATTGCTGTAGTACCTGGCTGGGCTGTTGGCGGCGGCCATAGCTTACATGTTGTGTGCGACCTCACCTTAGCTTCTAAAGAACATGCGGTATTTAAGCAAACGGATCCTGATGTAGGCAGTTTTGACTCAGGCTATGGTAGTGCTTATTTAGCGAAAATGATCGGCCAAAAACGTGCTCGTGAGATTTTCTTCCTTGGCTTTAATTATACCGCTGATGAAGCGTTTGATATGGGCATGGTTAACCGCTCTATCCCCCATGCTGAACTTGAAACTGAAGCATTAAGCTGGGCGAAAGAAATCAACAGTAAATCCCCAACCGCGATGCGTATGCTCAAATATGGCTTTAACTTGCCAGATGATGGTTTGGTTGGGCAGCAATTATTTGCTGGTGAAGCCACTCGTTTAGCTTATGGCACAGACGAAGCGCAAGAAGGCCGTGATGCATTTTTAGAAAAGCGCGACCAAGACTTTTCTAAGTTCCCTTGGCATTACTAATACTTGCTGTTGCTTACTGTTGCTTACTATCGTTAACTTAGAAGATGTCAGCCACTCATAGTAATAGCAGCAAATTAAGCCGACCATTTCTCGGTCGGCTTAATTGAAAAATCAAATAACGCCTATCGATAAACTGACCTTTACAACCTAGATGATAACAATTATCATTTGCGTCAGGTTAATAAAACAGGTCATTTATCATGAAAAAAACAATCACTTTCGCCATCTTACATTTCTGTGTCGCTTTTACTGTCACTTATCTATTAACAGGCAGTATTGTTATCGGCGGCGCTATCGCACTATTAGAACCTGCTGTAAATACCGTAGTATTCTATTTTCATGAGAAAGTCTGGAAACGCATTGAGCAAGCTAAAGCTGAAGATACCTTGCAACAACTCAGCGCAGCTTAACCCCCATTTATAATGGCTTAGCCAATTACAGTATCAAATGATCTGATCGATCACTCTGCTTTATGCTGCTCTTTTTGCTCTAACCCAAGTTTATTGGCCAAGGGGGCAATAGCGCCGCCCTGAATAAACACAGACATCAATACAAAAAAGAATACCATGTGGACGATTTCTATCGCACCTGGTACGCCTGCCGCTGCAGGTATTAAGGCAAACACAATCGGAGTTGCCCCTTTTAGGCCTATCATTGAAATAAATAAACGCTTTTTCCAGCTGGCCTTCACAAACGGCAAGTAACATAACTGCACCGCTAACGGTCTCGCGACCAAGATAAGTAATAGCCCCGGAATAATAGAAATCCAAAAGACGTTCATTAATGTCTGCGGGAATATCTGCAGTCCGAGCACGATAAACATCAACGCCTGCGCCAACCAAGATAAACTATTAAAAAAGTGTAAATTAACCAGTTGGCCGCGCTTAATGCCATTACCTATCACCACACCAGCAATATAAGACGCCAGTAAAATATTACCGCCAAGCATCTCGGCGCTATAAGTAGCAATAATAAAGCTCGCTAACACAAATACCGGAATAAGCCCGAATTCAGCCAAACTAATTCGATTAAGCAGTAATACTGCTAATTTACCAATTAAGAAGCCCACCACAATGGCAACCAAAATCTGGCTCGCTAGGTGCAGTGATAAGGTTGAAATAGCAACCGCTTGATGAGAAGCCAGTGTCATATCGGTTAATACAATCACCATTAGCATTGCCACAGGGTCATTGGTGGCTGACTCGAACTCCAGCACAGTATCGGTTTGCTCTTTTAACTTAAGCTTTTTAGACTCTAAAATTGAAAATACTGCCGCCGCATCAGTTGAAGATACGATAGCGGCAAATAACAAGCAGGTGATTAGATTAAAATCCAGCAGTCCATAAAGAATTGCCGCAAAGATGAGTGTGGTAAATATCACCCCAAATGACGCTAATACTCCGCCTTCTTTATAGGCCACTTTAATTTTATCGGTGGAGGTATTTAAGCCACCGACAAATACAATCACATTAAGTGCCAACCCCCCTATCCATGCAGTTTGGTCGAGATTGTCATACACGAAATTAAACTCACCATTACCCAAGGATAAACCGACCCCCATAAATATCAGCAACGAAGGTATGCCTAAGGTGCGAGATGGATGGTGCAATAAAATGCCAATAACAATGAGTACTGAGATGCCAATCATGACCATTTCTGTTGTCATACATTTACCTTATATAGTGTGAATAATGTCGATGATCTCTGCTGTAATAGTGGGCGTTGCATGCGGTGTGCATATCTTAGTTGCTCGTAAACTTGGCAATGAAAAGGTAAAAAGACGATGTTGCAGTGTACATTGCGATGACTTAACCCCACTCAAACGGCGGTTAAGCTTACTAATTGTATATTATTTTAGCGCCTTAATTGATTGTCATAAAACTTTCATATTAGCCCAAATGTTAATAACCACTGCATAAAGAAAAACCCAAATATCGACACAAGGTTAAAATAAACTTAATTCACAATTAACTTAACACAGCAAAACAACTAACTGACAAGCCCCGAACGCACTCAAGCACCCACTACAACTATATCCACATAAAGCCTGCAAATTTAAGAAATTAAAAGCCAACTTCCAAAATGCCTCACTCGACCACCCGTTATTGATAACAACCAATTAACACCAACAAAACGACAACCTAACCACAATTAATCCAAATTAATTTGCTCGCTTTTGACTGTAACTTAACTGTCATATTGATCTGTCTTAATGCACTCGCTTCAAATCGAACCTTAAAAGAGAAGCGCCCTAATGTTGATATCCAAATGGATTAAACGAACTACCTATATTAAGTGGAACTTGTGATGAAAAAAGTGATTGGTTTACTAACAGCTGTTGGTTTAATGGCAGCACCTCTTGTTCAAGCTGGTACAGTTACAGTGTCTGGTTCAACCTCTGTTGCCCACGTTATGGAAGTGCTGGCAGAGAATTATCAAAATACGACAAACAAAAATGTTGAAGTACAGGGCACCGGCTCATCAGCAGGCATTCGCGCCGCTAAAGATGGCACCAGTATGATTGGTATGTCATCTCGTAATATCAAACCAAATGAATTAACGCCAAAAACAAAAGAAATTGTTATTGCTCGTGATGGTATTGCTGCTGCAGTAAATAAAGCAAACCCAGTTAAAGACCTGACTCAAGAACAAATTTCTAAAATCTACCGTGGCGAAATCAAAAACTGGAGCGAAGTTGGCGGCGAAGCACGTCCAATCGTTGTTGTTACTCGCGAAAATGGTTCCGGTACTCGTGGCGCATTTGAAGAAATCATGCAGCTACAACGTAAAGTTAATGGCCACACAGTAACTGCTATTACTCCTTCAGCTCAAGTCGGTAACGGTAACGGCATGATTAAAACCATCGTTGCTAACAACCCATACGCTATTGGTTATATTTCACTAGGTAGTGTTGATGATTCACTCAACGCATTATCAGTCAATGGTGTTGCAGCAACCGATAGCAACATTGCCGCTGGCGACTATCAAATTGCCCGCCCTTTCATTGCGTTAATAAATGAAGACGCACCAGCAACAGCAAAATCATTTATTGAATTCATTATGTCTGCAGACGGTCAAGGTATCGTTGCAGAAGAAGGCTACATCCGCGTTCAGTAATTACTGATTGAATGCATGGCATAAGAAGGCCTAGACCTTCTTATGCTGCTTTTTGTTTATATAGAGGTTGTAACATGGAAACGGCTAGCAAAATAGACATGACGACAAAGGTGTCACTGTCTCCTGCCAAGAAAATTGATTGGGTAGAACTACTCTTTCACGGGTTATTTTTTCTCAGCGCCATGGTCGGCGTGGTATCGGTCATCACTATTGGCTGGTTCGTTTTCTATGAAGGATTACCCGCATTTAAAGAAGCGGGAGTGTTAAACCTCATTTTTGGTAAAGAATGGCTACCACCTGCGCTTTACGGTATCGCCGCCATGATTGTCGCCTCGCTTGCTTCAACCATGGGCGCGGTAATGATTGGCGTACCAGTCGCAATATTAACCGCAGTCTTCTTAGCGGAAATTGCCCCAAAGTGGCTCGCCAACATTGTTAGACCTGCTGTTGAGCTATTAGCGGGTATTCCGTCGGTGGTTTATGGCTTTTTCGGTTTGATTGTTATCGTGCCAGCTATTGAAAGCATTTTTAATATTCCTGCAGGTAACACTCTATTAGCGGGGATTATCGTGTTGGCGATTATGATTTTGCCAACCGTTATTACGATTTCAGAAACATCGTTAAGAGCACTCACCCCGACTTACAAAGAAGGTGCTTTAGCCTTAGGGGCATCGCACATTTACAGTATTTTTAATGTGCTAATTCCTGCAGCTAAAAGCGGAATTTATACCGGTGTGGCTTTAGGTGTCGCCCGCGCCATTGGTGAAACCATGGCCATTATCATGGTGATGGGTAATGCCCCTGCTATGCCAGGCTCGCTACTTGAACCTGCACGTTCATTAACGGCTAACATCGCAATGGAAATGTCTTATGCAACCGGTATCCACTCAAGTGCCTTGTACGCTACAGGCATTGTATTACTGGCCTTTATCGTTTGTTTAAATGCTGGACTACTTTATCTAAACCGTAAAAGAGGACATGCATAATGACTCAAGTATCAAACAAGCAATCCCGAGAGTTTAAAGACAAGGCTGCACTGGCTGGCGTTTGGGCATCTGCAGCGCTCACCATCGTATTTTTACTTTGGGTCGTATGGCACATTTTATCTAACGGCTTAAGCCATGTCAGTTGGGAGTTTATTACCAGTAGCTACACTCGTATTGGCGAAGCATCAGGTATTTGGGCGATGATTGTATCAACCGTTTATATGGTTGGATTGTCACTGGGTATCGCAGCGCCACTGGGGATTATGACCGCTATTTACTTAACCGAATACGCCAAACCTGGCAGTAAATTGGTTGAAGTGATCCGTTTTTGTATTGAATCATTAGCCGGTATACCATCGATTGTTTACGGCCTGTTTGGTATGACATTCTTTGTGACAGTACTCGGCCTTGGGTTCTCTATCCTTGCTGGCGCGCTGACACTATCAATGCTGATTTTACCTGTGATAATCCGCACCACTGAAGAAGCGCTAATGGCGGTACCTATGAGCTACCGTGAAGGGGGTTATGCACTGGGCAGTTCAAAGATTTATACCATTTGGCGCCTCATTTTACCTAACGCATTACCGGGTATTGTGACCTCAATTATTTTGAGTACAGGCCGGGTGATTGGTGAGTCGGCACCGGTATTTTTAACCGCGGGCATGGTGACACAAATTCCAGAATCAGTATTAGATTCTGGCCGCACCTTAACCGTGCATTTATATAAACTCACCCAAGAATTATTTACTCAACATGAGTGGGATCAGGCCTATGCCACAGCCACCATCTTGATTGTATTAGTGCTAGTACTCAATCTAGCCACCAAAATTATCGCAGCTCGATTTGATAAACATTCACATTAAGGCAATTTAAAAATGAACAAGCTTGAAGTCAATAATCTCAACCTTTTCTACGGCGAAAACCAAGCGCTGAAGAATATTTCATTGCCTATTCCTGCTAAACAGGTCACGGCGTTAATTGGCCCGTCAGGTTGTGGTAAATCAACCTTATTGCGCACCTTAAACCGCATGAACGACTTAGTGGCAGGGGTAAAAATTGATGGTGATGTGTTATTTGAAGGCGAAAACATATATTCAGACATTGATGTAAAACAACTGCGGATGCGCGTGGGCATGGTATTTCAAAAACCCAACCCATTCCCAATGAGTATTTATGACAATGTTGCCTTTGGCCTAAAAGCGCAAGGCGAAAAAGACAAGTCAGTGGTTGATAAAACCGTAGAGGAGTCTCTGCGTGGTGCAGCATTATGGGATGAAGTGAAAGAACGCCTTCATAGTCCAGCACTTGGTTTATCAGGCGGTCAGCAGCAACGTTTGTGTATTGCACGTGCTATTGCTATGCAACCTGAAGTGATTTTGATGGACGAGCCAACCAGTGCGCTTGATCCGATAGCTACCCATAAAATTGAAGAGTTAATGGACGAGCTACGTAAAAAGTTCACCATCGTAATTGTGACTCACTCAATGAATCAGGCAAAACGGATTTCAGATAAAACCGCCTTCTTCTGGATGGGCGAGTTAGTTGAACACGCGGATACCGCCACCTTATTCCAACACCCAGTAGATAGCCGCACTCAAGGTTATGTTAGCGGTGAATTTGGTTAAGCTGTCTACTAAATAGTTTATCCAAGCCTGCTTATACTGCCCGCTAAAGACAAAAAGCCCGAGACTAACATGGTTAGCTCGGGCTTTTTTGATTGGTAATAAATAAGACTGCTTATTAGGCAGCCTTATTGGCCATTAACCAATATGCACTTCACCTTTCCAGCTTACTGTTTTACCAGCAATTTCAAGGCTTGTGTGGCTGTCTGCATTGACATCAGCTTTGTTTGATACAAACACATTAACCTCTTGGCCTGACACCAGCGTCAGTTTCACAGCTGATGCATCAGCTGTGTGAGTGAGTACTTCAACCTTGCTCACTTGACCGCGAGCATCAGTGCTCGCTTCAATCGCTTCATTGAAATAGCCATGGGTTTCATAGACGTTAGCAAATAAATGCGTCTTGCCTTGCTGACGTAACAGCATTACCGGCTCGCTGCGTAAGTTAAAATCAGGATCATTGGCGCCAGTACGGGCAAAAATGACTTCACTGTCTTGGGTTGCGCTGCTCACCATTGAATAGTAGCTGCTGCCCATTAACCAGCTTACCAAGCTGCCTTGTTGATCAACCTTGCCTGAAGCAATGTTCCACAAGTGCTGATAACCTGATTTTTCACCGACAGGCTTAAGCTTAGACGCCGTTTGGTACTCAAAATCAGTACGGATAATTTGACCGCTGTGATGCATTACATAATCATAGGTATGCTGCTCGTCACTGGTTAAGCGGAATAAATCCAATACGATTGGCTTAGCAATGCCGGCAACTTCGAACATCACTACTGTGCGTTGTTGATCAACCCCTGGGTAGTAGCCACGTACAAATGCACTCATGGCTTGCATGTTGTTATCACCTGCCACAAAGAAGTGCGGTTCACCCCAACGTGCTTCAGCAGTGGCGGTGTCACCTTGGTTTTGACTGGTTTCATCAACCACAACTGTATTGTGAGCAACAGTTTGCTTACAGTAGCTTTTGTTTTCTGGGATGTAACGACCGCCAAATTTTGGCTCAACGTTAACCCAACGGCCAAAGCCATAGTCGTGAGTCACTTCTTGACCGTGATTAAACAGGCTGAGGTGTAAACCATCAAAATGACCGTGATCTAATGCTGAATGCAATTTATGGTCACTGCCGTGTTGGCCGTACCATAGTAGCGCCATGCTATCGTCAGCTTTAACATCACGATGACGTAAAATTGAAATACCGCCGCGCTCGCCTTGTGGGCCATCGGTTAGCTGTAAACTACCCCAGTTAAAACCGGCGAGTTTTTCAGAGTTCGCTACACCGTCAGATAATGCGGCACCTGATCCATGTACCCAAACCTTGTCTTGATGCACTGCCATTGATTTAAGGTTGTCATCTTGGGAGTAACGCTTAAAGCACACGCTAGTGGCAATTAAAACGCCTTCATCTTTAATGTCCATGGTTTTAGATGAATCATTAAGGGCTGGCAACACACCATTAGGGAACGCGGTAGACATCACGGCGTAAGTGGTGGTTTTAATCACTTGATCTTTTAAGTTATAGATATCGATTTCAGGCTGACGACGTTGAATAGTCTCAGCAAATAAGTAAATCGGTCTAAGCGAGAAACGGTGATAATACGGACCTTCCATATAGTAACCATCTGGCGAGAACAGTTGCGTAAGCTGAGCAATAAAGCCACCTGATACGCTGTCACCCGCTAAGCCATAAAGTGCTTTATCAACACTGGCTTGGTCGTTAATGGCGTAACCACAAATACCCACACCCGCCACAGCCCAAAGGCCATGGTTATGGACGATGTCAAAATCGTGGGCATAAGTATCAACAAACAAGTCAATCATAGGACGGAATAAGTCGTTTTCGATTAACTGTTGTTCGTCAGTGGTTAACTCATGACGAATACACGAATAAGCACAAGATGCATACAGCATCCACATGTTTTCATTCAGTGTCTGATGGAAAATACGCCCCGGTGGGTTTGAGTCACGGCTAGTGTTCAGCTCAAAGCTGGTATACACCTTAGCGTACTCAACCAACATGGTTTTAGCGTAATCAAGGTAGCGCTTATCTTGAGTGATCAAGAATAAACGCCCTGCTAAATCCAGGTGAATATAGTTTTGCTTATGGCGGTTATGCTCATAACCGCCCGCTTCACCGTGGCCAGGAATTTCAATGCCGACAGGTAAATAAGCTTCAAGGGCTGCCACTTCAGTAGCAATAGAGCGGCCCATTAAGCTGTCTGTATTTAGATGAGTACGTAACTCGGCAGCTTCTTCAAAGCTCATTAATAATGGTTGGTAACTCATGGTATTAACCTCTTACTTCAACAGCAAAGTAACCCTGCCATTGGAAATCTTGATTGTTAAATGTCACGCTAGTTTTGCTCTCGTCAGTCACGCCAACTTGGTTACTGACCATCACAATGATTGAGTAATCTTTAGCGATAATTTCGATGACCGATCCCTGCTCATTGGTGCCAATAACCTTAACCTCGGTAATTTGGCCGCGGGCTTCAGTACTGGCTTCAATGGCTTCATTAAAGTAACCATGAGTCTCAAGTACGTTGGCAAATAGCGTGTCTTTTGCATTGCGACGTAATACTAAGCCTGGCTCGCTGCGTAAGTTAAATGATGGGTCATTGGCACCGCTGCGAGTAAAGATAACTTCGTCTTCTTCGCTTGATGCCGTAAGCCAAGTGTAATAGCTGCTACCTTGTAACCAGCTCACTAAAGTGGTGTCTTTTGCTTTACCTTGACCAACATTCCAAAGATGTTGATAACCAAAATCATCACCTAGCGTCGATAACTCGGCGTGAGTTTGATAATCAAAGTTTGTCCGCACGATTTGACCATCGTAATGCAGTGCGTAGTCATATTGATGCGCCACCTCACTGGTTAAACGGTATAAATCAACCAAGATGGGTTGTGCTAAACGCTCGTCGTTTATCATGAGCAAGCTACGTTGCTGATCAACCCCTTCATAGAAGTCACGACAAAATGCACTCACACCTTGAATTTCTTTATCATCACCGCTAAAGAAGTGTGGTTCACCGTGGCGGCTATCAGCTAATTTAACGTCAAAGTTGTTTTGACACTTTTGATCTACCGCTACCGCATTATGGGCAATAGTTTGGCGAGCATAAGATTTGTTTTCATCTAAGTAACGACCACCAAATTTTGGCTCCACGTTAACCCAGCGACCAAAGCCGTATTCACGTAATACTTCTTGGCCATTGTTAAAGAAGCTCACTCCTAAGGTATCAAAGTGACCATGGCCCATGCCGTGTTGACCGTAGTTCATCACTAACTGGCTCACATCGCCTTTATTACTTTGCATACGTAAAAATGCCTGCGCGCCACGATCACCATTTGGGCCTTCGTTTAGCTCAACACTGGCCCAGCAAGGGTTTAAAGCAGCTTCATTGTTATCAAAAGCGCTTGAAAGTGCTTGGCCACAAGCATTAACCCACACTGTATCTTGAATCTGCGCCATGCCTAAGATGTCATCATCAATACCATAGTGTTTCGCGTATAAGCTCAGCGCCACAATCACACCCGCATCGCAAATATCCATGGTCAGTGAAGCATCATTTAATGCAGGGAATACCCCATTTGGATAAGCTGTTGCCAGCATTGCTTTAACGGTTTTACCAATGACTTGACCGTTAAAGTTAAAGATATCTAGCTCAGGACGGTGACGGTGAATCGCCTCAGCAAACAAACATAGTGGACGAATGGCATAACGATGATAGTAAGGACCTTCCATGTAGTAACCAGAAGGAGCAAACAACTTACTGATTTGCGCTAAATAACCGCCTTCAATGTCATCACCTTTAAGACCGTGAATAGACATTTCAACATATTCAGGCTTATCGATGGCTAAACCACACATGGCAACAGCTGCTACAGCCCAGATGCCGTGGTTATGGATGCGGTCAAAATCGAATGCATACTTATCAGTAAACATATCTAACATTGGCTGGAATAAACCATCGATAATGGTTTGCTGCTGCTCAGCAGATAACCAATGGCGAATACAGCTATAACCTAAGCTAGAATAAAGCAGGAAGACATGTTCATTGAGGATTTGATGAAACAAACGACCCGGTGGGTTAGTGTTCAATTGCTCATGATAATCAAGCTTCAAATACTTATCTGCATAAGCAAGTAACAGGTCAGCTGTATACTGAGCGTACTTGTCTTCACCTGTTACCAGAAACAAACGTCCTGCTTGGTTAATATATTGATAGTTTTGTTTGTGACGATTATGTGCATAACCACCCGCTTCACTATGGCCAGGGACTTCAACCCCTAACGCCATAAACGCGTCAGTATCTTCAATTAACTTGGTTAAGCTTTTACCCATTAGGCTATCTTTACCTAATTCATTGGCGATTGATGTGATTTCCGACTGTTCAAAAAGTACCGCTTTAATGGCTTGCGACATATTAACCTCAAACTAAAAGTGCTCATCTGAATCTAAAATAATACAAATAAACAAAAATTTCAGCATATATAAACTAATAATAGACTTGGATCACTGACTATTAGTTTTAGTTTTCACTATCAACTGTGCTTATTAAAATAATGAATAAATTACATAATTTATTTTTAACCCGATAAATCAATCAGATAGATGTATGACCTGTAAAATAATATAAAACAAATACGAAGCCGATCACAGTTACGGTAGATTTGTATTACAAATAAAAGTATTTTACTAGTACACTTAGATCATACTAAACAAGGTGGCGTTCGATTAACGTACAAATTGAGCGGCAACTTTAGCCAAGATAAATAGTCGATACCACAAAGTTCAATCAAGCACTAAGGCCTGATGAATATAGCTTACTTGCTGCTATCGACAATAAAAGGAGATTGTAATGAACGCATTTTATGAAGACGACAAAACCGCTTGGGAAGACCTAGGTGATGGTTTGAGCCGCAAAATAATTGGTTATACTCCTGATTTAATGGCTGTATTTGTAAAATTTGATAAAGGTGCCATCGGCCACCCGCATACTCACGACATTCACGATCAAATTGGTTATGTGGCTGCAGGCAGCTTTGAAGCTGAAATCGATGGTGTTAAAAAAGTGCTTAAAGCTGGCGATGCTTATATTGCGCCTAAAATGGTGATGCATGGTGCCGTCGCGTTAGAGCAAGACAGCATTTTAATTGATATGTTCAATCCTGCTCGTCAAGATTTTCTATAAAACCAAATAGGAGCTGATATGTCTATGTTAAAGGTCGGTATCATTGGCGAATGCATGATTGAACTGCAACAACGTGATGGCGAACTTGTCCAAAGCTTCGGTGGTGACACCCTGAATACTGCGGTGTATTTATCTCGATTAACTCAAGATAAAAATATGACCATCAGCTACTTCAGTGCCTTAGGTCAAGACCCCTTCAGCCAAAACATGCTTAAAAGCTGGCAACAAGAAGGCATAGATACCCAGCACGTTCAAATTATGTCTGAAAAGCTGCCAGGTTTATACGCTATCGAAGTCGATGACGAAGGTGAGCGAAGCTTCCATTACTGGCGTAATGATGCCGCGGCAAAATTCTGGTTAGAACACGCTTCAGCAACACTGCTAACAACGATCAGTCAATACGATGTGTTGTACTTATCAGGTATTAGCTTGGCGATTTTAACCCCTAAAAGCCGAGCAATACTGTTCGACGTCCTGCAAAAGTGTAAAGACAATGGCGGCAAGATTATTTTTGATAATAACTTCCGTCCCAGATTGTGGCAGTCACATCAACAGGCCCAAGAAAGCTATCTTAAAATGTTGGCCCTAACCGATATTGGCTTACTCACGTTTGAAGACGAACAAGCCTTGTTTGGTGACACGCAACTGGCAACCTGTATCGATCGCAGCCTCAGTGCAGGCATGAGCGAAGTAGTCATTAAGCGCGGTGCAGAAGAGTGCCTCATCGTCACCAAAGACGGCCAAGTTAGTGTGCCAGCCACCTTAGTAGAAACTGTGGTTGATACCACCTCAGCGGGCGATTCATTTGCTGCTGGGTATTTGTCACAACGTTTACTGGGCGCAAGCCAACAACAGTCAGCGCTTACCGGTCATGCATTAGCAAGTGAAGTGATCCAGCACAAAGGTGCCATCATTGATATCAGCGTAATGCCAGCAATACCAATGGCCTTTGATTCATAGCGCTAAGTATTTTCTGCAACAGTTTTAGGTAATCCATTTGGGCGAATTACCGCTAGTTATTATTCAAAAGGAAACAATATGAGCACGCTAAACGAAAGACTAAAACAGCTAAAAGTTATCCCGGTCATTGCCATAAAAAATGCCGATGATGCGGTGAAACTCAGCCAAGTTTTAGTTGAAAATGGTATGCCTTGTGCGGAAATTACCTTCCGTACTCCAGCAGCGGCTCAAGCCATTAAGAATATGCGCGCAGCTTACCCTGATATGTTAATTGGTGCGGGCACGGTATTAAATTCAGCAACGGTAGATGCGGCTATTGATGCAGGCGTGGATTTCATTGTTAGCCCAGGTTTTAACCCAAGCACGGTTAAATACTGTCAGCAACGCGGTATGCCGATTATCCCTGGTGTAAACAACCCATCATTAGTTGAGCAAGCAATGGAAATGGGTTTAGACACAGTTAAGTTTTTCCCAGCAGAGCCTTCTGGCGGCATATCAATGCTAAAAGCATTAACCGCTGTTTACCCAGTAACAATCATGCCTACTGGTGGCGTTTCACCAAAAAACATCAATGACTACTTAGCTGTTGATGCTGTGGTTGCCTGTGGTGGAACTTGGATGGTGCCAGCGAATTTAGTTGATAATCAGCAATGGGATGAAATTGGCCGTTTAGTTCGTGAAGCGGTAGCTGCACTAAACTAATACCTGTGGTGAATATAATGAGTTGCTGCAAATGAGCAAGTTGCAGCGCTTATTAAAAGATTAACAGAAAGACCAAATCATCATTTTAAATCCGATATAAAAGCTAGTGCAGAAACTAGCGAAAACCTAATCCCCATGCTCAAATAATAATAAAAAAATCATACTCCCACTCCGGTGGTATTCTTTCCCCAATATGGATATTGGGGATTTTTCGCTTTATGCCTGCAGCTAACTAAACCACGATTAAACCACAACGTTAAGGGCGATAGACCTGCTTAATCTCTCCTGTTTGATTGCCAAATAATTTCGTGCATAAGGCCAAATAAAGCTCTGCGGTAGCCACTGCATCAACCGAGGCACTATGACCATGGTATTCAGGTAAACCGTAACGCTGTCGTATCGATATCAGTCGATAATCACCATCTTGTTGACTAGCTTTGTTCAAGGTCATCGACTTTTCAATCGCTAAGGTATCAAGCCACAACAGTGGCATGGGTGGTAGCTGATATTTTTTCATCAAATAATGATCAATAAACTGCTGCTCAACTTGCTTACCATGCACTAACAGTAACTTACCCTGCATCTGCCGAAACAGATGCTCCATCACAATATCCAACTTCTGCGCCCGATTAACCATCTGCGGCATAATGTGGTTTATCACCGCGGTTTCTGGCCTCACCACACCTTTAATATAGGTATGGCCGACACTGGCTAAGTCAATTCGCTTGCCACGCATAGTAACGTAACCAACACTCAAAATATGATCTTGCTTAGCATCCAAACCACTGGTTTCAATGTCTAGCGATAAATAGGTGAGTTCAGTGACCTTAGCTCCAAGCTCTGGCAACGGCTGGGTTAATAACGCCAATAAAAAATCCGGTAATTGCGGATGCGCAGCAATATAATCCTGCCTGGCTTTATTGAGTCGCGTTAGTGGGTGAAAGTGGTTTAGCCATTTTTTTATCATTTAATTACCACTAAAGCGAAGCTTGGCCGCATCCTGAAGGTTACTGATAATTCTAAAAGCATCTTTTAAATGTTTACGCTCAAATGAGCTGATCGAGCTCGGCTCCATGTGATTATTGGGTTTTTGCCCCTGACGCAATGCCGATAGTTGATGGTTATAACGCACTTGAGTCACAAAATAGAAGGCCTCAATAATATCTTTAAAGTCATCTTCATGGAGTAGATTTTGATTCACGGCATACTCAAAACGATGTCGAGTCCCTGACTCTGAACACCCCACAGCTAACCCATAAATACGTGCTAAATCGACAATTAAATTCAAGGCATACTTTTTAATATTAAGCACCTTAGTGTTATTACCGCTTTTTTCTACCACCAATTTATTAAAAATCCCTAAAGGTGGCTGCACTCGAACGGCATCAGTAACCAGCGAATGCAAAAACTGATGATCTTGGGCAATTAATTGATGTAAGTGCTGCTGCAGTTCAGCGGAAAAATTAGCATTGCCATGTAAGCTTCGCACCTCTAAAAATACGCTGACATTCATCAGCATGCCATATTGGGGATTGCTGACCCACTTGCGGTAAAACTGTTTCCATACAGATAAGGTCTGACACCATTTAGGGTTCGATGCCATGTAATGACCGGTACAGGTGGGATAGCCGCAACCATCCAAGCCTTGATTAACGAATTCACTAAGCTTAATAAAGTAAACTTTATCTTCTTCTGTCGCACTGTCATCCATAATAATGGCGCTATCTTGATCTGACAGCATATGAATTTCATTGCGGGCGTGGGAGCCTGCAACCACCCAATTGTAATCACAAGGTGGTGCGCCAAATTGCTCTTCGGCCATTTGAATTAAGCGGCGATTATAGGCATCCATGATCATCGACATCACTTGGCCGATAATTTCGGCGCTTACCTTGCCATCAACTAGGGCCTCAAAAATCGCTTGCCGCTCTGAAGTTAACTCTGCCAACCCTGCTGTAGTCTCGGTGTATTTGATTTTCTCAATTAAGAAAATCGCCTGCATCCGATGTTTTTGCACCAAGTGCGACGAGGTTAGTAACCCCAAAACTTCATTGCCACGTACCACAGGTAAGCTGCGAATACCCGACTGCATCATTAAAGATGCCGCTTTTAAAATTAAATCATCAGGGCCAATGGTAATAGCAGGCGTAGTCATTACCGTATGAATAGGCAAACTAATATCAAGGCCATCTGCAATGACTCGCTTGGTCATATCTCGGTCGGTAATAAGGCCAACAATGTTAGCGTCTTTTTTGATAACTGCGGTTGAGGTGCGGCAGGTATCACGCATTTCTTTGGCGACATCTTGAATGCTCATATCAATATCAACCACTGCAGCATGACCACTGGCCACTTCAGAAACTTTCTTTAAAAATAGGCCTTTCTCTTTATTGGACCACACCACATTTAAGGCCGAACGTAAGCGCAGTTGCGCCGCTGAGGAGATACTTTCACTAAACTGTTGATGTTGGGCGGTCAGTTTAAGCAGTTTTGAATGAGGAATTAAATACAGCAAGGTGTTTTCGATGGCGGTCGCGGTATAACCATCGAGGATATTCTTTAGGGGCTCTAAAAAGGTAAACCCGAATAAGTCTTCAGGGCCCATTTTTGAACGCAACACCCCGTCAGGCTTACGCTGCTCCATGGAGCCGGTACGAATAATATATAAATATTTTTCATTCGAACCGTCGCTGAATTGGATCTGCTCACCACGGCCAAGGTAGGTAATACTAATGCAGCTGGCAACATCTTTTAAAACGTCCCCTGACAGTTGATCAAACGGGTCAATTTGCCCAATAAAATCAACAATATTAGGAATTAGCGATTCATCCATTATCTTCTCTCAATCAGCGACGGGTAGATACCAAGGTCAAAAACCTTGGCATTTGTATGATTTAATATTAACGCATTTTGAGGAATAAAACGTTAACCAGACAGCAATCTTCTGCGAAAAACTGCTACTTTTTAACTTATAGAACAGCTCACAAAAAAAGGCCAACCTGTCAGTAACAAGTTGGCCTTTTTTAGCGATTAAAGCTTACTGCTGAATCGCTTCTAATTCTTGGTCACTTTGATTTAGCAACTCTTCACTGGCTTGACGAGCCTTTTCTGCATTACCCGCCATAATCGCTTCGTAAATTAAACGATGCTCTTCAATACAGGTAGTGCCACGCTTTGAGGCATGGTGGAAGAAACTCTTAAACATGGTGGTCAACACATTGGCAAACGGTAAAAAGAAGCTGTTACCAGTCGAAATAAAGATTAACCGATGAAACTCTAAATCGGCATCGACCCAACCTTCATGGTCAAACCCTTTAGAAATTCGATCCATTTCTTGAAATAGTGCGGATAACTGCATCCGCTGCTCAACCGTGGCATTGCGGGCGGCGCAAGCACAGGCTTCAGGCTCTATCGCTTTACGCAGCGATAAAAACTCTTGATAGAGATGCTCGGTTTTTTCCATGTCAATGAGCCAGTCAAGTAATTGAGAATCAAGATAATTCCAATACTCTTGCATTCGCACTCGGGTACCGACTTTGGGCTTAGACTCCAACAAACCTTTAGAGGTCAATAGCTTAATCGCTTCTCGCAATGCGGTACGGCTGACACCAAACTGAGTACAAAGGTCCATTTCCCCAGGGATAATCTCACCCTGTGGCAAATCACCAGAAATAATACTACGAGCCATTTCACATGCCACTTGCACATGTAAGCTGCGTTTTTCGCCACCAATTGGTGTAAATTTTGTGCTCATGTAGTAATACCCACCTATGATTTACACATTAATTAATACAAAAGACATAATAACTTGTATCACAAAGATACAAAGCAAAGGAGCCTTGCTGATAAGCAGAGGTTTAACAATGGCAATTGATAACCACAACATTTTAGCTAAGTTAGGCCTTGACGCAAATATTAAAGTCAGCAGTATAAAATATTTTTACTTTATATATTAGATGATTAGCAAGTAATAACAGTGAAATCTATTACACTTGTCAGCCAATAAAGTTTGTTAAACTATGTCTCTTACAATGAACTAAAACGCCGACTGATACTCTTTTAACTAGTATTTGGCATCGTTTAACATTCACCAGTTTTAGACCAGTAATAATATTAATGTAATTATAATAACCTTAATTGAAGATTAATACTTAATCCTTGTTCATAGTTAATACTGACAAGCTCACAAAAATCAAAAATAATCTTTATTTCAGTGTTAAGGGTAAAAAAAATGCTGCCTGTCACCAAGGACAAAGCAGCATTTCAAGTCAGACTTCTTGTTAATTAATCACTAAAAACCAAGGAATTAGATAAAATCCCAATAGTTATTTATTCATTAAATTAACAGCTAAACATTAGAAGCTGTATTTATAACCAAGCTCGATAGCGTTATCACGCTTACCGTACCAATCGTAACCACTGTTTTCTACCATATGGCTGTCTTTAAGCATCTCAGTTTTCAGCTTAAATTTACCGTATACTGTGTGCTTTTTCGCATGTGGGAAACGGTAGTTCGCGGTAAACTCGTGCTCAAATAAACTGCGATCACCATTACTGTATACATGCTGCTCTACACCACTGTCGTTCTTGTATGATGAGATTTTGCTATAGTGGATCAAGTTATAAACAAAGCGGAAGTTATCCCAACGGTACGTCAGCCACATGTCGTAACGCATTTCTTTGTTTTTGTCATCGCGGTAGTAGCTATCGGCCGGATCATCTTTTAGTGAGATACGGTCAAGGTGCTGACTATAACGTGCACGCACTTTTACCTGCCAATCGCTATTAATTTTATAACCATAGTAACCACCAAATCGGATACTGTTGGCAGTTTCTTTGGTTTGATAATCTAATACTGGGCCCGCCTGGTGCTCGTTATTATCGCCCCAACGCGTTTGATAATCTGTTTTGAATGTCAACTCGTACTGCTCAGGGGCAAAACCCACTTCTTTTTCAGACTTGCTGCGATCATATTGCCACGCTTGTTCAACACCAAACTTAAAGCCGTTGCGCATACGATGGCCAAACTCGACTTTAGGGCGGTCGGTACGACCATCAAGCAGTTTATGTTCCCATTTAATGGCAATGGTACTTTTACCAGGGCGTAGATCATCATCATCTTCTGCTGCAGCGTTAAAGCTTAAGGCACCTAAAACAGCAATTGCTAAATACTTTTTCATTCTGATATTCCTAATTATTTTTTTAATCAAATCCAGTTAATAACGCGAGCTTATTCAGCTGACTCTGGGCCAACCTCTGCTTCAGTAAGGATCACTAAGCCTGTTGCGCCTTTACCAGCAACATTACCTTCTGGAGTTGCAAGGAATAATTTTGAATCTTCAGCAGATTCTGTTAATTCAGCAGTGCCATTACCTAAGTTTTCACGCTCTCCTGTCACTTCTTCGTAGTTACTATTGCTTGATAACGTGGTTACCGCAAACATGTTGCCAGACCAAGTAGAACCTTCACCAAGTAAGCAGTCATCACGTACACCCTTGTCACTAGAATCAACACCGTCAACACCGTTTGCCACTAGGTTGTCGGTAAGATTAACCACTGAGTCATCGGTACATGCACCAGATTTACCAAAGATGAAACCTTGTTTGGCACTCACAATCGTGTTGTTAGCAACTGTTGATGGGGCTTTGAGCGTTACGCCAGCATCGATTTCTTCATCTAGTACTGAAATAGCGCCCACTTCATTACCGGTTTTAGAACGGCTATTGTTGTAGACATAGTTATTAGTCACTGTGTGGCCTTTAGAGATAATACGAATACCCGCTTCGTACTTACCATCATCTTCACCTGAGCCATCGTTGATCATAATATTGCTAGCTACAGTGTTGTTTTCACCACCTTCTAATGACACAAAGCCATTGCTGCTAATAAAAGTGTTATTTTCAATAGTGTTACTACTTAAACGCACATAGATCATCCGGCGTGATGCATTTACGTCAGTAAATAGATTGTCGCTGATGAGTGTATTGGTCACATAGTCTGTTTTAGATGAGCTTGAAGTGCCTAAACGAATCGCAAACACGTCATTGGTGCCGCTAAAAGGGTTATCAAGGGCTAAGTTGCTGAAATGGTTGTGACTAATAACCACATCTTTATGTGATGAACTCGTACCTTGAACAGTAATGAAAGAGCCTTCTTCTGTCGGTTTGTTAGTAAAGGCGTTATAGATGATTTGAGTGCCTTCACCGCGCACCATAATCCAATCTAATGGATCATCCTGGCCATTTGATGCAAGGTTTTCACCATCAATGGTCAGTTGTGATAACACCACGCCAGCAGGCTTACTCTCAACGGTTTCATAAGCCTCACCCATTGATGATGAAGTACCTACGTTGATTAGGGTGGTGGTTGAACTGTCTTTACAGATTGGAGTAACGTCTTTAAAAGTAATGTTACGTAACTGAATGTTATCAGCAGAGATAACCACACAACCTTCGCCACCTGTAATTTGTGCCGCCGCGCCATATTCAGAGCCTTCTAGGCCATCATAAGTCGGTTCACCACCTAATAATACTAATGGGGTTTCACTGTCTAAGACTAAATTGCTTAAACCGCTAAAGCTGGCAGTATTATCTAATAAGATAACGATTTGACCATCTTCATTAACGTCAGTCGCGCCGTCAATAGCCGCTTTAAGAGTGCTCAAATCAGCATCACTAAATACCAAATCAGGGACTAAATCGCCTACCGGTTCAATTGGGTCGGTTGGATCTGTTGGATCAGTAGGGTCTGTTGGATCTTCAGTTATCGGCTTATCATAAAAATCACAGGCAGATAGCGTTGTTACAGCGAAAACAGCACTAATAAATAACGATAATTTATTAAGTTTCATACAACTTCCTTTTTTCTAAGTTTATTATTTTAATCGAATTCTTTTTTGCATTACTTTTGGATTGTGTAACTGGCACCAACATCTGCCATGGTCAGTACTTTTAAGCCCTTCGCGCCCACATCTAAATCTGCCGCTTCAAGCAAACCATTCGGTGCAACAATAAGCTTTGGCTCAGCAGTGCTAATACCTTCTGCTGGTAGATTCACGGCTTGAATAGGACCAAAATAGACTTCGTTGTTATAGGTAGGGTTAACCAGCTTAGCTACTTCATCATTACCTTTTAGGGCTAAAGACTTTTTCACTGCGGCGTAAGATAAGTTGTTATTAAAGGTCATATCGACACCAGCAAATACCGTCGATACTTTTTGATTGTCATAGAGGCTTACGCGGTGTTTTTTGTCTGAATATAAGACGTTTTGACGCGAGTTAATCACAGTGTTGTTTTCGATTAACACCTTGTTTGGCGTCGCTTGTTTGTTTAAGCCTTTACCTTTGACGTCTTGGCTTAATCGCTCACCTTGTTGCACATCGGTAATGCCGGTATTAATGGCGATGCCACCACGGACATTGCCGGTACCCATGACTCGCTCAATGTAGTTGTTACGAATAATATGGCCTTCGTCATATAAGCGAATACCACCTGAGTAACGTTTGCCATTACCAAGGATGACATTGTCTTCAACCACATTATTGATACCGTGACGCAATGACACCATTGAAGCGCTGTTAATAATGGTGTTACCACGTAGCACGTTGCCAGCTGACTTAAATGACACTAACTCTGTTTCACCATCACACTCGTAAAATAGGTTACCTTCAATGGTGGTTTTTGATGGATAGATTGAGCTTTTTGAATCGCCGACACGAATGGCTTCCCAGCTATTTGAGTTGTAACGGATCGCATCGCTAATATCGAACTCTTCATACTGGTTATGCTTTTGGTCATAAAACAAATTACCTTTAATGACATGGTTATCTGCAGTTTCATCACCTTTAGCTTTCTGAATACCTATCAAGGTGCCGCGTTTATGCTTACCTTCGAAGGTGTTGTTCAATAATTGATTGTTTTTGCCGTAAAGCGATAACCATAAATACTTTGGATATTCATCACGCTTAGAATCTGGCTGATAAGCGTATTTATCATTGAAGAAGTAAAACATCGAGTTTTGTAGAGTATTGTTATTACCGCGGAAAGTGATGCCGCCCATACGCTCAGCAGGGCCACCTTCGGTAAAGACCACACCATCGAGGGTAATATTGTTACCCACAAGGTTTAGCTGCACTAAGCCGGTAAACCAAGTTTGCCCTGGTACTTTTGCTTTAATAACAACGTTACTCGCGGTGATATCGAGACGACCTAAATCAGCATATTTGCCCGGTTCAAGAATTAACTCTTCCCCATCAGCAAGTGAAGCCAGCTTGCTTTTTAACGCTGCGCTATCAATGGCCTTGATTGAGCCTGAAGTAATCACTGCTTTTTCGTGAGCAACAATATTGTCTATTGCGACCTTATTAGTCTGTGTACCCTCATCAACTTTTGAATAGTTTTCGGTGGCACATCCGCCCAGTAAACTTAACGTAACTAAACCTGCAATTAAGCTAATCTTCATTAAACCGTCCCCTTATTTGTATTATGTTATTGTTTTATTTTTGTCGCATCATATCTGTGATATTGCGCAAACTTTTTTAAACTTTTTTATTATCAAAAGTGCAACAATTAAAATTAAACGATATAAACCATAAAAAACAGCAACTTAAAAAGCTTGACCATTTAAGTCAAAAAACGTTAATCTTGTTTTTTGACGCGGGTCACATTTATGGTTCGGATAATAGCAATCAAAAAGCACTGGATCTATTGTATTATTTATTAATTAGAGGGGATTTGGATAAAAAATGACTAAAAAGACATCAGTGCCGCTTTTAACCAGTGTTATTTTTATGCTAATTGCTTGCGGAGGTGGCAGTTCAGAAACGGTTCCGCCTGAAGAAACGGTTCCGCCCGAAGAATGTGAAAGTTGCAGTTGGAACATAGATCAATGGAAACTCACCCTACCTGTGAGTAAAGATGATTACTACGGCACGGGTGGCGACTCTGCCGCAGAGCTAATTCCAGCTGATTGTAGCGGTAAAACTCGACTATCAAACGACACCAACGAACCCTACTTCTGGGTTGATGACAGTGATGAGCGCATGTATTTTCAGGTCAACTTAGGTGATAGTGGCGCGACTACCATCAATTCATCTTATGTACGTTCAGAATTAAGAGAGCTATATCACTATCAAACCCAAGACCCTTGCAGTAGCAGCAATCAAAACTGGGCTATAAATCAACAACATCAACTATCAAGCAGCCTGCGCATAGAGCAATACCCACAGATAAATGGCCAAGATCCTAAAGTGATTGTCGGCCAAATCCACGCTTATCAAATAAAACAAGCACTGGTTAAACTGCAATGGGATGGACCAAACAAACCAATCCGCGCCATTTTGAACGATAGCTTTGCCCCTAATAACGACAGCTGTGATAGCTGCCAGTCGTTCAGTGTTGAACTAGGCACAGTGGATGCCGGTACTCAGTGGCACTATGACATTGTGGCCAACCAGCAAGGATTAACAATCACCACTGAGATCAATAATACCACCACAGCAAGAACCCTAGCTTGGGGCGAGCCTGTACTGGCAAAAGACGGTAAGTATTACAGCTTAACAGAAGCTTGGTTAGAGGAGACTTACTACTTCAAAGCTGGAATTTATCCGCAAATCCAACCTGACGAAGACTACCAAAATCAGATTTTTGAAGTGTCATTTGACAAGATCACAATCCAGCACCAGTAGCGTTAAACGTAAATGGCAGCCGTAATATAAGGCTGCCATTAACTTATAAGCGTTAATTCCATTCAGCCCAAACGCCGCATTAATGTATGACAAATTTACAATAAGGGTTAGCAGCACTATTTACTATAAACCTTATATAAGCAGTGGCTGACGCCATATAAGATTACACTCAAACCATTAATTAAAAACCAAATAAACCTAAGTTAGTAGCAAATGGCGCAATAGTTTGCCATTAACACAATACAATAAGATCTGGATCACAGCATCGAAACCGCTAGACAACTACCCTATTTGTATTATTTAATCTTTATAACAAATTCTATGAAGGATGATATTGTGACCCAAATGACCCTACGCCCAATTGCACTACTTATAAGTGCATTAGCACTCAGTCACCAAGTACAAGCCGCCGATTTTGTGTTCTTAAATGAAGATGTTTTGCAGCAAAATCGCACCATCCTTCAAAGCAAAGATGCTAGCGCCTCAATGAAGCAAGCTTATGAACGCTTGCTTGAAGAAGCCGACATCGCCATGAAACAAGCGCCTTTTAGTGTGGCTGAAAAAGGCATGACTCCACCAAGTGGCGACAAACATGATTACATGAGTATCAGCCCTTATTGGTGGCCAGATGAAACCAAAGCTGATGGTTTGCCGTGGATCCGCCACGATGGCAAAACCAACCCAGCCTCAAAAACCACAGAAACTGACTCTAGACGCATTGGTAACTTTACCCGCTCAACCCGCGCGGTCGCCTTAGCGTATTACTTTAGCCAAGATGAAGCCTATGCCAAAAAAGGCATCGAATTTGTGCGTACATGGTTCTTGAATGAAGCCACTAAAATGAACCCTAACGTCAACTACGGTCAAGGGGTTCCCGGCAGAGCAGAAGGACGTCGAGGCGGTATTATTGATACCCGCACCCTTGCCGACAGAATGCTAGATGCCATTGCTATTTTGTCGCAATCAAAGCATTGGACTGAACAAGATGAGCAGCAAATTAAGCAGTGGTACAGCGAGTACTTAGATTGGCTAATTGTTGATGATCTGTCTGGCGGCCCTAAAGGTGAGGCGGCAGCGGCTAATAACCATGGCACTTGGTATGACTTCCAAGTGGCCAGCATCGCTTACTTTATTGGTAATGATCACCTGACTAAACAGATGGTGCAAAAAGGAAAAATGCGGGTTGATACCCAGTTTGAAGCTGACGGCTCACAACCACATGAGATTGAGCGTACTCGTGCCTACCATTACCACTATTTCAGTATTGTGCCATTAGTGGGCATTGCTGAACTCGGTGAAAAAGTCGGGGTTGATTTGTGGAACTATGAAAACGACAAAGGCGGCTCGATGGCTCAAGGTATCCAGTTAATGGCCAACTACCATGATCCCGCAGTGAAATGGCCTTACTCACAAAAAGATGACCGTCGCCGCGTTGAGCGCATGACTAGCATCTACTTAAAAGCCGGTGAGTCACTGAATAAACCTGAGTGGATAAAGCTTGCCAAAGACACCGACTTTAGCCAGTTCAGCGTTAAAAAGAACTTAGCCGAAGTGTGGGAGCAGCGTGACATTGAGCTGCTTTATCACAAGCAATAATCATTAATAAAATCCTAACACCCAGTCGCAAACGCTACTGGGTGTGTTATTTATAGTGTCAAACAGGAGGCAAGATGCCACACCGTTTAATAAAAACTACCATTGCTACAGCGATGACAATAGGGCTTTGTTCAAGCGCCTATGCCGCCACAGACTTAGCCACTCAGCAGCAAGCCTACAAAGCCAAACTCAGCCAAGCATTAAGCCCGACGCTGGCACCTGCGCAAAATTTTGATTTATCGCAAATGAAAATCAATCTGCCTATTCCTGATCATCGCCCTGCGCGCCAAGGTCAAGTAATGGAAATTGAAGTGGATGAACTTAACGATAGCGTGCGCCCGTACACTAACCACTTTTGGTTTTACAGCCACCCTGAAACTGGCGCCATGGTAATGGCATCACCTAACACAGCACCCACTACTAAAAACAGCGCCAATGCCCGCTCTGAACTGCGGATCATGCTCAATGGTGAAGGGACCAAGGTCAACCCCAAGCACCCAAGCAATAACTTTGTCATTGATACTCACCCTAACAAGCAAGCTTATGGCGCTATCGGCGGCCAGTTAAGTGCCACCGTTGCGGTTGATTGGGTTAGTGTTAGTGGCGATGACAGTAAATTCCCATCCCACTCAGTGGTGGTTGGCCAAATTCATGGATCAAGTAAAGTTGAACCACTTAAAATTTACTACCGCAAAATGCCAAACCATGAATATGGTTCACTGTTTTGGAACTATGAAGTTTACCCAGCAGATATAGACCAACGCTACGATATCCCTATTCCAATTTGGGGCAGCGATACGTTAACCAAGCAAAGTGACGATCCTATTGATGGCATCAAGCTAGGGGAGCTATTTAGCTATGACGTCAATGTTGTTGGCAGCTTGATGACGCTAACCTTTGTCAAAAATCCCGGTACCGATGCCGCCCAAACCAAGGTATTTAAAACCGATTTAAGTCAGCCTTACCCAGGTCACCCCATTGACCAAGGTTATGGCAGCGACAACATGTACTTTAAAGCCGGTGCTTATAACCAATGTAATCAAGGTACTGCGCACCCAGTTTGGGGCACGGGATGCACTAACAACGGCGTCGCCGCAGGAGATTACACCCAAGTGAGTTTTTATAAGCTGAACTTGAAACAGTAGTGTTGTGGGTCATTTAAGTCAGTAACTAAGCCAGCTACAAGCCAAAAAAAGCCAGCGACAAGCTGGCTTTTTTTGGCTAAAAATAACACTCATTAGCTAGCATTTATCGTTAATTTCGAGCTTGAGATCTTGATTTTTTAAACTGCAAACGAAGTTTGATAACTAAAAACCTATCGCCATAACCTTATTGTGCCCAGCAGGTAATAAGCACCGAAAATACAACAAATGACAGAACTGACAACCCAAAATGTTAGCGAGTTTTGGTGCACCAGGGGATCGGATGTGAAAAACGGTACAATTAACCCTGCAATACCGCGCACTAAATACACTGCGGAGATTAAGACTAAGCAGGTTTTTAATAGAGGAAGCTTCAAGATAACCCCAGCGCCAGATAGGGCGTAAAAGCCCCAGCCCGCTAGAATAGCAGCGATGATAAGCGTGACTATCGTTGGGTATGAGTCACCAGCTGCAGCCATCTGCGCCATCCCCTCTCCAGCACCGAAAAAACGGTACCAATCCGGCCCGCCGAAAATACAGCCGATGTGTAATAACGCAGCGAAAAAGCTTAAGTACGCAGCAACAATAAGTAAATTATTTCTTTGCATCTAAATCCCTTTAGAACATAACGTTTATAGCCAGCCAATGACTGTACATTCAGCAAAGCTATTGATTAATAAGTACTCTAGCAAATCAAAATCGAAATCGAAATAACGAGTAGGCTTAATGGCCAACACTCACTTCTAATTACAACGTTAATCTTTTTAAATCAGCAAACCAAGTTTGAAATACTCAATTTCCCATTGGCAAATAGCCAAAAAAAAACCACCTAGATAACTAGGTGGTTTTCATGGTCAACATTTTGTAGGGAACTGAGTTAACGGTTCAATCTAACCATATTTAAAGCTTAGCTATTGCTTGCTTCTGCCTCAAGGGCTGCATCTTCAATCTTGTCGTCTACCGCTTTAATCAACACTAGACCCACGGTAAGTACAATGCCGCCACACAAGATAAAGATAAAGCGTCCGGTCATTTCGTTAGGAATGAAGAACATCGACATGATCCCAATACCTGCCACCGAAATCAGTGAACCGAGCATTTTACGTTGCTTGTTATCTAATTTCTGCTGCTCTTCACCTTCTGAAATCAACGGTGTATCAAGGTTCTCGAAGAATTTATCTACATCTTTTTGACGCTCTGCAGTTAATGGCTTGTAGAACAATGTTGATGCCACGAAGAAGCCAGCAGTAAACACTAAGTGACCCACTAAACCAATGGCAACCACAAGCTCTGACCACTCACGAGAGGTTAACTGATTGTCTAAGTTAAACGCAGTTTCTATCATTTCTGGGGTAATAATAAAGCCCACAAAGAATGAAACAAAACCACCGACAACTAAGGTACCCCAACCAGCCCAGTCCGGCGTTTTCTTAATAAAGAAGCCACAGAAAGCAGGGATAGTCATCGGGAAACCAATCAAGGCGCCCACGTACATCATGGTATCGAATAAGCTTAACCCTTTGAGCGAGTTGATAAACAATGCCACCAAGATAATCGCAACACCAAAGAAAGTAGAGGTTAGCTTAGAAACCACCACTAGCTCTTTCTCGTTCGCTGTTGGGCGAACAATCGGCTCATAGAAGTTTTTAACAAAAATACCTGAGTTCTTATTCAGACCAGAATCCATAGAAGACATGGTTGCTGCAAACATGGCCGCAATCAATAACCCAACCATACCTGCAGGCATGTAAGTTTCTACAAAGTAAAGGTAAGCAAAATCAGAGGCTTTGCCAGCTGCATCTGGGTAAGCCAGTGCCAAGTTAACCCCTTCACCAGCTATAAACCAGCTTGGCATGAACCAAATTAATGGGCCCATGGTCATTAAAATACACGCTAACAATGCTGCTTTACGGGCATTTTTAGAGTCTTTTGCAGCAAGGTAACGGTATGAGTTCAGCATGTTATTGGTAATACTGAACTGCTTTAAGAAGATAAACACACCCCACATAGCAAAGATGCTCAAGTAGTTCATGTCGTTACCAACAATGAATGACTCAGTTGGGAAGTTTTCAATGATGTTATTTACGCCACCACCTTGAATAATTGCCACTACCGCACAAGTAACGGTTACGGCCATAATCACCAGCATTTGCAAGAAGTCTGAGGCGATAACCGCCCAAGAACCACCAGTCACTGACATCACTAATACCACAAGACCCGTTAGGATAATGGTGGTGGTCATGTCAAAGCCAAAGATGCCAGAGGCAATAATAGCCAAACCATTTAACCAAATACCCGCGGTAATAACGCTGTTTGGCATGCCAGTCCAAGTAAACACTTGCTCGTTAACTTTACCGAAGCGCATTCTAATGGCTTCAATTACGGTAACAACGCGAAGTTGGCGGAATTTAGGAGCGAAGTAGAGGTAGTTCATCAGGTAGCCAAAGGCATTGGCTAAGAACAATATTGCGACGGCAAAACCGTCGGTGTACGCTTTACCTGCAGCACCGGTAAAGGTCCAAGCACTAAACTGCGTCATAAACGCCGATGCACCAACCATCCACCACAGCATGTTTCCGCCGCCACGGAAGTAATCACTTGTATTGTTAGTGAACGTTCTAAACATCCAACCAATACCAATCAGGAATAAGAAATATATTCCGACAACAATCGTGTTAAGTTCCATTGTTCAACCTTAATCTAATACGCTTGAGTTGACTATAATCTAAAAGCCCCATTTAATTGTACTACAATATAGCAAATGTGTGATCAAACACATAATAGTTATTCGGCTATTTTATTTGCAGTCGCATTTTATGATTTAGATTCATTTTCAACAAAAACCAAAAAGAAAATAAAACGATAAAAAACAGGAGCATATCAAGTTTAAGTGAGTGAGTTCACACATTTTATCTTAAAGAAAAAACACAAATAATTATTACATTATGACAGTTAAGAGTAGTTACTCTTTCACCACAACCACCCAATTGTAGTATTTATTAACTATTTAGAGAGAGATTTCACTCACGAAGATTAAACAAAGTCACTTTCAAACCACCTCAAAAAGCTGTTATGTGTGTAAAATACACTTAATTAATATTCAAAAAGTTTGACAGCACTGCACTCATAGTAAGTGACAGCAACAAGCATTAAAATAGCACCTAAGTGCGTTGCACACTTTCTCAATTAGCAGCTTAAAAGATGTCGCTAACCTTACTGAATGAGACTTTAATGGCAAAACCCAACCCTAAAGGCCCTAGTCGCACTGTCGATATCTTCTGTGGCAAATGTAAAACCCAACTTTTTAAGTACCGCAAAGGGGGTAAAGGCGCATTAGTAAAATGCTTTAAAGAGCGCATTGTAAATGATTACACCACCAGCCCATGTATATGTCCGCAATGTGAAAGCACTTTTGCCAGAGACACCTTGGTTCGTGGTACCCCTGCCTTTAAGATGATTGGCGGCAAGGTAACCATGAAATAAAGTCTATTAAGTCGCTGCGTTATTCAAGTCATCGCTTAACAAGCTAATCGACCCGCTGCTGATAAAGCCCATAAAAAATGCCGCCCATTACCATAAGGTATTGGGTGGCATAACGGTTTCATACTAACAAGCAGTCTCACCTAGCGTTTACATCCAGGTAAGCACTTATCATCATTAGTCTAAATGGCTTACCGCTTCTAATGTCAGCTTGATCATGTCATTCAAGGTCTGTTGACGCTCTTCAGCGCTCAAGTGTAAACCTTGTCTTAAATGATCGGTCACTGTCATCATTGCTAATGCATTAGCGCCGTATTCCGCAGCGACGCCGTAAAGCCCAGCCGCTTCCATTTCAACGCCTAAGATGCCGTACTTTTCCATTAGGTCGTAACGTTCTTCATCTGCACTATAAAATAAGTCAGAAGAATATAGGTTACCGACATGGTAACTTGCACCTTGTTTTTCAGCTGCATCAGCCGCTAAACGCAACATGTTAAAGTCAGCAATCATAGCAAAATCGGTATTAGCAAAGCGCGAACGGTTAACCGCTGAGTCTGTGCTTGCACCCATTGCCATAACCACATCCATCAATTTAATTTTATCGCTCACAGCGCCACAAGAACCGATACGGATAATGTTCTCAACGCCGTATTCGGTGATCAACTCTTTAGCATAGATAGAGATTGACGGAATGCCCATACCAGAACCCATCACTGAAATCGGCTTACCTTGAAACTCACCGGTATAACCCAGCATGTTACGAACATCAGTCACTAGCTTAGGGTTATCAAGGAAGTTTTCAGCAATATATTTAGCACGTAGAGGGTCGCCAGGCATTAAAACTGTCTTAGCAAAAGCACCTTCTGGGGCATTAATATGTGGGGTCATGTGTTACTCCAATAAAAAAGCCTGCTACTGATAAGCAGGCGTAAAAAATAAGGTTATTAGCCGGCTAAGCTAAATAATAAACCGGCAATGGTACCGCTCATTAAGTTTGCTAGCGCAGCGGCAATTAAGGCTTTCATGCCAATTTCACTAAGGTCCTGACGACGCTCAGGGCACAATGCCGCTAAACCGCCAATCACCATGGCGAGTGAGCCAATGTTAGCGAAGCCACAAAGGGCAAAACTGATAATAATTTGGGTTTTTGGCGACAGCTCTGAAGCCACTTTTAAGAAGTCGAGATAGGCAACAAACTCATTAATCACCATTTTTTGGCCGATAAATGAAGCCGCTTGGGTCGCTTCAGACCAAGGCACACCCATTAACCATGCAAGTGGCGCTAATAAGTAACCTAAGATGGCTTGTAGCGTTAGATCTGCAATACCAAACCAACTACCTACGCCACCGATAAGACCGTTAACCATTGCAATCAATCCCACAAATGCAATCAGTAGCGCAGCAACCATCATCACCTGCTGTATGCCCATCGCTGCGCCATTGGCGGCAGCATCAAGTACATTGCTCGGTTTGTCTTCTTGCTCATCCATGACCTTACCAATGTCATTGCGAGGCGTTTCAGTTTCTGGCCACATAATTTTGGCAAACAACAGTCCTGCTGGTGCAGTCATAAAGGCAGCGGTCAGCACGTACTTAATATCAACACCCATTTGGATATAACCAATCATGGTGCCACCAGCAACAGAGGCTAAACCGCCAGTCATCACTGCAAATAGCTCTGAGCGGGTCATGTGTTTTACAAAAGGACGCACCATTGAAGGGGCTTCAATCGGTCCCACAAAAATATTGGCGGTTGCCGATAAGGACTCAGCGCGGCTAGTGCCAAGTATTTTTGATAATGCGCCGCCAATAATGCCAATAAACAGCTGCATGATGCCAAGGTAATACAGCACGGCGATGAGCGAGCTAATAAATACCACAATAAATAACACGTTAATTAAGAAGATGAATCCAACACTGAATTTGGCTAAGTCACCAAACACGAAGCTTAAGCCTTCATTGCCGTAGCTAATAACGTGCATCACGCCATTAGAAGCGCTATCCAATATGGTTTGACCCATTGGCACGTACATTACAAATGCACCAAAGGCGACTTGGAATGCTAACGCACCGATAACCGTTCTTAGGTTAATAGCCTTTCTTCGTTCTGACAGTAAAACAGCTAAACCAATCAAGGCACACATGCCTAGTAAACTGATGAAAACATCCATACATTTTTAACTCACTAAACTCTACGATACGAGCAGTTTAGCGAGCAATGGCACGGACTCAAGCAATAGATACCAGTCGGGATGATTATTTTTATTAGACGATTAAAAGCCTGACAACGCCTTATAAATAACAACACAAAGCCTAAATAGCGCTTTCACAAGGAGCAGACAGGCAGCAATCAAATTACAACTTAAAAACATCACCAACATCATCCTCACAAGGGTGACCAACTGAATCAATAGCGGCGTGATTTCAAACAGAATAAAATGTCACTTTATCCGATCAAATTATTACAATTAAGTAATTTTACAACACTAAAAAACGTTAAAAATTAGCCCCAAAATGCTTCACTTTCGAAGTACTCAAACAAGAACAATGATTCAAATAAGATAGATGAAGATGAAAAAGCCCGTTAAACGGGCTTTTTATTTAGAATGACCATTAAATAGCACTGCGGTAACTGTAACGATAAATCAGTTCGTATTCAGTTTGGTCACAGGTAACTTGGTCGATAGCCCTGCTGCAATAGCAACAAAGGCCGCAGAGATCCACAAGCAGGCTTCTAGACCATAAAACTGAAACACTAGCCCAGATAATACCGTACCGATTAATCGCCCCATGGCATTAGCCATATAGTAAAAGCCCACATCAAGGGACACTTCATCACTGTCTGCATAGCTCACGATTAAATAGCTATGCAGTGATGAGTTCACCGCAAACACAGCGCCAAATATCAGTAAGCCAATGATAATGCTGCTTTGCACATAAAAGTCCATCTGTAACGCCAGTGCGATAGCCGCAGGAATGACGCATAAATAGCTGGCCCACAATACCGCTGCACGGCCGCTAGGCACTTGGCCATGCTTTTTACCAGTAATGTAAGGTGCGAAGGATTGCACAATGCCGTAACCAATAACCCAACTTGCCATAAAGCCGCCCACCCACCAGTGATCCCAATTAAAGGTCACCGCCAAAAACACTGGCAAGGCCACCACAAACCACACATCACGAGCGCCGAATAAAAACATTCGCGCTGCAGACAATATGTTGATTGAACGACTTTTTGAAAACACCTCTTTAAACTTAGGCTTACTCTTGGCTTTACCTAGATCCTGCTTAAGCGTAACTAAGCTAAATAGCCATACCAGCGCCAACAGTGACGCCATTAAGATAATCGCCCCTCTGAACTCAAGTAATGTCAGTAATAAGCCGCCTAAGAAGAAACCCACCCCTTTTAAGGCATTTTTAGAACCGGTAAGAATAGCGACCCACTGATATAACTTGCCCTCAGCCCCTGCTGGCACCAAGAGTTTAATGGCGCTTTTAGCACTCATTTTATTTAAATCTTTAGCAATACCTGACAGTGCCTGCGCCAACATAACATAGCCAATACTAAGCATGTCAGCCGGCACCGCTAACATGGCTAAGGCGATAATTTGCAGCCCCAAACCAATATTCATGGTTTTATTCAGCCCCAAACGCGCCCCAAGCCAACCGCCCACTAAGTTAGTGACCACCCCAAAGATTTCATAAAACAAAAACAGCATGGCAATATTGAGCGGGCTATAACCTAAGTGGTGAAAATACAGCACCACCAGCATCCGCAGTGCACCATCGGTTAAGGTAAACGCCCAATAATTACCGGTTATCACCAAGTACTGCTTAATCTGTGGTGATAAATTGCTTAATGATAAAAGCCCCATTAACTCATAACCTATATCTAGTTTTTGTCAGCCAAACCAACCATGCGTACCAATTCCGCAGTGCGATTTGCATAGCCCCACTCATTGTCGTACCACACATACAGTTTTACTTGAGTGTCATTGACCACCATAGTGGATAAGGCATCAATAATGCTTGAGCGCGGGTCGGTTTTATAATCGATTGAAACCAGCGGACGCTCCTCATAACCTAAAATATCTTTAAGCTCGTTTTCTGCAGCCTGTTTTAGTACTTGGTTGATCTCAGCAATATCGGTTTTACGCTCAACTTCAAACACGCAATCGGTTAAAGAGGCGTTGGTGAGTGGCACTCGAATCGCATGGCCATTTAGCTTGCCTTTTAGCTCAGGGAAAATATGGGTAATTGCCGTTGCTGAACCTGTGGTGGTAGGAATTAAGCTAGTGCCACACGCACGGGCGCGACGTAAATCTTGATGCGGTGCATCAATAATGGTTTGGGTGTTAGTAATGTCATGAATAGTGGTCATCGAGCCATGCTTAATACCAATTTTTTCATGAATAACTTTTACCACAGGGGCTAAACAGTTAGTGGTACAAGAGGCTGCGGTCACAATAGGGTGAAGCGCTTTATCATATAAGCCTTCGTTAACACCCATCACGATATTCAGCACGCCATCTTCTTTAACCGGCGCAGTAACAACGACACGTTTTACGCCTTGATCTAAATAAGCTTGCAGCAATGCTTTGGTTTTAATTTTACCCGACGCCTCAACCACTACATCACACTGTGACCAGTCAGTATCTTGGGTTGCCACATTTTGAGTACATGGGATGGTTTTGCCATTAATGACCATGGCTTGAGTGCCATTCACTTCAGTATGGCTTGCTTCATGATGCCAACGGCCATGGACTGAATCAAATGTCATTAAGTGGGCTAATGTTGCGGCATCGCCTGCAGGATCGTTGATATGCACAATTTCAACCTCATCCCAATCAAATGCGGCGCGCATTGTTAAACGCCCCATACGGCCAAAGCCATTAATACCGATTTTAATAGTCATTAGAAAATCCTCTGCTGTTTCTTAAGGTTAATTATTAAATTTGTTCTGTAATTCTTTGCTTAGCGCTAGTTACAAAAGTTCGCCTTGCTAAAGTTTGCCTTGCTTGGCCGACCTTGCATCTGTGCTAGCCTTTGCAGCGGCGCGGCTATTAGGGAAATATTATTTTCTGTGGTTTGCGCTATCACAGATTTGGCCCACAAAGGTAGCTCGGCATTAATCCGATAAAATACCCACTGCCCGTGTTTTCTATCGCTGATAATGTTGGCTTTTTTAAGCACCGCCAGATTACGCGATACCTTGGGCTGACTATCTTCTTCCAATGCCTGCATCAACTCACAGACACATAACTCACCATGATAGTGGGTCAACATTAAGGTTTTTAAGCGAATGTCATCAGTTAAGCATTTATAAAAAGCGCTAGGTTCGAGCTGCTTTACTGGCTCAGTGCTGGTGGCAGTTTCAGAACTAATAGATTTAGAGTTAATAGATGTAGAGCTAATAGGCTCTGCTTCCACTAAAAGAAACATCGACAAGCGATCATTGATTTCATTCAGGGTCGCGGAAAAAGGCTGACAACCTGAACGCGCTTTAGGATCGGGAAAATCCCAAGCCAGTTGTTTACCGGCAGCTTCATAACTGCGGCACTCCGCAGTAGCCCGATTACACAGGGTAATGACGTAATCAAACTGCTGCGCTTTAAAGTCATTGATAGAGTTTGCAACAAGCTGAGCTGTATCAGCGGCATCAATGCCAAAACGATTCAGGGCATCAACAGCGCGAGGGTCCACTGCTTCAGGCTGAGTACCAGCGCTATAAACCTCAAAGCGATCACCCGCGCGATGTTTTAACAACACTTCAGCCATTTGCGAGCGGGCTGAATTGCCCGTACACAGAAATAACACTCGTTGTTTGTTAATACTCATATTTATACCCATTCAAAACTTATATAAAAGATTGTATATACGAAATACCATATATTCTAGTTTTATTTTGAGCTTAGAATGATAAGTTTCAGCTAATATTCAAACTCCCATAAACAAAAAAGCCCCAACATCTGCATGTTGAGGCTTTTAAAATGCTAGTAATTAACTCTCGATTTATTCAACCGTTACCGATTTGGCTAGGTTACGTGGTTGATCCACGTCTGTACCTTTAATTAGTGCCACATGGTATGACAATAACTGTAGTGGAATGGTATAAATCAGCGGCGCCATAAACTCATCACAGTGTGGTACTGGGATTACCTTCATGGTGTCATCAGACTCAAACTCGGCATCTTTATCGGCAAACACATACATTAAGCCGCCACGAGCACGAACTTCTTCTACGTTTGATTTAAGCTTCTCAAGCAGTTCGTTGTTAGGTGCGACAACAATAACCGGCATGTCAGCATCAATAAGTGCTAATGGGCCGTGCTTTAGTTCACCAGAGGCATAGGCTTCTGCATGAATGTATGAAATTTCTTTCAGCTTTAGTGCGCCTTCCATTGCGATTGGGTATTGATCACCTCGGCCTAAAAATAGTGCATGGTGCTTGTCGGCAAAGTCTTCGGCTAGCTCAGCAATGGCATCATCTAAACCAAGGGCTTGCTCAACTTTCGCAGGCATAGATTGTAGGCTTTGGGTGATAGCGGCTTGCATTTCTTCACTCATGCCATTGTGACGACCAATTGCTGTGGTTAGCATTAATAAACCAGCCAATTGCACGGTAAAGGCTTTAGTTGAAGCCACACCAATTTCAACGCCGGCTTTCATCATATAAGCCATATCAGATTCACGCACTAATGATGAACCAGGTGCATTACAGATGGTTAAGGTGGCTTTATAGCCCATTTCTTTTGCTAGACGCATTGCCGCTAAAGTATCAGCTGTTTCACCTGATTGTGAAATCGTCACCAACAAGCTGTTAGGGAATAAGTGCGATTTGCGATAACGGAACTCAGAGGCAATTTCAACATTACAGGATACGCCTGCCCAGTCTTCTAACCAGTAACGCGCCGCCATACCCGCATGGTAACTGGTACCACAGGCAATGATTTGTACGTGTTTGATGTCTTTTAAGAACTCAGCTGCGTTGTCACCAAAAGCAGTATCTAATACTTTACCACCAGCAATACGGCCTTCTAAAGTATGGGCGATGGCAGTTGGCTGCTCGTAGATTTCTTTAAGCATGTAGTGACGGTATTCACCTTTATCACCGGCATCGTGGGTGACTTCTGACTCTTTCACTTCACGCTCTACTGCATTGCCATCAACATCAAAAATATTCACTTCACGGCGAGTCACTTCGGCTACATCACCTTCTTCTAAAAAGGTAAATGAACGGGTAACAGGTAATAAAGCCAGCTGATCTGATGCGATAAAGTTTTCACCTAAACCGTAACCCACGACTAACGGGCTACCACTACGGGCAACAACCATGCGAGAGTTATCACGGCGATCGACAACTACAGTTCCGTAAGCACCTTCTAGTTGTTTAACAGCAGTTTGCACAGCGGCAACTAGGGTGTCATGTGTTTTCAACTCGTGATGAACAAGGTGACAAATCACTTCGGTGTCAGTATCTGATGCAAAGCTGTAACCCAAACCTTTTAGCATTTCGCGCAGTTTATTATGGTTTTCAATAATACCGTTATGCACTACGGCAATATCGCCTTCAGACACATGTGGATGAGCATTACGCTCACTTGGCTCACCATGGGTTGCCCAGCGGGTGTGAGCAATACCAGTGCCGCCTGCCAGTGGCGCTGCGGCTAACGCATCTGATAACTCTTGTACTTTACCTACACGGCGAGTACGGCCAAGTTCATCATTATTGATGATGGCAACACCTGCTGAGTCATAACCACGGTATTCAAGGCGCTTAAGGCCTTCTACTAGAATTTCAGCCACATCTCTTTGCGCTACTGCGCCAACTATTCCACACATAATTTATGTCCAATTATTTAATTTAGTAAAAATGAAAAACTATTCTTTGTGAGGAGCCAAAATGACTCTCACACCATATTCTGTAATTGTGGCCACAGTCTCTGCTGGTAGCTTGTCATCAGTGACTAATACACTGATATTGCTCCAAGGTAATTCGAGGTTGGGGATCCTGCGGCCAAACTTGTCCGACTCAAGCATCACTATGACGTCTCTTGAGACCTCTGCCATCACTTTGCTTAAGCCAGTTAATTCGTTAAAAGTGGTGGTACCACGGGCTAAATCAATGCCATCTGCGCCGATAAACAGCTGATCAAAGTTATATGAGCGTAGTACTTGTTCAGCAATTTGACCTTGAAACGACTCAGAATGCGGATCCCAAGTGCCACCGGTCATCAATAATGTCGGCTCATTTTCTAACTCATGAATGGCGTTTGCCAGTTGCAGTGAGTTCGTCATTACTAACAAGCCACGCTTATGATTGAGCTGTTGAATTAACCCTGAGGTAGTACTGCCGCTATCAATGATAATGCGGTTGTGATCGTTAATTAATTCAGCCGCAGCTTTTGCGATTGATAATTTATTAGGGGCTATTTTACTGCTAAATGCCTGAGTGACTTCATCAGGTATAGCAACTGCGCCACCGTAGCGGCGTAATAACAGTCCGGTTTTTTCTAAAGTGGCTAAGTCTTTACGAATGGTGACTTCAGAAGTTTCGAACCGTAAGGATAACTCATCAACACTGACTTCACCTTGGCTATTCAACAGGCTAATAATGCTATGGCGTCGCTGCTGTGTGTTTCTTTTATTCATGTTCAGTAGCTTAAGTTTCGGTTCGAAAGACATATTATAACTAAACGAAACTTTTTTACTAGCCTTTGAAAGTTAGCTATTTCAAATTTAGCCCAACAAAAAGCCCCTATCATTGATATAGGGGCTTGATATTGATAATCAAAAGTTAAAGTAAGCTAGCAGTGTCACTGTAACAATTGTGGCAGTAATTTACTTAATGCCTTATTAATACTTAGAATTTTGCTTCAAATGCTAAGCTAAAGTTCCGTCCCTCTCCAACGGTGACATCAGTTTCTGAACCACCATCAAGATAGTCGGTATCAAATAGGTTTTTGATATTCATGCGTACGCTAATATCGCTTCCCATTACCGGCATTGAATAGGCAGCACCTAAGTCAAAACGAACATAGTCGTCTTTTACAATGGCATTACTGGTATTAGCAAAACGTTCGCCAACATATATTGCCCCGAAATTAAAGGCTAAGTCTTGGGTCATTTCGTAACGAGTCCAGATATTCGCCGATAATTCAGGCGCATCTACTGGGGTTTTGCCATTCAAGCTATCTTGATCTGGGCGGATATACTCTGCATCTAAATACATCATTGAACCGGTCATAAACCATTTATCGCTTATCTGGCCTTGTGAACCTATTTCAAAACCTCGATGGCGCTGCTCACCTGATTGAGTGGTAATGGTTTGCTCAGAGTTTTCAATCTGCTCTTTTACTGTGACATTATTCACTGTGATATCAAATACAGCGCCAGTCAGCAATAAACTGCCGTCAAATAGCTCCCACTTGGCACCAAGTTCATACTGTTCGCCGTATTCAGGATCAAGGTTCATTTGGTCATTAAGATCATTAATATCGTTAACCATACCTTGTGGTGTGAAGCTTTTTGAATAATTAAGGTAAATGCTTGCGCTTTCTACTGGCGAGTAAATAAGCCCAAACTTAGGTGACACTGCATAGCTATTGTTACCAGCACCTTCTTTCTTTTGCTCGTCATAACGCATACCAGCCAGCGCTTTCCATGAGTCATTGATTGTTATTAAATCTTGAATATAAAAGCCGTAATGCTTGTATTCACTTTCAGATTTAGTGTCATCATTACGATAATCAAGTTGAGGGTTAGGCATGGGCAGCCCTGGCATCACAACTTGATATTTGTCGCCAGATTCTTTGAGCTGACCGTAATAATAATCAAGCATATTGGCGCCAATTAACAATTGATGACCTAAATTACCAGTTTGAAAATTACCCGTTAAATCAACAAAGCCAGTCTTATGCTGCCAATCATCATAACGATCAAATGGACTGATATAGTAGCCATCTGTTAGCGGATCATCACCACATGCAGCACATAGGCTTGGCGATGAATCTAAACGCTGACGGTTAAATTGTTGGTCGTTATAACCAGCTTTAATTTTCCAATCATCAGTTAAATGATAAGTTAATTCAGCACCTAAATTACTAATGGTGTTATCGGTAAATGCCCAAGGCATATCCCAAATCGTGTCACGTCCACCAATAAGTTCTCCATCAGCATCTAACCAACCACCACGATCGATTCCGGTTTTGTCTTGGGTATGGTCATATTTAACCGACAACAACAAATCATCAGTGACATCAAACTCTACATTTAAATAGCCTAACCAACGATCTCGTTCTTGATTAGAGTCATCGCGGTACTCTCGCCAATACTGGGTATCTTGTTTCACCAGCACGGTGCGATAGCGCAGCGTTTGCGCTTCATTCAAACTGCCACCCGCATCAAGTTGCAAACGAGTAGAACCATGCTCATCAATGTCAAAACCGATATCGATCATTGAATCATAAGTCGATTTTTTGGTAACCATATTAATCAGTCCACCGGGACCTGACTGACCGTACAACATGCTTGAAGGCCCTTTTAACACTTCAACTTGCTGTAATGTTTCGATTGGCTGTACATAGTGAGACCACTGCTGCTGACCATTAATCAAGAAACCTGAGCCTGAAGATAGCTCAAAACCGCGAAGGTTAAATACCTGACGATTCCACTTTTCACTGCCGCCAGTCACACTGGAGTCATTAACTAGCACTTCTGATAAATTCGTGGCTAATTGCTCGTCGGTAATAAAATCAGGAATGACGGTAACTGATTGAGGGGTATCTAAAATGCTAATATCACCGCGCATTGCGCCAGATGCCGTACCGACTTTATAGTCATTGAATTGTCTACCTGTGACTTCAATATGCTCGATACCTGGAGAGCTGGCTTGATTGGTATGGCTCTGCTCTTCTGCTATAACAGACATTGATAAAATTGCACTCGTTACCGCAAGTGACAAACAAGATAGCTTTGTTAACATCTTCACCCTCTAAAGTTTCGCAATTGTGTATTTATGTGGCGCAACTATAAATGAGAATGATTATTATTAAAGTTTATTTACATTACCTTTACCTTTGTGTTTTTTATGTAAAAAAAAACGACAAGCAACTATGCTTGTCGTTTGATATTCAATCGTTTTTTAGTCTATTTGGCTTTTTTAACTGGTCTTGCCCAACCACTGATATGGCGCTGTTTAACACGAGTAATAACTAACTCGCCTTCAGCGACATCTTTAGCAATTGTTGAACCAGCACCCAAAGTGGCATTTTTACCTATGGTCACTGGGGCAATTAATTGAGTATCACTCCCCACAAATACGCCATCTTCTATGGTGGTTAAGAATTTATTCGCACCATCATAGTTACAGGTAATAGTACCTGCACCAATGTTAACCCCTGCGCCAATATTGGCATCGCCTAAATAAGCCAAATGGCCAGCTTTAGAGCCTTCACCTAACACTGCCTTTTTCATTTCAACAAAGTTGCCAATATGGGCATTATCTTTTAGCTCAGCGCCTGTACGTAAACGAGCAAATGGTCCAGCACTGGCTGCAACTCCAAGCTTTGCCCCTTCAACGATTGAGTAAGGCTTAATTTCAGCATTATCAGCGATAACGCAGTCAGTTAATATCGCGCCTGCGCCAATAGTGACATTGTTACCTAAAGTCACTTTGCCATTAAAGATGACATTAACATCAATCATCACGTCCATACCCACGGTCACATCACCGCGGATATCGATACGGCTAGGATCACGTAAATTTGCGCCAGCCAGCATTAACGCTTCAGCTTCACGGGCTTGATAAGCACGTTCTAATTGCGCTAACTGAACGCGGTTATTAGCGCCTTCAACTTCCACTGCTGATTGTGGCTGCGCGGTATCAATTGCCACTCCATCTTCGTGGGCCATAGCAATAATATCGGTTAGGTAATACTCACCTTGGGCATTACTGTTTGAAAGACGCCCTAGCCACGCTTTTAATTGCTTACCAGGTACCGCCATAATGCCGGTATTCACTTCATTGATAAGTAGTTGCTCAGCATTAGCATCTTTTTGCTCAATAATACCAACAACCTTGCCACCTTCGCGCACGATACGGCCATAACCGCTTGGGTTAGCTAAATTAACTGTTAATATTGCTAAACCATTTTCAGGGCGAGCAGCAAGTAGGCTTTCTAAGGTAGACTGCTGAATTAACGGCACATCCCCATATAAAATCAGCACAGTGTCATCATCGTTAATGTTTGGATTGGCTTGCGCGACGGCGTGGCCTGTACCTAATTGCTCAGCTTGCAATACCCAATTAACCGCTTGCTCACCTAAAGAAGCTTGCAGCTTGCCTGCGCCATAGCCATAAACCAATTGAATAGCGTTTGAGCCTAATGAGTTTGCAGTATCAATAACATGTTGCACCATGCTTTTGTGGGCAATAGGGTGCAGTACCTTTGGCAAGTCTGAACGCATCCGTGTTCCTTTACCAGCAGCTAAAATTACAACATTTAATGACATCGGGATTCCTTTATACAAGTATTCAATTTTGGCTAATGCAGTTTATTGACGCTGATTTTAACCTAGATTATGGGGGACAGGAAATCAGCATGGAAATTATTACACTATTAGTCAAAAATTGGCGTATAAGCACGACTATTATGATGCAATTGATTCAAATTCTAGATACAAAAAAGGCGACCCTAGGGTCGCCTTTTCAAAACAATAACCTTTATCTGGCAATGTTCTTTTTGATGGTTTCAACAACACGAAGTTGAGCTAATGATTTAGCTAATTCAATTGTTGCAGCTTCATAATCAAAGTCAGCACCAGCATTAGCGATATTCGCTTCAGCCTTTTGCTTAGCTTCTAATGCAGCTTGCTCATCAATATCATCGGCACGCAAAGCGACGTCAGCAAGAACAGAGATTGAAGCAGGTTGTACTTCCAGGATTCCACCTGAAAGATACATCACTTCTTCACTACCATCTTGCTTGATCATGCGCGCCATGCCAGGTTTGATTCTAGTAAGTAATGGAGCATGGTTAGGCATAATGCCTAACTCACCCTCGGTGCCGCTCACTTCTAAGAAGCTTACTTCACCGCTGAACATGCTGTTTTCAGCACTTACTATATCAAGTTGGACTGTCATGGCTGCCATCAAGTTCTCCTAAAATACTAAGCTAATGCTCAGTTATTTTGCTTTGTTAGCTTTCTCGACAGCTTCGTCGATTGAACCAACCATGTAGAACGCTTGCTCAGGAATGTGATCGAACTCACCATTCAAGATACCCTTAAAGCCACGGATGGTGTCTTTAAGAGAAACGTATTTACCTGGAGAACCTGTAAATACTTCAGCAACGAAGAAAGGCTGTGAAAGATATTTTTCAATCTTACGAGCACGGAATACAGTTGTTTTATCTTCATCAGATAATTCATCCATACCTAGGATCGCAATAATATCTTTCAGCTCTTTGTAGCGCTGAAGTACAGTTTGAACGCCGTTCGCAACATCATAATGCTCTTGACCAACTACTAATGGATCTAATTGACGTGAAGTCGAATCCAATGGGTCAACCGCAGGGTAAATACCTAGCGATGCAATGTTACGAGACAGTACAACAGTCGCATCTAAGTGAGCGAAGGTTGTTGCTGGTGACGGATCGGTTAAGTCATCCGCAGGTACATATACCGCTTGTACAGAGGTAATAGAACCAGACTTAGTTGAAGTAATACGTTCTTGTAGAACACCCATTTCTTCAGCTAGTGTTGGTTGGTAACCTACTGCAGAAGGCATACGACCTAACAGTGCAGATACTTCAGTACCGGCTAAGGTATAACGGTAGATGTTATCAACAAATAACAGTACGTCACGACCTTCGTCACGGAATTTCTCAGCCATTGTCAAACCAGACAATGCAACACGTAAACGGTTACCTGGAGGCTCGTTCATTTGGCCATAAACCATGGCTACTTTGTCGAGTACGCCAGAATCTTTCATTTCGTAGTAGAAGTCGTTACCCTCACGAGTACGCTCACCAACACCAGCGAATACAGAAAGACCTGAGTGTGCTTTTGCGATGTTGTTGATTAATTCCATCATGTTGACGGTTTTACCAACACCAGCACCACCAAATAAACCAACTTTACCACCCTTAGCGAATGGACATACAAGGTCAATAACCTTGATACCAGTCTCTAAAAGTTCAGTTGAGCTTGATTGATCTTCATATGAAGGAGCTTCACGGTGAATTTCATAACGCTCTTCTTCACCAATTTCGCCACATTCATCAATAGGCTCGCCCAATACATTCATGATACGGCCAAGGGTTGCAACCCCTACCGGAACAGAAATTGGTGAACCTGAGTTTGCTACCTCTAGACCACGACGCAGACCATCAGAAGAACCCATAGCGATGGCACGAACAACACCACCACCTAGTTGTTGCTGAACTTCCAGCACCAAACCATTACAGTCGCCTTCACCTGTGATCTTCAGAGCGTCATATACCTGAGGTACAGCATCTTGTGGAAACTCTACGTCCACAACCGCGCCAATTACTTGGACAACAGTACCTGTGCTCATGATTAATCCTCTAAACTTGTTTTCGTTACCTAACCTAAACCGCTGCAGCACCTGCAACAATTTCCGACAATTCTTGCGTAATCGCAGCTTGTCGTGCCTTGTTGTAGACTAATTGCAGATCATTGATCAGTTCGCCAGCGTTGTCTGTTGCCGCCTTCATCGCTACCATTCTGGCAGCTTGCTCAGAGGCAATATTCTCAACAACACCTTGATAAACTTGAGACTCCACATAACGAGTCAGTAATACTTCCAAAATTTCTTTTGGATCTGGCTCGTAAATATAATCCCAAGGATACTTAGCTACTTCTTCTTCTGACTTAGGCAAAGGTAGCAGCTGCTCGATCACAGGAGTTTGAGTCATTGTGTTAACGAATTTGTTGAACACAATAAACAAACGATCCAATTTACCTTCGTTGTAAGCTTGTAGCATCACACGTACGGTACCGATTAAATCGGCTAATTTAGGCGCATCGCCTAAACCAGATGCATGGGCAGAGATTTCTCCACCAAAGCTTTTGAAGAACTGCACACTTCGTGCACCAATAGGACAAAATTCAACATCTGCCCCTTGGTCTTTCCAGCTCTTCACGTCTGACACAACCTTTTTGAAAAGGTTAACGTTCAAACCACCACAAAGGCCACGGTCGGTTGACACAACAATGTAACCAACCCGCTTGGCATCTCTCACTTCCAAATATGGATGTTTATATTCAAGAGTACCTTGCGCAACGTGACCGATCACCTGACGCATATGCTCTGCATATGGACGACTTGAAGCCATGCGTTCCTGCGCTTTACGCATTTTGCTGGCTGCAACCATTTCCATAGCAGAAGTGATCTTCTGAGTGTTTTTAACACTCGCGATCTTGGTTTTAATCTCTTTAGCGTTGGCCATCTTTACTCTCCAATTCTGGACCGGAGGTGTCTTACGACACCTCTATTCATTACCAGGTTTGGGTTTCAATGAACTTGTCCATGCCCGCTTTTAATTCACTTTCAATGTCTGCATTGTAGTTGCCAGTTGCATTGATAGTTTTAATAAGCTCAGCATGTTCGCTGTTCATATATGAAAGCAGAGCGGCTTCAAAGCTACCGATTTTACTTAATTCTACAGTCTTCAAGTAGCCTTTTTCAGCTGAGAAGATTGAGATAGCTTGATCAGCAACGCTCATTGGAGCATATTGCTTTTGCTTCATAAGTTCGGTAACACGCTCACCATGCTCAAGTTGAGCACGAGTTGCATCATCTAAGTCAGATGCAAATTGTGAGAACGCAGCAAGCTCTCGATACTGTGCTAACGCGGTACGAATACCACCAGACAGTTTCTTGATGATCTTAGTCTGAGCCGCACCACCAACACGAGAAACAGAAATACCTGGGTTAACAGCAGGACGTAGTCCTGAGTTAAACAAGTCAGTCTCAAGGAAGATCTGACCATCTGTAATAGAAATTACGTTGGTCGGTACGAATGCAGATACGTCACCAGCTTGGGTTTCAATAATAGGTAACGCAGTTAAAGAACCGGTTTGACCTTTTACTTCACCGTTAGTGAACTTTTCTACATAGTGCTCGTTTACACGTGAAGCACGCTCTAATAAACGAGAATGTAGATAGAATACATCACCTGGGTATGCTTCACGTCCTGGTGGACGCTTCAATAGTAGCGAGATCTGACGGTAAGCAACTGCTTGCTTAGATAGATCATCATATACGATTAAAGAATCTTCACCGCGGTCACGGAAGTATTCACCCATAGAACAACCTGAGTAAGGTGCTAAGTATTGTAATGCTGCAGCTTCAGAAGCTGTTGCAACTACAACGATAGTGTTAGCTAATGCACCGTGCTCTTCAAGCTTACGTACCACGTTAGCGATTGTAGAAGCTTTTTGCCCTACTGCTACGTATACACATTTAATGCCTGAATCTTTCTGGTTGATAATTGCATCAATAGCCATCGCTGTTTTACCAGTCTGACGGTCACCAATGATCAATTCACGTTGTCCACGACCGATTGGGATCATTGAATCAACGGCTTTATAACCAGTTTGGATAGGTTGATCTACTGACTGACGTTCAATAACACCAGGAGCAATTACTTCAACAGGAGAGAAACCATCGTTGTCGATAGGTCCTTTTCCGTCAATTGGCTCACCAAGAGTGTTAACAACGCGGCCTAATAAACCACGACCTACTGGTACTTCAAGAATACGACCAGTGGTCTTAACTTTTGCGCCTTCTGCTAAATTAGCATAAGGACCCATTACTACGGCACCGACAGAATCACGTTCTAAGTTCAACGCGATTGCAAAACGGCCACCAGGCAGTTCGATCATTTCACCTTGCATTACATCGGCTAGGCCATGAATGCGAATGATGCCGTCACTTACTGCAACGATTGTACCTTCGTTGCGAGCTTCACTAACGACGTCGAACTGCTCGATCCGCTGCTTAATCAGATCGCTGATTTCAGTGGAATTCAGTTGCATGCTCAAACTCCCAATTACGATTGTAGCTTATCAGACAAGCGCGATAAATTACCGCTAACAGAGCCGTCAATGACTAAGTCGCCTGATTTAATAATTACACCACCAATCAGTGATGCATCTACGCTACAATTCAGCTTTACTTTGCGTGCGAGACGTTTCTCAAGAGAAACACTAATTTGCGTTTGTTGCTCAGAGCTTAGCTCAGTCGCTGAAACAACATCGGCTTCAACTTCTTTTGCCCACTCATTGCGATATTCAGCAAAAAGTAGCGATACTGTAGGTAGTATCTCTAAACGACCGTTTTCGGCCATAACCTTCAAAAGGTTTTGACCTTGCGCGTTCACTTGATCACCACATATTTCTATGAATAATGATGCAAGCTTGGCACTCGCTAATGAGCCACCTAGCAACGGCTTAATTGATTCGTTTTCACTTACCAATGCCGCGAAGTTAAGCATTTCTGCCCAAGCTTCAATTGCTTTGTGCTCAACAGCGAAATCAAAAGCTGCCTTTGCATAAGGACGAGCAATGGTGCTTATTTCAGCCATAACTCCGCTTCCTTAATTAAATTTCAGCAACAAGTTTATTAACTATGTCACTGTGAGCTTCTGGGTCAATCGAACGTTGAAGAATCTTCTCTGCACCAGTGATGGCAAGAGTAGCAACTTGCTTACGCAAGTCATCTTTAACGCGATTACGTTCGTTTTCAATTTCAGCTTGACCTTGAGCAATGATTTTCGCACGCTCTGTATCAGCTTCCATTTTTGCTTCTTCAACTATTTGAGCTTTGCGCTTATTAGCTTGCTCAATAATTTCGTTAGCAGTCGCCTTCGCTTCTTTTAGTTGCTCATTTGCTTTCGCTTGAGCCAACTCTAGATCTTTTGCAGCACGTCCTGCATCAGCTAGTCCATCGGCAATTTTCTTCTGGCGTTCTTCGATAGCGTTCATCAATGGTGGCCATACAAACTTCATGCAAAACCACACGAAGAGAGCAAAAGAAATCGCTTGGCCTAGCAGGGTAGCGTTAATACTCATAACGACAACTCCTTACTAAGAGGGACGATTAACCAACAGCCTGTAACTGACCTACGAATGGGTTAGCGAATACGAAGAATAATGCAACACCAACTGCAATCATTGAGATCGCATCAAGTAGACCAGCTACGATGAACATTTTAGTTTGTAATGCTGGAGCTAGTTCTGGTTGACGAGCAGAAGCTTCTAAGAACTTGCCGCCTAAGATAGCAAAACCAATACCAGTACCTAGCGCTGCTAAGCCAATCATGATTGCAACAGCTATTGCTGTAAAGCTAATTACAGTTTCCATTTTATCTCCGATAAATAACTAATTTTATTAAATTAATGTTCTTCATGTGCCATGCTTAGATATACAATCGTAAGCATCATGAAGATAAACGCCTGCAGCACAATAACCAAAATATGGAAAATAGCCCAAGGCACTGATAGTGCAAACTGAGCCCACCAAGGCATCAGTGCTATCAGAATAAAGATCAACTCACCTGCATACAGGTTACCAAACAGACGAAGCGATAATGAAATCGGCTTCGCAACCAAGGTTACTGTTTCCAATACTAAGTTTACTGGAATTAGTGCCCAATGATTGAAAGGTTGTAAGGTCATTTCTTTTGTGAAACCACCAAATCCTTTAACTTTAATACTGTAAAAAACAATCAACGCAAACACGCTCAAAGCTAAGCCAAGAGTTACGTTTAAGTCAGTTGTTGGTACAATTTTAAGGTAAGGAACACCTAATAATCTGTTTGCGGCTTCAGGTACAAAGTCAACCGGAATTAAGTCCATTAAATTCATCAGGAAAACCCAGACAAAAATAGTCAGACCTAATGGTGCGATAACCGCGTTACGCCCATGGAATGAGTCTTTAACGATTTTATCAACACCTTCCACGCACATTTCAACAAAACATTGAAATTTGCCTGGAACGCCAGTTGTTGCTTTTCGTCCTACTTTGTAGAAAGCCCACAAAAATAGAACCCCAAGACCTACTGAAAACAAAAGTGAGTCAATGTGCCAAGTCCAAAACCCGGCATCTTGACATGCATAGTTAAAAGCGATTCCGCCATCGGCAGAACACATTTTCGCATTAGTCAGGTGATGCTGGATATACTCGGAAGCATTTAATGCTTCACCAGTTGTCGCCATGATTAATCTCACTTAATTTTGCTTGAAGTATAAAGGGGCCGTCCAAGGTATTAATAATGCCAACAGATAGCTGATGAATAACGGCATAAATGACGTATTTAACAGGCCAAATGCACAGGCAAATAACACTATGGTTAGCAGCAACTTTACCGCTTCCCCCAAGAAAAACGACCAAACGACTTTTCTTGATGCTCTAGCTCCCGCATGAGAGAAAGCTAGGGTTGCGAATACAAAATTAGGGAGTACAGCAATGAGACCTCCTGCTAAAGCAGAAAATCCGTACTGAGCTCCCCACAGAGCGAAAAAGAAAATTGAAGTTCCCCCAGCTATCGCCGCCTGTAGCAACACTATCCGATAGGCTGACCAACGGCCACGACGCGCTAAAACCTTACTCAATTTTTTATCTCCGCATTAACGCTTAATTTCCAACTAATTTATTAACGTGTTTATTAATAAATCCGTTGTGAAAAAAAAGCATGCAAAGTATACCTTTTCACACCTTGTTTGCAACTTTGATAAGAGGTTAATCAGTGATATAAGGCGAGATTTAACGTTAAATATTCTAAAAGTTAAAATAACGCCTTGTTACTAAGTTACCTTTGAAATGATTTTGTTGAGGAATTTAGTGAATTTTACTGAGAATACCATCTAATTCAGCAAGATCTTGGTAGTTTATTACAATCTTACCTTTGCCTTTACTGCCATGATTAATGGCAACTTTTGCGCCTAATCGTTCAATTAACTGTTGCTCTAAGCGGCTTACATCATGGTCTTGAGTTACTTTTTCAGGCTCTTTAGCCGGATTTAGCGCTTTATTGACTAATCGTTCAGTTTCACGAACTGTCATTTCTTTAGATGCGACCAATCTAGCTAAGCTAGTTTGCTCCTCACCTTCAATGGCAAGCAAGGCTCTGGCATGACCCATATCAATATCACCATATTCCAGTAAACGTTTTACAGGCTCATTTAAACTGTTTAAGCGTAATAAATTAGACACACTTGCTCTAGACTTTCCGACGGCATCAGCCGTTTGTTGATGAGTCAGTTCAAACTCTTCGAGTAAACGTTGTAATGCAATGGCTTCTTCCATGGCATTTAAGTCTTCACGTTGAATGTTCTCAATCAAAGCGATGGCAACGGCAGCTTCATCAGCAACCTGTTTAACGATACAAGGTACTTTGTTTAATTGAGCAATTTGAGCGGCTCTCCAGCGGCGTTCACCGGCAATAATCTCATACTTGGTATCATCAACCTTACGCACAACAATCGGTTGAATAACCCCTTGTGAGCGAATCGACTCAGCCAGTTCATCAAGTGCTTCAGGTGACATATCTTTACGAGGTTGATATTTACCTGATTGCAGTAAGTCGAGATCAAGCATCAGTAAACCGTCTTCAGTAACCACTTGTGGCTCACTGATTTCAGCTTTAGGTTGTGTAAGTTCAGCTTTGCGACTCGCAGCACTACTGTTACTCAATAATGCATCTAAGCCTTTTCCTAAACCGCGTTTTTTTAACGTCATTTTATTCCCTTACACTTAATACTTACTTAGATTCTGTTTGTTGCTCAGCACGGCGAATGATTTCACCAGCCAGTGCTAAATAAGCTTTCGCCCCTGCACTGGATTTATCGTAATACATTGCTGGCGCCCCAAAACTTGGCGCTTCAGCTAAACGGATATTACGGGGGATCACGGTGCGATACACTTTTTCACCAAAATGTTGTTTTAATTGATCAGACACGTCATTGGATAAACGATTTCGCGGATCGTACATGGTGCGTAAAATCCCTTCGATGCTAAGGCTAGGATTAACCATAGCCCCCAGTTTAGTGATGGTATCAATTAAGGCGGTCAAGCCTTCCAATGCATAATACTCACATTGCATTGGTACCAGTACCGAGTCAGCAGCTGACATAGCATTGACGGTCAACATATTTAATGAAGGCGGGCAATCAATAAAAATGTAATCGTAATCATCTTTAACAGCTGCAATGGCATTTTTTAAACGAATTTCTCGGGCAAAAAACTCCATTAATTTAATTTCGGCAGCAGTAACATCACCATTGGCTGCGATCAGATCGTATTTACCTGAGGTATTTTTGATCACTATGTCATCGAAGGGCTTTTCTTCGACTAATAATTCATAAGCGGTGTTTTCAACGTCGTATTTATCGACGCCACTGCCCATAGTGGCATTACCTTGTGGATCAAGATCAATTAACAACACTTTGCGCTTTGTGGCTGCAAGTGATGCTGCTAAATTTACACAAGTTGTTGTTTTTCCTACGCCACCTTTTTGATTGGCAACGGCAATTACTTTACCCACAAGTTCACCCTAATGACTGATTTACGATGTCCGATAATATAAATTATTAGCTATGGTTATTTTTTATTAACCAGCTTTAATAGATGTCTTTGTTCATCTAACTTTGGCACATTAAGCACTATCGTTTCTGCTATTTCAAAACCCTGAGGAATTGTCGCTAACTCCGTATCACTAAGCTGACCTTTTAGGGCGTAAAAAATACCATCTGCAGCAGGAAGGTGATGGCACCAGCTGAGCATATCTTCGATTGATGCAAAAGCGCGACTGATGACGCCATCAAATTTTTGCTCAGGCTCATACGCTTCTACACGACTTTCAATTGAAGTGATGTTATTTATTTTTAATTCAAATTGAACCTGTTTTTGAAAACGGATCCGTTTGCCTAAACTATCGAGTAATACAAACTCTTTATCCGGATTTAAAATGGCTAATGGGATCCCTGGTAAACCAGGTCCAGTTCCGACATCAATAAAGCGTTGCCCCTTAAGATAAGGAGAAACCACCAAACTGTCCATCACATGTCGGATTAACATCTGTTCAGGATCTCTAACCGAGGTCAAGTTATAGGCTTTATTCCACTTATTCAGCATGGCAACAAAATCAACCAGTTGTTTTTGCTGTGTATCTGTGGCTGAAATATTTGTTTCAGCTAAATAGGTTTTAAGTTGAGTTGCTAGCACGCTGGGTGACCTCGAAAAGCAATGGGAATAATAAAATCATCGGGTATTATGAATGGCGAAAATGACTAAGGGAAGCCTCAAAGCTTCCCTTATTGGTCAAAAGACAACTTTTTGCTGGGATTTATGCGCTTTTACGCAATAAACCACGCTTTTTAAGATGAACCAGCAAGATTGAGATCGCTGCCGGCGTCATTCCTGAAATTCTTGATGCTTGACCAATGGTTTCAGGTTTATGCTCATTCATCTTAGCGATCACTTCATTTGAAAGGCCTGGAACTTCTTGATAATCAAGATCAAGCGGCAAGATTGTGGTTTCATTACGAATCGCTTTATCAATTTCACCTTGCTGTCTTTGAATATAACCAGAATACTTCACTTGAATTTGAACTTGCTCTGCAGCACGTGGATCTTCAATCCCCGGTCCAAAACCTTCTAAACTCATTAATTTCTTATAATCCATTTCTGGACGACGAAGTAGATCTTCAAATGATGCTTCACGAGAAATTGGGGTATTAAGCTCTGGGTTTAATACATCAAGCAAAGGTGAATTATTATGAACCCAATTACTACGTAAACGTTGCAACTCAGTTTCAATCGATTCCATTTTTTCACTGAATAATGCCCAGCGATGATCATCAACTAAACCTAATTCACGACCTTTTTCTGTCAAGCGCAAATCAGCATTGTCTTCACGTAGTAGCAAACGATATTCAGCACGACTGGTGAACATACGGTATGGCTCTTTGGTACCTAAGGTTGATAAGTCATCAACTAACACCCCTAGGTAAGCTTGATCACGGCGTGGGCACCAAGCCTCTTTGCCTTGAACTTGCAATGACGCATTCATACCAGCTAGCAATCCTTGAGCACCGGCTTCTTCATAACCGGTAGTACCGTTAATTTGTCCAGCAAAGAACAAACCATTGATATTTTTAGTTTCAAGTGAATTTTTTAAATCTCTTGGATCAAAATAATCATATTCAATAGCGTAACCAGGACGAATGATTTCAGCATTTTCCATGCCTTGAATCGATCGCACCAAATTCAATTGCACATCAAATGGCAAACTGGTTGAGATCCCATTTGGATAGATCTCATTGGTGGTTAAGCCTTCAGGCTCAATAAAGATCTGATGCGATGATTTATCTGCAAAGCGATTTATTTTATCTTCGATCGATGGACAATAACGTGGTCCAATACCTTCGATCACCCCTGAATACATTGGGCTACGATCCATACCTCCACGAATAATATCGTGAGTTTTTTCATTGGTATGAGTGATATAACAAGATACTTGCTCAGGGTGTTGACTAACATCACCAATAAACGACATAACTGGCAAAGGTGAATCACCTTTTTGCTCAGCCATCTTGGAAAAATCAATGCTATAAGCGTCAATTCGTGGTGGGGTACCGGTTTTTAAGCGGCCAACACGAATTGGCAATTCTTTTAGTCGATTTGCTAAGGCAATCGCTGGCGGATCACCTGCTCGGCCACCACTGTAGTTTTCTAAACCAATATGGATTTTACCACTAAGGAATGTGCCTGTAGTTAACACTACGCTTGGCGCTTCAAAAGCGAGTCCCATCTGAGTGACTACACCAATTACTGTATTATTTTCAACAACTAAGTCATCTACCGCTTGTTGGAAAATGCGTAAATTAGGCTGGTGTTGTAAAATCTGTTGGATTTTTTGACGGTAAAGCGCTCTGTCAGCTTGAGCTCGAGTCGCTCTGACTGCTGGGCCCTTACTGGAATTTAATGTTCGAAATTGGATACCTGCAAAATCTGTTGCAGTAGCCATTGCACCACCAAGAGCATCAATTTCTTTAACTAAATGACCTTTTCCAATACCACCGATGGCAGGGTTACAAGACATTTGACCTAAAGTATCAATGTTATGTGTTAACAATAATGTTTTTGACCCCATTCTTGCGGCTGCTAGGGCAGCTTCAGTTCCGGCATGACCACCACCAACAACAATTACATCAAACCGTTCATGAAAATGCATTTTGTGACCTTGGATAAAAGTAAATTCGATATTGCAAAATTTAACTAGATTTCAAATCTAGGGCTTGCTTGAGCCGAGTATTTTAGCACTTGGTTTGCTTTTCGGGAATGATCAATTTTCTAGTTTCGATCTAACGGGCTTCGCTTAATAGATCTTAAGATCTTTAAATAGATCTTTTTATTACTATTACTATTAGGATCGCACTTTTCTGTGGGTAACTCATTTATTTGTTTATTTTCATAGGTTAACGACAAAACGATCCTGTGATCAATGAAGGATCAAACTCAATATAACTTGGGGATAGATCGGCTAGTTATCCACAGGGGTGATCTTCGAGTAGATCACCTTAAGATCTGTACAGCGTTATGATCGGTAAAAATAATAGCTTATCCACAAAGTTATGATCGTATTTTGCTTTTTGTGGATAAGATAGGTTGTTATTGTGGGTATAAATAAAGATGTTAACCAAGCTCTCTGGCTTTTTGGGGATCTAAATGGAGGATTGCCACTCTGAAAGCCAAGCTAGTGCCGGATCTTCTGGGACAGGATCCTTTTGAACATCAATTTGGATCTTATTCACAAACGGTTTTGCACCGAGCTGATCGAGTCTTGAAATTATTTTTTCAGGCCCAAGACAAAAAGTGTCGTAACTTGAGTCGCCAATTGCGCACAAAGCAAATTTTAACTCGCTTAGATCGCTATTTGAGGTCAATAATTGCTGATAAAAGGGTGCTAAATTGTCTGGAAGATCGCCTGCGCCATGAGTTGAACTGACAATGATCCACAGTGATTTAGGGTCAAGATCATCCAAGTTTGCGGCTAAATGAATGCAGGTTTGGTGGCCTATTTCGTTAAGCTGAGCCGCCATATCGTCGGCCACATATTCGGTTCCGCCTTGAGTTGAGCCCACTAAAATATCTATTTTTGCCATGTTTTATCCTAGATGATTACTGTTAAACACTACTTATAGGGTTAGTTTACGCCTATTTAGCATTGCACAAAGTGGTTTTTATCCGTATTTTCAATAATTACAATTTACAAAAAATTAACTTTTATTATGTCTCTGGTTTCAATTACGGCTCAAATGGCTGATTTAGCATGGGGGCCTCACATGCTGGTTTTACTGGTAGGTGGTGGGCTTTTCTTCCTGATTTATTCACGTTTTATTCCTTTTCGCTACATTGGCCACGCTATAAATATTGTCCGTGGTAAATATCCTGATAAAGGCGCTGTGGGGCATATTAGCCACGCAGGGGCGTTATCCAGTGCCATGGCCGGCACCGTTGGTATGGGTAATATTGGTAGTGTTGCAGTGGCTATTATGGTGGGTGGACCGGGGGCCATCTTTTGGATGTGGATTAGCGCTATTGTGGGAATGGCGACTAAATTTTTCACCTGTACCTTAGCTATTATGTATCGCGGCAAGGATGAAAATGGTGATGTGCAGGGGGGGCCCATGTACATAATCACTCAAGGTTTAAGCAAAAAATGGCACTTTTTAGCGGTATTTTTTTGTGTTGTTGGCCTTGTTGGTAATTTTCCGTTGTTTAATGCCAATCAATTAGTACAGATTATTCGTGAGTGGTTAATTGTTAAACCTGGCTATTTTCCCAGTGATCAATCCACCTTTTGGGTGGATTTAAGCTTAGGGATTGTGGTTATGCTGATCGTTGCCAGCGTGATATTAGGCGGGATTAAACGCATTGCTTCGGTGGCCACTAAAGTCGTGCCGTTAATGATCGTCATTTATATGGGCTGCGCTTTTTATGTTATTGCTGCCAATATTGCTGATATACCGAGTTATTTTAAGCTTATTATCACTGAAGCATTTTCACTTAATTCGGTTGGTGGTGGCATATTGGGCACCATGTTGATCGGTATCCGCCGAGCGGCTTTTTCAAATGAAGCGGGTATTGGCACTGAAGTAATGGCGCATGGTAGTGCCAAAACCAACGAACCAGTAAAAGAAGGCTTAGTGGCCATGCTGGGTCCTGCTATTGATACCTTATTAGTGTGCACTGCCACGGCAATGATCATTTTAATTTCGGGGGTGTGGCAAGGAACTGAAGCTGAGGGGGTTAATTTATCGGCTCAAGCCTTTGAAGTTACTATGCCGGGCGTGGGTCCGTATTTGCTGATCCTTTGCGTGGTATTTTTCAGTATCAGCACCATTTTTACTCAAGCATTTTATGGTGGTCAGTGCTTTGCATTTTTATTTGGTCGCAAAAGATTACGCCTATATCAATTATTTTTCTTGCTGGCTATACTGTTTGCTGCAACAGCAACCATTCAAGAAATCGTTAATATTATTGATGCTGCCTATGCTTTAATGGCGATTCCAACCATGACCTCTGCAATTTTATTAGCCCCTAAAGTCAGAGCCGCTTCTAAGAAGTACTTTGCAAAATTGGCGCAAAATAATTCATAAATGTGTCGTGAATTCTAAAATATATTCATTATAACGGATCAAAAAGGGAGTGATTATTCACTCCCTTTTTGTGTTCGGTCATAACAAATAATGACTTACTTTAATAAGTACTTTGCATGAAACCGAAGATGATCTTCAATAAAGCTACTGATAAAGAAATAACTGTGATCATAGCCTTCCTGCATGCGTAAGGTCAGCGGGTATTGCTGAGCTTTAGCGGCTTCAATTAAGCTTTCAGGTTTTAGTTGTTCAACTAGAAAGTTATCTTCAGTGCCTTGATCCACCAGCATAGGTACCTTAACCATCGAGTTTTTCATTAACTCGCTGCTGTCGTATTCAGCCCAGCTTGTTTGATCTGATCCTAAATAACCGTTAAAAGCCTTTTGCCCCCAAGGGCAATTTATCGGATTACAGATCGGACTAAAGGCTGAAATAGATTGATATTGCTGCGGATTTTTAAGTCCTATGGTAATGGCGCCATGACCGCCCATAGAGTGGCCACTGATACTGCGCATGCTTGTCACTGGAAAATGCTGCTCAATAAAGGCTGGCAATTCTTTTACCACATAGTCATACATTTGATAGTGGGTATTAAAGGGTGCTTGGGTAGCATTAAGATAAAATCCGGCGCCTAAACCAAAGTCATAAGCGCCATTGGCATCATCTCCGACATTTTCACCGCGCGGGCTGGTATCTGGAGCCACAATAGCAATGCCAAGCTCTGCTGCGACTCGTTGAATGCCTGATTTTTGCATCACGTTTTCGTCGGTGCAGGTGAGGCCTGACAACCAATATAGCACCGGCACTTTTTGTGATGCTGCTTGTGGCGGCAGATAAATGGCAAAGCGCATTTGGCAGTTTAACGTATCAGAGTGATGGCTATATTGTTTTAACCAGCCGCCGAACATTTTATTACTACTGATGTTTTCTAAAGTCATTTGATTGGTCACTTTTTATAAAAATGCCCTTAGCGTAAGGTTAAGGGCATGATATTTATCGAATACGGCAATAAGATTTACTTATCGAAGTGAATGACACTGCGGATACTTTCACCGCTGTGCATCAGATCAAAAGCATCATTAATCCCTTCAAGCCCCATAGTGTGAGTAATGAAATGGTCTAGTTTGAATTCGCCGTTGAGATATTGCTCAACAATACCGGGTAATTGACTGCGCCCTTTAACGCCACCAAATGCACTTCCTTTCCATACTCGACCAGTCACTAGTTGAAATGGTCGAGTAGATATTTCTTGGCCTGCGCCAGCAACACCAATAATCACCGATTCGCCCCAACCTTTATGACAACACTCTAACGCGCTGCGCATAACGTTGACGTTACCGATACATTCAAATGAGAAATCTACGCCGCCATCGGTCATTTCCACAATGACATCCTGAATCGGTTTGTCATAATTTTTTGGATTAATGCAATCAGTCGCACCCAGTTTGGTGGCGAGTTCAAATTTAGATTCATTTAAATCAATGCCGATAATGCGTGATGCTCCGGCCATGGTTGCGCCAATAATGGCTGATAAACCAATGCCGCCTAGACCGAAAATGGCCACAGTATCGCCTTTTTGGACTTTAGCTGTGTTCAATACCGCGCCCATACCGGTTGTTACACCACAACCGAGTAAACACACTTCTTCAAGTGGTGCGTCTTTATTGACTTTCGCTAATGAAATTTCTGGTAATACAGTATATTCAGAGAAGGTTGAACACCCCATGTAATGGAAAATAGGCTGGCCATCTATATAAAAACGGGTAGTGCCATCAGGCATTAAGCCTTTGCCTTGGGTTTCACGAACTGCACTACAAAGGTTGGTTTTACCTGAAGTGCAGAATTTACATGTACCGCATTCTGCGGTGTATAACGGAATAACATGGTCGCCGACTTTGACACTGGTAACACCTTCACCAACCATCTCTACAATTCCGCCACCTTCATGACCTAAAATAGCCGGGAAAACACCTTCTGGATCATCGCCAGATAAGGTAAATGCATCGGTGTGGCAAACACCAGAAGCGATGATTTTCACCATGACTTCACCCGCTTTTGGATACATCACGTCGACTTCTTCAACCGATAATGGCTGTCCTGGTCCCCATGCAATAGCGGCCTTAGATTTCATAAATTGTGCTGACATTGTGTTTGTCCTTTTAACGTTAACCATAAAAGTGGATCTACTTAGTGTAGATGAGGCTCAGTAGATGATGGATCTATTGTATTTATTTTCTGTCAGTTGATAATGGGCTATAAATACAATTTACTTTTACGAGGTGGTAATAATGTTGCCATGGGAAGGGGTTTACGAATTTGTCGCGGTGGCTGAAACGGATAGCTTTACGGCAGCAGGTAAACGTTTAGCTATTTCGACCGCGCAAGTGAGCCGCCAAATTAGCCAAATTGAAAATAGGTTAAGCACAAAATTGTTTTATCGCACCACCCGTAAAGTGTCGTTAACTGAAGAAGGCCATATATTTTATCGCCATTGCCGCCAAGTTATCGATGGACTTGAAGAAGCTGAGCGGGCTATAAGTAGTTTGCAAAATAAACCCCAAGGGTTAATTAAGCTTACCGCACCAGTGACCTATGGTGAGTCATTTGTGATGCCGATTGTCACTGACTATATGCAGCAGCACCCTGATGTTGAAGTGATTTGTGAGTTAACTAACAGGCAGTTAGATTTAGTGGAAGGCGGCTATGATTTAGCGATTAGGTTAGGGCGTTTACCTGATTCGAGCATGATGGCAAAGCGCTTAACCAGCCGTGAGCAGTTTGTTTGCGCCGCCCCTGATTATATTAATCGTTTCGGCGCGCCTTATTCATTATCAGAATTAAGTCTGCATAATTGTTTGGTTGGCTCGCAGCCGCACTGGCATTTCAATGAACAGGGCCAAGCAAGAAGTATTAAAGTGCAGGGGAATCTGCAGTGCAGTAGTGGTATTAGTTTACTCAATGCCGCGATTAAAGGCTTGGGGATTGTGCAGCTACCGGGTTATTACGTGGCAGAGGCGATAGCTGCGGGCAAGCTTTCGGTTATTTTAGAATCTTATAAGCAGCAGCAAGAGGGGATTTGGGCTTTGTATCCTCACAATCGGCATTTGTCACCCAAAGTGAGGTTACTGGTGGATAAGCTCGCCGCTGAATTACCTTAACGAGCCGTATCATGGGTTATTTTAGTTGCTATAAGTTAGCCGTTATAAAGATTGTAAGTAACCATTAACTTGGGCTTTAGGGCGCTTTGAAATCTGGTTAATCAGCTCAAAAGTAATCGCTTTATGGGGCAGTTGCTGTTGCAGCAGCTGCAGTTGATGATTCCATAAATGTGCTGTCATGGTGGCATCGGCTAATGCGCGGTGAAACACGCCATCATTAGGCAGCTGATGATATTCAACTAAGGTGCCTAATTTATGGTTTGGCGCATCTTGGCTAATGCGGCGCGACAGTAATAATGAACAGGCAAATTGGCCAGAATATTGTTGCTGACAATGCTCAAACTCGGCATCTAAAAACTTCTTATCAAAGCTGGCGTTGTGGGCCACTAAGTTAAAGTCTTCAATAAAATCGGCAAAGCGAGTCATGACTGCTTCACAAGAATCTGCCTCTTTAAGCATGGCATTGGTGATGCCGGTGTAATTTTCAATAAAACTGTTTACCGATCTACCCGGATTCATTAATTCTTGAAAGCTATCGACGATCACGCCATCAATGAGTTTTACCGCACCAATTTCGATGGCGCGATCTGCATTATTAGGTGATAAGCCTGTGGTTTCGAAATCGAGCACGATAACCTTATTTGCCAATATCATGAGCGATCCTATTTACCAATACAGAATGAGCTAAAGATTTTACCCAGCAGATCATCTGAGGTGAACTTACCGGTAATTTCAGATAGCGCCATTTGGCACATACGTAATTCTTCTGCTAATAACTCGCCGGCTAAATACACTTCTAACTGCTCTTTACCCAGTTGTAAGTGACTGGCAGCTAAATCTAGGGCTTCTAAATGACGACGACGGGCAATAAAACCACCTTCAAGGTTACTTTGATAACCCATTAATGATTTAAGGTGCTGTTTAAGTTCTTCAATTCCTAAGCCGGTTTTAGCTGATATGCGATAAACGCTGTAGCCATGTTCATCGGTGGTCATTACTGGCTCACCGGTTAAGTCGGCTTTGTTACGAATAACGGTGACACCAAGTTTTTTCGGTAAACGGTCAATAAAATCTGGCCAAATATCGTGAGGATTTACATCGGTTGTGGTGGTGCCATCAACCATAAATAGTACTCTGTCTGCTGAGGCTATTTCATCCCAGGCACGTTCAATACCTATTTTTTCTACGGTATCAGCAGTATCACGTAAACCTGCAGTATCAATAATATGCAGTGGCATGCCATCAAGGTGAATATGTTCACGCAGCACATCACGGGTAGTACCTGCAATTTCAGTCACAATAGCGGATTCTTTACCTGCGAGGGCATTTAATAGGCTTGATTTACCAGCATTAGGGCGACCAGCAATCACCACTTTCATGCCTTCACGAATAATTGAGCCTTGCTTGGCACTGGCTTGCACTAAATCTAATTTGGCGATGATGTTATACAGCGAGTTAGCAATTTTACCGTCAGATAAGAAGTCGACTTCCTCATCAGGGAAATCAATCGCGGCTTCAACATACAGGCGCAAGTTAGTCACTTGTTCGACTAATTGATGCACTTCATCAGAAAACTCGCCCTGAAGTGAGTTTAACGCGCTCTTAGCGGCTTGTTCACTGGTGGCATCAATCAAATCGGCAATGGCTTCTGCTTGGGTTAAATCCAGCTTGTCGTTCATAAAGGCTTGCTCGCTAAATTCACCGGGCTTAGCGATACGAATGCCATCTACTTCCATCACGCGTTTGATCAGCATATCAAGCACAATTTGGCCGCCATGACCTTGAAGCTCTAAAACATCTTCACCGGTAAATGAGTTGGGTCCCTTAAAAAACAGTGCGATTCCTTGATCAATGACCTCGTCTGACGCGCTTTTAAAATCACAGTAATCGGCATAACGGGTTTTAGGTAAATGGCCTAATACGCTATGTGCGACTGCAGTGGCTTTATCGCCTGAAACGCGAATGATACCTACGCCGCCACGACCTGGTGCGGTTGCTTGTGCCACGATAGTGTCTGTCATTGAGGAAAACCTTGTTGAAAATAGTAAAGGAAAAGGCGGCTTAATAGCCGCCTTTGTAGATTATATCAGTTTGAGCTATGACTTATTTTAAGCCTTTTTTCTCTAAACCTGCATAAATAATCTTTTGCTGCGTGATAGCCACTAAGTTACCCACTAACCAGTATAGAACTAGACCGGCTGGGAACCATAGGAAGAACACAGTAAAGATAACTGGCATCCACTGCATCATTTTCACTTGCATAGGATCCATAGTCGGTGCCATTGGTTGCATTTTTTGCATTAACCACATAGACACACCCATTAATAATGGTAATACATAGTAAGGATCTTGAACCGACAAATCGGTAATCCAAAGCATGAATGGCGCATGGCGTAATTCATAGCTTTCTAGTAATACCCAATACAAGGCGATGAAAATTGGCATTTGCAGCAAGATAGGAAGACAGCCACCCATAGGGTTAACTTTCTCTTTCTTATACAGCTCCATCATGGCTTGACCCATTTTCTGGCGGTCATCACCTAAGCGTTCTTTCATTTCTGTCAGTTTAGGCTGCAAGTTACGCATTTTAGCCATTGACGAGTATTGTGCTTTGGTTAGCGGGTATAAAAGACCACGCACGGTTAGGGTAATTAAAATAATCGCCACACCCCAGTTACCTACAAAGGATTGATAGAACATCAATAACCAGTGAATTGGGATAGCTAACCACCAAAGGAAACCATAATCTACAACAAGGTTTAATGTTTCAGAAATTTTAGATAAAGCTTCTTGGTTTTTAGGGCCAACATAGAATTGGGCACTAATGGTTTGCTGTGCACCTGGTGCAATATCATGTACCGCGCCGCGGAAACCAACATTGGCTTGGCCGCCAGCACTCATGCTGGTAAAAATAGTATTTGAATCAGCTGCAGGCGGCACCCAAGCTGATACAAAGTAGTGTTGTAGCATTGCTGCCCAACCACCTAGTGTCTGTTGGTTTAGGTTACTTTTTGCAATGTCATCAAAGTCATACTTTTCGTAACGAACATCGCTAGTCGAGTATGCTGCACCACGGTAAGTTGGCATCATCATGCTGCTTTCAGATGCTTGTACAGTTTGTTTTATTTGACCATACATTTGCATTTGCAGCGGTGCTGAAGTGGTGTTGTTTACATTGTAATCAACAGTCACATCAAATTGACCACGGGTGAAGGTAAATACTTTGGTATATGCTGCGCCATTAGCATCAACATAATTAAGCGGTACTGATAAAGAATCTTGGCCATCGGCTAACACATAATTTTCAGATTCTGCTGAAAATTGAGCGCGACCATGGCGGCTGCTATCAATACCATCGCGGCCAATAAGACCACTTTGTGAGATGTAATTAAATGAACCATTTTGTTCAAGTATTACGAATGGGTCATCACTGTCTATTTCAACTTTATGATCAACTAATGCAGCATAAACAATATCACCGCCTACTGGGCTGATTTTAATGTCTAGTTGATCTGTTTTCACAGTAATTAAATTTTGTGTAGCAGGTAATTGAACAGGCATGCCTGCATCAGCCTCTGGTACATCGCTAACGTTTTGTGACGCAACATTAGTAGTCTGTGACGTTGTTTGGGCCGCTACTGGTTGCGGGGCTTTATCGTCTTGCCATGCTTGCCACATTAAAAAGCTGACAAAAAGCAGAGCGATAAGCATTAAATTACGTTGAGATTCCATAGCCTATTTGTTACACCTGTCGTTTTTAGGGGGGACGGGATCACTTCCGCCGGGATGTAAAGGATGACATTTTAGTATGCGTTTCGCCGCAAGCCAACAACCTTTCGCAGTTCCATGCGTTTTTATTGCATCAATTGCATAATAAGAGCATGTTGGATTGAATCTACAGCGGGGTCCCAGCATAGGGCTGATAAAGAGTTGGTAGCCACGAATAGCCTTTGTGGCTAACCATTGTAACGGCGACTGAGTTTGCGCCATAACTTCTCTATTAATTTATGTAGGTCTGCATTTTCCATATCAACCACGCCATTTCTTACCAAGACAACTATATCAAGGTCTGGAATATCATGCTGGTGTAAACGGAAATTAGTTCTTATCACTCGTTTAATGCGATTTCGGTCACTGGCATTTTTAACAAAACGTTTTGCGACAGTTAATCCAATACGAGGATGTTGCTCTGAATTTGGAATAGCAAGCAGAGTTATTTCAGCAGAAGATGCTTTGATGGGATTTGAAAATACAGATTTAAATTGCGCGGGAGTTAGCAAACGCAACTCCCGCGTAAAAGCATAGCTAGTCACTATGAATATCTACTGATTAAGCAGATAAACGAGCGCGACCTTTTGCACGACGACGTGCAATCACTTTACGGCCGCCTACAGTGGCCATACGTGCGCGGAAGCCGTGAGAACGCTTACGCTTCAGGTTGCTTGGTTGAAAAGTACGTTTACTCATTTTGGCAATCCGTATATTTAGTAGTTAATAAACCTTACATTCTTGAAATAAGACGCAAGGGCAAAAAAGAGGCCGAATTGTAATCACTTTAATCACTACCGTCAACTAGGAAAATGACTATATGAACAATTTTTACCAATTTAACTTTGATAAGTACCCTAAAAATCTACCACAGGATGTGGATAACTCTGTGTACCAACACAATATGTAGTGGATCTAAGATAGTTTTACTAGATCAAAGCCGCGCTATTATAGATCAATGTTGATCGGTTAATAAAGCAGGATCTATGAACAATTCATAATAAATAGATCGATTTTGATCTTCAAAGATCACAGATATCCACATACAATGATCAGCTTGGGGATAAAATTTTTTTTATCGATAGCGATCATTGAGATCTAACGATAGAATACCCCTCCTTCAACAAACGGTATTTAAGGATTTTTAGTGGCGGTTTCACTGTGGCAACAATGTATCGGCAGACTGCAAGACGAATTGTCTGCGCAGCAATTCAGTATGTGGATCCGTCCGCTGCAAGCTGAAATGGATGGTGATACCTTGGTACTTTATGCGCCGAATCGTTTTGTGCTCGATTGGGTTCGTGATAAGTATATCAATATCATTAATCAATTTTTCACTGAACAGTTAGGTGGCAATGCGCCTAAGCTGCGTTTTGATATTGGTAGTCGTCCGTCTGCAGCTAAACCTGCAGCACCAGTGATTGCTGAAATAAAGAAACCTCAAAATACCCATACTAAAGCGCGCGTTAGTACTTCGTTTAATACTCAAGCTGAACCGGTTGAGCATGCTAACCACCGCAGTAACATTAATCCGACTTACCAGTTTGATAATTTTGTTGAAGGTAAATCAAACCAACTGGGTAAAGCGGCTGCACTTCAAGTGGCTGAAAATCCAGGTGGCGCCTATAACCCACTATTTTTATATGGTGGTACTGGTTTAGGTAAAACCCATTTATTACACGCTGTTGGCAATGGGATCATCAAAAATAATCCCAATGCCAAAGTGGTTTACATGCATTCTGAGCGCTTTGTTCAGGACATGGTTAAAGCACTGCAAAATAACGCCATCGAAGATTTCAAACGTTACTACCGCAGTGTTGATGCATTATTTATTGATGACATTCAATTTTTTGCCAATAAAGATCGTTCTCAAGAAGAATTCTTCCATACCTTTAACGCATTACTTGAAGGTAACCATCAAGTCATTTTAACTTCGGATAAATATCCCAAGGAAATCGATGGTGTTGAAGATCGCTTAAAATCTCGCTTTGGTTGGGGCCTAACCGTTGCCATTGAACCGCCAGAACTTGAAACCCGTGTGGCGATCTTAATGCGTAAAGCACAAGAGAGCGGCATTAATCTGCCTGATGAAGTGGCATTTTTTATTGCTAAGCGTTTGCGCTCAAATGTGCGTGAATTAGAAGGCGCATTAAATCGCGTTATTGCTAATGCTAATTTTACCGGACGTCCAATTACCATTGATTTTGTCCGTGAAGCATTACGTGATTTACTGGCGTTACAAGAAAAGTTAGTCACCATTGATAATATTCAGAAAACCGTTGCTGAATATTACAAAATTAAAATGGCTGACATGTTATCTAAGCGCCGTTCGCGCAGTGTTGCCAGACCACGTCAAGTGGCAATGGCATTATCAAAAGAGTTAACTAACCAAAGCTTGCCTGAAATTGGTGACGCATTTGGTGGTCGTGATCATACTACTGTATTACATGCATGCAGAAAAATTGCTCAGTTACGTGAAGAAAGTCATGACATTAAAGAAGATTATGCTAACTTGATACGTACCTTATCTTCTTAATATCGGGAAATTGAGACGAATGAAATTTTCAATTGATAGGGATGCCCTATTAAAACCACTTCAGTTGGTTTGTGGCGCAGTAGAAAGACGCCATAACTTGCCAATTTTATCTAATCTACTTGTTGAAGTTAGTGAGGGCTCACTTAAGCTTACTGGTACGGACTTAGAGGTTGAGCTTGTCGGTCAAGCTCCCATCCAAGGTGAAGTTGAAGTGGGACGCACCACAGTTCCGGCTAAAAAATTATTAGATATTGTTAAATCTCTTCCTGAGCAAGTTGAAATTAAAATTGAGCAGCAAGAGAACAAATGGTTATTACGCTCAGGCCGTAGTCGTTTTTCACTGGCGACCTTGCCAGCATCAGATTATCCCAATGTTGAAGCGTTTGAAGCTGAAATTGAATTTAGCTTAAAGCAGGGCACTTTGAAGTCGATTATTGACTCGACACAATTTTCAATGGCAAACCAAGATGTGCGTTATTATCTAAATGGCTTGTTATTTGAAACCGCAGGTAACACCTTAAAGGCCATTGCCACAGACGGTCATCGCTTAGCATTAAGTCATCGTCAAATAGAAACCAGCTTACCTGAGAAGCAAGTGATTGTGCCGCGTAAAGGCGTGGTTGAAATGGCGCGTTTACTTGAAAGTGAAGACAGTGATATTACCATTGCGATTGGTGATAGTGCGATTCGTGCGATTACTGCCAATGCGGTATTCACCAGTAAATTAGTCGATGGTCGTTTCCCTGATTATCGTCGCGTATTACCTAAAGGCGGCACCAAAATTGTGGTGGCTAGTCGTAATCAATTAAAACAAGCGTTAACCCGTGCTTCTATTTTGTCGAATGAGAAGTTCAGAGGTGTGCGTATTCAGCTTGAGCCGGGATTATTGCGCATTACCGCCAATAACCCGGAGCAAGAAGAAGCAGAAGAGATTATCGATGTTGAATACAACTCAGATAACCTAGAAATTGGCTTTAACGTCAGCTATCTATTGGACGTATTAAATAATTTAGCCAGTGATGATGTTAGAATAACCTTAATAGACGGTAACTCAAGCGCACTAATTGAAAACCACGCAGAAGAAGACTCTATGTACGTGGTTATGCCAATGCGCTTATAAGTAAATAGTCGCTTAAACTTGATTAAGCGCCGTTTAACTATAACGTTTTACCCCAAGAAGGTGCTACATTAAGGCACCTTCTTTCGTTTCACTCTTTTTAAATTAGGGTCTGTTTATTTTCCATGAGTTTAACCCGCCTCAATATCGAACATTTCCGAAATATTTTGTCAGCGACATTAGCGCCAAGTGATGGGCTTAATTTAATTTATGGTGAAAATGGCAGTGGTAAAACCAGCATTTTAGAAGCCATTTATTTTCTCGGTATGGGGCGTTCGTTTCGTAGCCATCTGTCCCAGCGGGTTATCAATATTGAGCAAGATCAACTGACCTTGTTTGCCAAGCTCGAAATGCCTAATGGCGAAGCTAAATTAGGCCTTAGACGGTTCCGCAATGGCGACATTGATGTTAAATTTAATGGCGATAACGTGAAGCGATTATCGGTATTAGCTGAGACGTTACCTATTCAAGTTATCACCCCTGAAAGTTTTTCTTTACTATTTGAAGGCCCAAAAGCACGCCGGCAGTTTATCGACTGGGGAGCTTTTCATGCTGACAGTCATTTTTATACGGCATGGGTGAATACCAGAAGAATTTTAAAGCAAAGAAATCAGCTTCTTAGAGATGGAGCCTCTTACACCAATATACAATTTTGGGATAAGGAATTGGTGCGTTATGCTGAGCAGGTTACTTCGATACGAAATCAATATGTGGACTCGTTAAATGAGCTACTTAAGGGTATAATCGAAGAGTTTTTACCACGGGTTGATATTAAGGTTTCCTTTACCCGTGGCTGGGATAGCAAAACGGAATTTGCCGAGTTACTTAAAACTCAATATCACCGAGATTTAGCATCGGGAAATACCGGCAGTGGACCACATAAAGCGGATTTACGATTACGCGTTGGCAGCTTACCGGTACAGGATGCGTTATCCCGAGGACAGTTAAAATTATTAGTCTGTGCACTGCGCCTTGCACAGGGTAAATTGCTTCAAAAACAGCAAAACAAGCATAGTATTTACCTAGTGGATGATCTTCCATCTGAGTTAGATGCTCAGCATAGGCAACTATTACTAAAACAGTTAACCGAAACCGGTGCACAAATTTTTGTCACAGCGATTGATCCTGTTGCAATAGTCGATTCGCTGGCTAGCCCACCAAGTAAGATGTTTCATGTGGAACATGGGCAAGTCACGGTAGTTGAATAAAAACGAGAGAGAAATATGTCAGAGAATAGTTATGATTCTTCGAGTATTAAGGTTTTAAAAGGCCTTGATGCTGTTCGTAAGAGACCAGGGATGTACATCGGCGATACTGACGATGGTACAGGTCTTCATCACATGGTATTCGAAGTGGTCGATAACTCTATCGATGAAGCCTTAGCAGGCCACTGTAGTGACATTACTATCACCATTCATTCAGATGGCTCGGTATCAGTACAAGATGATGGCCGTGGTATTCCTGTAGAGGTTCATGAAGAAGAAGGTGTGTCCGCTGCCGAAGTTATTATGACGGTACTTCATGCCGGTGGTAAGTTTGATGATAACTCTTATAAAGTATCAGGTGGCTTACACGGTGTTGGTGTTTCGGTTGTAAACGCATTATCTGAAAAACTGCAAATGACCATTCGTCGTAACGGTAAAGTTTACGAGCAGTTTTATTCAATGGGTGTACCTGATACGCCAATCACCCCAGTGGGTGAATCAGAAAAAACCGGTACTTCAATCCGTTTCTGGCCAAGCAGTGAAACATTCTCAGATGTGCTATTCCACTTTGACATCTTGGCTAAACGTGTTCGTGAATTATCATTCTTGAACTCAGGTGTGGGTATCCGTTTAGTTGATGAACGTGATGGCCGTGATGAATTCTTTAAATACGAAGGCGGCATCAGTGCTTTCGTTGATTACCTTAACCTCAATAAAACGCCGGTGAATAAAGAGGTTTTCCACTTTACTCAAGAGCGTGAAGACGGCATTACCGTTGAAGTGGCAATGCAGTGGAATGACGGTTATCAAGAAAAGATTTTCTGTTTTACCAATAACATCCCACAACGTGATGGCGGTACTCACTTAGCGGGTTTCCGGGGTGCATTAACCCGTAACTTAAATAACTATATGGAGCGTGAAGGTTTCAATAAAAAAGGTAAAACCAATGCAACGGGTGATGATGCTCGTGAAGGGTTAACCGCGGTTATTTCAGTAAAAGTGCCAGATCCTAAATTCAGTTCACAAACTAAAGACAAGTTAGTGTCGAGTGAAGTGAAAGGTGCGGTTGAACAAACAATGGGTGAGCAATTAAATGATTACCTATTAGAAAACCCAACGTATGCAAAATTAATTGTTGGTAAAATCGTTGATGCGGCACGTGCTCGTGAAGCGGCGCGTAAAGCCCGTGAAATGACCCGTCGTAAAGGCGCATTAGATTTAGGTGGTTTGCCAGGTAAGCTTGCTGATTGCCAAGAGAAAGACCCTGGGCTTTCTGAAATATACATAGTGGAAGGGGACTCTGCTGGCGGATCAGCCAAGCAGGGACGTAACCGTAAAAACCAAGCTATTCTTCCGCTAAAAGGTAAAATTCTTAACGTTGAAAAAGCACGTTTCGATAAAATGTTATCTTCTCAAGAGGTCGCGACGCTGATCACGGCATTAGGTTGTGGTATTGGCCGTGATGATTATGATCCTGAGAAAACCCGTTATCACAACATCATCATCATGACCGATGCTGACGTCGATGGCTCGCACATTCGTACGCTGCTGTTGACTTTCTTCTTCCGTCAAATGCCAGAGTTGATTGAACGTGGTTACATCTATATTGCTCAACCACCTTTATTTAAAGTTAAAAAAGGTAAGCAAGAGCAGTACCTAAAAGATGAGCCAGCACTAACGGAATACTTAACCACTCAAGCGTTAGATGGTACTCATATTTACCCTTCTGCGGGTGCACCAGGTATGACAGGTGAGCCACTAGAGCGTTTAGTGAGCCAGTATCGTGAGGTTGAAGCGGTTATTGAGCGTTTAACTAAGCGTTACCCAACGGTTATTTGTAACCGTATGCTTTACCACCCAGCACTGAACAATGAAATGCTGGCTGACGAAGCACAAATGAAGCAGTGGTGTGATGCCTTTGTCGCTGACCTTATTGAGATTGAAACTGACGGCGTTATTTATAACATTGAACCACAATTAGATCCTGAGCGTCAGGTATACCTACCAAGCCTAACAATCCGTAAGCATGGTATTGATACTAACTACGTATTTAGTTACGACTTCTTCCAATCAAATGATTACCAACGTATTGCTAAGTTAGGCTCAGCATTAGACGGTATGATTGAAGAAGGCGGCTATGTTAAACGTGGCGAGCGTATGAAAGAAGTTGATAGCTTCTTAGAGGCGCTTGATTGGACTATGTCTGAAGCTAAACGTGGTTTGTACATCCAACGTTATAAAGGATTGGGTGAAATGAACCCTGAGCAATTGTGGGAAACTACAATGGATCCTGAAACTCGTCGTATGCTACAAGTCACCATTGAAGATGCCGTAGGCGCTGATCAATTGTTTACTTGTTTGATGGGCGATCAAGTTGAACCGCGTCGTGACTTCATTGAAACTAACGCGCTAAACGTTGCTAACTTAGACGTGTAGTCGAGTTTAAAATACATTAAATGGGTGCCTTAAGGCGCCCATTTTTTTATCGGTAATCTCTACAAACTCATCTTGTCACTGTTGTATATTTACCTGAAGTGTAGGTAATTTATTGTGTTTAAAAAGCTATTCAATAAGATTTTTAATTTAAGACCGGCCGTTGAGGTCAAACAAGCCAAAGCATTAAATGAGCAGCATTCATTGCTATCGGCTAACACCCAAGAGTCAAGCGCTACAGACTCGAAACTGTGCTCTAGTAACTCATATGTAAGGCAAACTAAATCATACATAAGCAACTCAAGTGAAACACCAGAAGAGGCGCAACAAATAGATTTGTCGGCGCTGTTTTATAGTCTACTTTTTCCTATGAGTAGCCATAAAACTGGTGGCATGGCTAATAATCTTGAACGTAGCATATTAGCCGAAATCGACATCGCTTTTAGTGCACCTCAAGATATTGCTGCCAAGGTGTTAAAACTGCCAAGGCGCATAACCGAGCTTGACCATAAACTATCCCAAGATGGGATTGAAACCAAACAAGTACTGCAGTTAATTGAGCAAGATCCGGTACTGAGCGTCGAAGTATTAAAGTTATGCAACTCAAGTGCTTTTAAGCGTTCAGGCAAAGATATTACTAATCTACACCAAGCTATTGTGCAGTTAGGGCGAGCGCAATTACGTCAGTTTGTTCGCAGTTGTTTAGTGAAAGAAATGATTGATATTAAGCCGATTTACTTTAGGCGTTTTGGCGCTGAAATTTGGCGTCATTCAATGCAAGTGGCTTTTATTGCCAGTGACTTAGCTGAAGAAGATGCTGATACGGTGTTTTTACTGGGATTACTTCATGATGTTGGCAAAATCGCCATTTTCAAAATGCTGCTGGATGCCTTTGAAAAAGCCGAGCCGGGTGAACAGCCAAGTTCGGCATTGTTTAAGCAAGTGATGACCACTAAGTCGTTAGGGCTAAGTGCGTTACTGGCGAAGCATTGGCAGCTGCCAGCACAGTTTGAGTTTCAGCTAGCACAATTAGCTAATTCTGATTATCGTCCAACAGACATGATGGCATTGGCTGTATGGCGGGCAAATATCATCAGTGAGTGTTCTATGTTGCGGCAAAAAGATAAACTTGAACAAGATGATTTACAGCAGCTATTGCAGCAAGTCGGTTTGAATCAATCTGAGTTTGATGTTTTCCATCAAAAACTGATTAGCTTTTAATATTTGATTCGAAGTCTTCATTTAAAAATAATCATGAGGCTTTAAAAATCAGCCAATAAAAAACGCGCTTAACTGATGTTAAAGCGCGTTTTTTTTACAACTTAATAGGGTTAACTATTATTGTAGTAGTGAGATATCTGCAGCATGTAAGAATTGCTCACGCAGGCTATTTAGTAATGCTAAGCGGTTATTCTTAAGGGCTTCATCATCAGCCATTACCATGACACCTTCAAAGAAGGCATCAACGCTTTCACGCAGGTTCGCCAGTAATGCTAACGCCTCTTGGTAGTTTGCCGCAGCAAATAATGGCGCAAGCTGTGGTTGCAGTTCAGCTAACTTTTCAGCTAATGCTTTCTCAGCAGGTTCAACCAATAAACTGGCATCAATGCTAGTGGCAGTCTCGCCTTCAACTTTGGCTAGAATGTTAGAAACACGCTTGTTAGCTGCAGCTAAAGCAGAGGCTTGCTCTAACGTTCTGAAGTGCGCCACAGCTTTAATACGGCTTTCAAAGTCAGCCGGTGCAGTAGGCTTACGTGCCAGCACTGCAAGAATAACGTCAACGCTGACGCCTTGATCTTGATACCAAGAGCGGAAACGACCCATGAAGAATTCAAGCACTTGCTCAGACACATTGTCGTTAGTGAGGTTTTCACCGTGTAATTGTTTTGCTTTATCAATTAAATCAACTAAGTCTAATGGCAAGTTGTTTTCTAAACAAATACGTAAAATACCAATCGCTGCACGACGCAGTGCGAATGGATCTGCAGCACCCTTAGGGGCTTGGCCAATACCGAAAATACCCACTAAGGTATCAAGCTTTTCAGCTAGCGCGACACAGATTGAAATAGGTGCAGTAGGCACGGTATCGCCAGAGAACTTTGGCTTGTATTGCTCAGCTAAAGCAACTGCGACAGCTTCAGTTTCACCATTTAAGCGTGCATAGTGCATGCCCATAGTGCCTTGAAGATCAGTAAACTCCATCACCATATTGGTCATTAAGTCTGACTTAGACAGTAAACCTGCACGGCTCGCTTCTTCGCTGTTGGCATCAATGCTGGTGGCAATAAAACCGGCTATTGCAGAGATACGTTCAACACGTTGTTTAATCGTGCCTAATTGCTTTTGGAATACAACCGTTTCTAAGCTAGCAAGGCGCGCTTCTAATGACTCTTTCTTATCTGTTTCAAAGAAGAACTCAGCATCAGCTAAACGAGGACGAACTACTTTTTCGTTACCTGAAATAATCTGCTGTGGATCTTTAGATTCGATATTAGTCACGAAGATAAAGTTTGGTAGCAACTGGCCGGCTTGATCAAATACAGGGAAGTATTTCTGATCGCCTTTCATGGTGTAAACCAAGGCTTCAGCCGGTACGTCTAAAAACTTTTCTTCAAAGCTAGCAGTTAAGACGACAGGCCATTCAACTAAAGAGGTGACTTCTTCAAGTAAGTCATCTTCAAGTTCTGCTACACCGCCAATGTCTTTGGCTGCAGCTTCAGCGTTAGTCTTGATAATATCTTTACGACGTTGGTAATCAGCTAAAACCTTACCTTGCTGCTCAAGAGCGGCTAAGTAGTTGTCAGCATGATCTAACTCGAAGGTATCAACGCCCATAAAGCGGTGACCACGAATAGTACGTGCTGATTTGATACCTAACAATTCACCATCAACTAACTCATCACCTAATAGCATAGTAACGGTATGAACCGGACGGATAAATTGTGTGGTGTTACTTCCCCAGCGCATTGGCTTAGGAATTGGTAACTTATCTAATGCTTTTTGCGCCATGGCTGCGATCAGTGATTTAGTTTCTACGCCAACCACTTTAGCTTGGTGTAATAACCATTCGCCTTTATCTGTTTTCAAGCGCTCAGCTTGTTCCACAGTGATGCCGTTACCACGAGCCCAGCCCATAGCTGCTTTCGTTGGGTTGCCATCAGCATCAAATGCTTGGGCAACAGCAGGGCCACGTTTTTCAACGACTTTGTCAGCTTGAGCTACAGCAAGTTGTTCAATGCTAATAGCTAAACGGCGCGGCGCAGCGTACCAAGTGGCTTTTTCAAAGGCCAACTCAGCTTTGGTTAGCTCTTCGCTGAAGTTAGCTAAAAATGATTCAGCTAATTTACGTAATGCTTTTGGCGGTAATTCTTCAGTACCCACTTCAATGAGTAAGTTTTCAACATTCATTCTATTTACCTCTACTTACACATTGGGAAACCAAGCGCTTCACGGGCTTGGTAGTAAGACTCTGCAACACCTTTGGCCATAGTACGTACACGTAAAATATAACGTTGACGTTCAGTAACCGAAATCGCGTGGCGAGCATCAAGTAAGTTAAAGGCATGAGATGCTTTCATTACTTGTTCGTATGCAGGAAGAGGCAATGGCTTTTCAAGGTCAAGTAAATGCTGACAAGCGACTTCACAATCATCAAACTGCTTGAATAGTACTTCTACATTGGCGTGTTCAAAGTTATAGGTTGATTGCTCAACTTCGTTCTGATGGAAAATATCACCATACATCACTTTACCCATTGGACCGTCTGTCCATACTAGGTCATATACGCTATCAACTTCTTGGATATACATCGCAAGACGTTCAAGGCCGTAAGTGATTTCACCAGTTACAGGCTTACACTCTAAACCGCCCACTTGTTGGAAGTAGGTAAATTGCGATACTTCCATACCGTTTAACCAAACTTCCCAACCTAGACCCCAAGCTCCTAATGTAGGTGATTCCCAGTTGTCTTCTACGAAGCGAACATCATGGACGCCCATATCTACGCCTAGTGCTTCTAAAGAGCCAAGGTATAGCTCTTGAATATTGCTAGGAGAAGGCTTAAGCACTACTTGAAATTGATAGTAGTGTTGTAGACGGTTAGGGTTTTCACCGTAACGGCCATCGGTAGGGCGACGACATGGCTGAACATAAGCACTACTCATAGGCTCTGGGCCTAATGAGCGCAAGAATGTCATTGGGTGGAATGTACCAGCGCCAACTTCCATGTCTAATGGTTGAACTATTGCGCAACCTTGCTGCGCCCAGAATTCCTGCAGGGTCATAATAAAGCCCTGGAATGTTTTTACGTCGTGTTTCGTCGTCATGTCCGCTTATCTACTGGTTAGGCTATAAATAGAAAATGGTTTTGATTATACCTTGTAGATAAAGGCTTATGTAGGTTATTTTTTAACGTAGAGATTAAAAATAGTAAAGGACTCAATAAATGGTTCAACAACGTTGTGGTTGGGTCAGTGATGACCCTATTTATCAAGACTATCATGATAATGTTTGGGGGCGGCCTGTTTATGATCCCATCGAGTTATTTGAAAAGCTTTGCTTGGATGGTCAGCAAGCAGGATTATCTTGGATCACCATTTTAAAGAAGCAACACAATTACCAAGCTTTGTTTGCCAATTTTGATCCAAAAGTGATTGCCACATTCGATGATGCCAAAGTCGAAGAATTACTATTAAACCCTGGAATTATCAGGAACCGTCTAAAGGTTAATTCTATTATTCGAAATGCCAAAGCCTATTTAGCCTTTGTTGAGCAGGGTAATGATTTTTCTGAATTTCTTTGGCAGTTTGTTGGCGGTAAGCCTGTCGTAAATCATTATTTAACTTCGGCGGATTTACCTGCTCAAACAGCAGAATCTGAGGCCATGTCTAAAGCACTTAAAAAGCTCGGTTTTAACTTTGTAGGGCCAACTATTTGTTATGCTTTTATGCAAGCGGTAGGTATGGTTAATGACCATACAACAGATTGTTTTTGTTATGGAAGCGATTTTGTTTAACGCAGTTTTTTAGCAAATAAAAAAAGGATGTTCCACGTGGAACATCCTTTTCTTTTTTTGCTAAATCATTTTCGATTAGCCTAAGCTTGTTGCCTCAGTATTAATCTTTTTTCTCAAAGAAAAATGGTTTACGGCTAACTTCTTCGCCATTCAATTGATTCATGGTTTCTGAATCAAATAACTTACCATTGACCATGGTGTAAGACACTTTATCAGTCACACGAATATCAGTTAATGGGTCGCCGTCAATCACAATAATATCAGCTAGTTTACCGGCTTTAATTGAGCCTATTTGATGATCCATACCGAAGGTGGTTGCAGGGTTTATGGTTGCTGTTTTCAGCACATCCATATTGCTCATACCACCTTGAGCAAACATCCACATTTCCCAGTGCGCCGCTAAACCTTCACGTTGACCATGAGCACCAATATTGGGTTTGATGCCAATATCATTTAGCTCATTGGCAACCCGTGCCACATTGAAGTGATTGTAATGTTCATCCGGTGCAGTTGTTCTTCTCATTGAGCGGGCATTAAGAATATCAGACGGAACATACATGCTTAAGCGAGGGTGTGCCCAAACATCAGTTTTATCGTACCAGTAATGCTCGCCAGAAATACCGCCATATGCGACAACCAGTGTTGGGGTATAACCGACTTTGGTTTGACTCCAGAACTGTTTAATATCGCTATAGATAGAACCAACGGGTAATGAGTGTTCGACAGTGGTATGGCCATCAGCAATCATCGACAAGTTATGCTGCAGCAAACTACCACCTTCAGGAACCACCATCATTTCTAATTCACGGGCAGCCTGAATCACTTGTTGGCGTTGGTTACGACGTGGTTGGTTGTAACTTTTCACGCTGAAAGCGCCTACCTTTTTAAGACGCTCTAAATGGAATTTTGCATCATCCAGTGAATCTACATGGGATGTGTAACCTGGTGCATTAGCGCCGTATAAAATAGTTCCGGTTGAGAATATGCGCGGACCCACAATATTACCGGCTTTTTGTTGCTCTGATGCTGCAAAAATCTCAGTGGTGTCATTTGACGGATCATGTATTGCAGTCACGCCCAATGACAGTGCTGAGTATAATTGCCAGTTTTGCTGTGGCGTGATTTCATCATCTGCTTGGCTACCATGAGCATGGGCATCAAATAAACCTGGCATTAAAGTTTTACCTTTAATGTCGATGACTTGTGCATCAGTTGGAATGGTTAAGTTAGCATCGCCAACATTGACAATTTTATTATCTTTAACGATGACAACACCATTATCAATAACTTGGTCATTTTCCATGGTAATGATTTTGCCACCAACAAATGCGATTGTTCCACGTGGAACATCTGCTTTTTTAGTGAAACCAATAGCAGTAACTTCAGGCTTAGCTTCCTCATCGCTGTTGTAGTCAGTATCCACTTTGGCTTGATAAAGGTCTGGGCCTAAAGTCCAATAAATTTCTTCATTGTTACTGTTCCAGCTAATGCTTTCACCTGCGCGGGCACTTAATTGCATTACTGGTAAGTTTTTCGCTTTCGGGCTGATTTTGATGGTTTCGCCATGCTTGGCAAAAGGGGTGACATAAACTCTAAAGCGTTCAGCAAAGGCAAGGTGCTCACCATTTGGCGATACTCTAAATTCGGTAGCATGTTCGCTAGTGTAGTGAGTGCGTTTTTCAAAGCCGTCTAAACTGATTGATGCCAGTTCTGCGGTTTTACCGTGATCCATAAAAAAGACACGATTATTATCAGCGCCAAATTGTGGCTGATAACCGCTAGCTGAAACTTTGATATTTTGCTTATTCTTTAGATCAACTTTATATAAACCCGGTTCTTGGGACCAAGTTCTAGGAGTGACATATCCGCCTTTCGCTTTACGGTAGACAACGGTTTTACCATCTGGTGAAAAGGTTGGTTCGACATATTTACCTGGCAGTGATGTCAGTTGTTTACTGCGACCACCTTTGCTACTCACAATACTGACGGTGCCTTGGTCTTGATCATTCCAAGTGGTAAAGACGATATTCTTGCCGTCCCGTGACCATTGCGGGAATAGTTCATTAACGTCATCATCAAGTCTAGTTAAACGCTTTTGTTTACCATCTTCAATATCACGGATCCAAAGTTTGCCTAATGCTTCAAAAACCACTTTTTCACCGTTAGGTGAGACTTGTGCCATACGCAGCATTTTTACGTCGAAATTATCCTTATCTAGATTTTGAGTGAAGCGTACTGATGGTTGCACCTCTAATTCAGTTTTAACGCTGAAAGGAATATTCTCAACAGATTTGTCTTCAAGGGTTAATTTATTAATTTTCCCCTTGGCCCAAAAAACAATTTGTTCATTGTCTTGGGTCCAAGACATGGTCGGATACACACCATGAATTGCCCATGTTTCTTGCATATCACGATCTAAATCACCATAAAGCTTAGTTTGCGCCCCTGATTTTAAATCGAGTAAATACAGCGAAGATTGGAAGCCATCACGTTTGATATAAGCTAACTTGGTGCCATCAGGGCTAGGTGTTGGGCGAATGGCGCCGCCAGTGCCTTCAAGTAATACTTCTATATCACCAGACTGAGTATCGTAGCGCTTAATTTTATAAATACCTTTTACTGAATCTTTTGAGTAGTGAAAGGTTTTGCCTGGGGTAGCATCTTGGCTGAAATAAATATATCTGCCATCAGGTGAATAGGCAGGCTCGCCTAAATCTTTTTGTTCGTTCGGACGCTCAGTTAATTTTACCCCTTCGCCGCCAGCGACGTGATACATCCACACTTCACCAGCACCTAAACTGCGACTACCGGTAAAATGTTTGCGGGCCACTAAGTATTGTGAGTCAGGGCTCCAAGCTGGGCTATTGAGCAAGCGGAAGGTTTCACTGGTTACAGGATGTGGGTTCGAACCGTCAGCATTCATTACCCAAATATTATCACCGCCATCTTCATCTGAGGTGAAGGCAATATATTTGCCATCTGGGCTATATACCGGCTGCATTTGCCAAGCGATGCCAGAAGCGAGTTTTTTTGCCTCGCCACCTTTTATTGGCATTTGATAAATATCACCGAGTAAGTCAAACACTATGGTCTTACCGTCAGGGGAAACGCTGACATTCATCCATGTGCCTTCGGTGACATCAATAGAGAGTTTTTCTAGCGGCGCGTTCGCAGGCGCATTAACTTGCCATTTTTCTGTTTCTTTAGAAGCATCATCAGAGGCATTAGCAGCAAGAGAAACACTTGCTAAGCTTAACGCTATCGCAGTGTAGAGAGGTTTTATTTTTGAAGTTAGCATGCACAGTCCATTTGTTGTCATTATTGTTATAGGTCGCGTTAACACTTTTATGTTTCTTAGTGTTATTGGCGAGTTACAAATCTGATGACATTTATCGCATATATTAGCCAATAACTAAATAGATATTCTGTTTCAAATAATGACAGCTATCGGGTGACTGCTAGGCTGTAGAATAATTATTTGCAGCTCAGCGATATGAAGCTGGGTGTTTAGCTATTTCAATCTGATAAATTGCTGTATGTTGGTTAAATTGTGGGGGGCTTTGAGCTGAGTTTTAATTAAGTCGTATAAAAATACGTGAGTATGTATCTAATTTTGCAAGTTTGTTTAGTGTAATAAAGCACTGAATAGTTATTCATTTTTGCTCAGTGCAACTGTCATTAAAGATAAAACTCAATAGGCACACTTATATGGTTATTATTGAAACCTGATCATCAATTTGGATCAGGCCTTCAGTTATCACTTTACAGGTTACGCCACCACGCCAATCTGGGGTGAGGGCTTTTTCAAGACCTTGCTGTGACTGCTCCATTTTTTTACATGGGTCGGTTTCACCGGTAATCAGTAAGCTAACATCATTACCAAGTTTAATGACTTTACCAACATCTGCGGCGCTAAACTTATAGCCATCAATTAATATATTGGCTCTTCGGGTTAACCAGTCTAAATCGGCATTAATTTCATTACAGGCTAATTGCCACTGTTGCTGCGACATGACGGTCACTTGCCGTTTTCCGGGTTTTCCAAAAATATCGTTTTCAACGCCTTTTAATAAACTTACCTTGGCACAAAATACTGGCTTCATCGGCCCTTTTTTAGCAGTTTTGTAAGCAATAGCGTGTAACGAAATCATGATTAGAGGCCTTTTTTAATCAGGTATTTGTATGGTGTTTGGTTAGTATCACTTGCTAGAAGAGTATGATCCATAAACTCACAAAAGCTTGGAATATCACGGGTGGTTGCTGGATCATCAGCAGTAATTAATAGGCTTTCACCTTCTGCCATTTTACGCACAGTTTTACGGATCATCATTACAGGTTCTGGGCAACGTAAACCAAGCGCATCTAAGTGGTGGTCTGCGGCAGTAAAATCTTTAGTCATATCAATTCTTCTTACTCAACAATTGCGCTAATTTTACTCTGGTTAAAGTTTGATGCAACACTGATGCTAGCTTTATTAGTAAAGCGTGATGTTATGCTCACCGAAATATGATGTTCCACGTGAAACATTGCTTTAAAAGCAGGGATAAAAAAACCGAGCTAGATAGCTCGGTTTTTAATTTTGATGCTACTAATGTAGCTGTAATAGTAAATTAGATTTAGCTATCAACGCGCTCAAAGATAGTTGCAATGCCTTGGCCTAAACCAATACACATAGTGGCTAAACCATATTTAGCATCTTTTGCTTCCATCAAGTTAATCAGTGTTGTTGAGATACGCGTACCTGAACAACCTAATGGATGACCTAATGCAATCGCGCCACCATTTAAGTTAACTTTTTCGTCAACAACATCAGTTAAACCAAGATCTTTAACACATGGTAATGATTGCGCAGCGAATGCTTCATTCAATTCAATCACGTCCATATCATCTATGTTTAATCCAGCGCGAGCTAAGGCTTTGTTAGTTGCAGGAACTGGGCCGTAACCCATAATTGCTGCATCACAACCAGCAACCGCCATAGAGCGGATACGAGCACGAATCGGTAAACCTAATTCGCGAGCCTTTTCTTCTTCCATCACTAACATAGCTGAAGCGCCGTCAGAAAGTGCAGAAGAGGTACCCGCTGTTACTGTGCCGTTAGCTGGGTCAAACGCTGGGCGTAGACCTGATAAAGACTCTAATGACGTCTCTGGACGAATAACTTCATCATGAGTCACTTTAATTAACGCGCCGTTTGCATCGTGTCCTTCGATAGGAACGATTTCATTATCAAAACGACCTTCAACAGTAGCAGCATGAGCGCGTTGATGAGAACGTACAGCAAAAGCGTCTTGTTGTTCACGAGTAATACCGTGCATTTTGCCTAGCATTTCAGCGGTTAAGCCCATCATGCCAGATGCTTTTGCCACGTTAGCAGCAAGACCTGGGTGGAAGTCTACACCATGGTTCATTGGTACATGACCCATGTGCTCAACACCACCAACGATAAAGGTATCGCCTTGGCCAGTCATAATTGCGCGGGCTGCTTGATGCAAGGCATCCATTGATGAACCACATAAGCGGTTAACCGTTACGGCGCCAGCTGATTTTGGAATGCCAGCTAAAAGCGCCGCGTTACGAGCAATGTTGAAACCTTGCTCAAGAGTTTGTTGCACACAACCCCAGATAACATCTTCGATATCTGTTGGATTAAGTTTTGGATTACGTGCTAATAATGATTTCATTAGCTCTGCAGATAAAGTTTCTGCACGTACATTTCTAAATACTCCAGCCTTAGAGCGGCCCATCGGAGTACGAATGCAGTCGACGATTACAGCGTTTTTCATGATGTTATTCCTTTACTGCTAATTAGGCTGGGTAGTAAGTACCGTTATTGGCTGCAAGCTCACGCATTGCATCAGTCACTTGATATAAACCACCTAAGTGAGCAAACTTGTCAGCAAGTGCAACAAAGTTAGCAACACCCATGGTATCTAGGTAACGGAATACACCGCCTCTAAATGGTGGAAAACCAATACCGTAAACCAGACCCATATCGCCTTCAGCAGGAGAAGTAATAATGCCTTCTTCTAAACAACGAACCGTTTCGATAATCATTGGGATCATACAACGAGCGATAACTTCATCTGCTTCGAATTCTTTTAGCTCACCAAATTCTTTACCTAACAATTCATAGCTTGTTGGATCTAAATCTTTCTTTGGCTTACCGCGACGGTCAACAGAGTAAGAGTAGAACCCTTTAGTATTCTTCTGACCAAAGCGCTCACTTTCAAACATGATGTCGATAGCATCTTTGCCATTTTTACCCATGCGGTCAGGGAAACCTTCAGCCATAACTGCTTGTGCATGATGACCTGTATCTAGACCAACAACGTCAAGTAAGTATGCTGGGCCCATTGGCCAACCGAATTGCTTTTCCATTACTTTATCGATTTTGGCAAAATCAGCACCGTCAGCCAGTAAACCACTGAAGCCGGCAAAGTAAGGGAACAATACGCGGTTAACAAAGAAACCTGGGCAATCGTTAACAACGATAGGAGTTTTACCCATTTTGCTGGCGTATGCCACAACAGAAGCAATAGTTTCTTCTGAGCTGTTTTCGCCACGAATGACTTCAACTAATGGCATTTTATGTACTGGGTTAAAGAAGTGCATGCCGCAGAAGCGCTCTGGCTTCTTCATGCTCTTCGCTAATAAGTTGATTGAGATAGTAGAGGTGTTTGATGCAATGATGGCATCATCTGCAACATAACCTTCAACTTCAGCTAATACAGACGCTTTAACTTTAGGATGCTCAACTACAGCTTCAACGATAACGTCAGCATCTTTAATGGGGGCATAATCTAACGCTGGAGTGATGTTGTTTAAAACTGCTGCCATTTTAGCTGGGGTAGAACGGCCACGCTTAACTTGCGCTGTCAGTAATTTAGCCGCTTCGCCTAAACCTAAATCTAATGCAGGTTGGGCGATGTCTTTCATGACAATCGGTGTACCTTTACTTGCACTTTGGTAAGCGATACCGCCACCCATGATGCCAGCGCCTAATACTGCAGCGCTGTTTACTTTCTTAGCCAGTTTACCGGCTTTCTTAGCTTTACCTTTAACGAACTGGTCGTTTAAGAAAATGCCAATTAATGCCGTGGCAACTTCAGTTTTCGCTAATTTGATGAAAGCTTTATTTTCTACTTTTAGCGCTTCTGCGCGATCAAGTGTTGCAGCTTGTTCAATAACGTTAACTGCCATCATAGGTGCAGGGTAATGTTTACCTGCAACTTTAAAGACCATGCCTTTAGCCGTTGCAAACGACATCATGGCTTCAAGCTTTGGCAATGTAAGTGGTTTAAGTTTACGTGCGCGGCGAGACTGCCAATCTAACTTTTCGTTGATGGCATCTTTTAGCATTTGTAGAGCAGCAGCTTCTAAATTTTCAGGTGCAACAACCGCATCAATAGCGCCAACTTTTAAAGCAGCCTCTGGGCGTTGATCTTTACCTGTGGTGATCCATTCTAGTGCGTTGTCAGCACCAATCACACGAGGTAAGCGCACAGTACCACCAAAACCTGGGATTAAACCAAGCTTGGTTTCTGGCAAGCCAATACGGGCGTTGGTGTCAGCGATGCGTAAGTCAGTCGCAAGGATAGCTTCACAACCGCCACCTAATGCAAAACCATTTACAGCAGAAGCTGTTGGGAATGGTAAGTCTTCAAGTTTATCAAATACTGCGCTGGCTTGTTCGACCCAAGATAATAAGGTGGCATCATCTTGCTCAAATAAACCTAAAAATTCTGTGATATCAGCGCCAACGATAAAGGTACTTTTACCAGAGGTAACCAGTAGGCCTTGTATGTTGGTGTTTTGCTTGATGCTTTCTAATGCAGCATCTAATGAAGAAAGAGTTTCTTTATCGAATTTATTTACCGAACCTGGTGCGTTAAAGCACAGCTTGGCAATATTATCCTCTAATAACTCAACTTGAATCGTAGGACTTTGGTAGATCATTGCTTGCTTCCTTTTTGCTAAAAGCGACTTCTACATCACAATCACTGTGTTGTTATCTAGCTTTGTTTTCACAGCAGCGACGGCCATCATTTGACCAGTTGCCAAACAGTGTGCGACGAAATGAAATAAAATACAACACCCAATTTAAACGTCCGTTTAAATAATTGGCAGCTAGAGTCAATTTTGCCCTTTGTGATACACTTCACAAGTTCTTTCATAACAAAAAATCATTACAGGGACTGAAATAATGGATCAGCTTGCTCATTTTTATCATGCACACATTGCAGAACTAAATCGCCGTGTTGCCGAAATAACACAAAGTGAACAGCTTGATGGGTTAGTTATTCATTCAGGCCAGGCTCATCGCCAGTTTCTTGATGATTTAAGTTACCCATTTAAAGTTAATCCACAGTTTAAAGCCTGGTTACCTGTGCTTGATAACCCCAATTGTTGGGTTGTCGCTAACGGAGTTGATAAACCGCAGCTGATATTTTATCGCCCGGTGGATTTTTGGCATAAAGTCAGTGATGAGCCCAATGATTTTTGGGCTGAACATTTTGAGATTAAATTGCTGACTAAAGCAGACCAAGTGGCGCAATTATTACCGGCTGATTTATCGCACTGGGCATATATTGGTGAGCATATTGATGTGGCTGAAGTGCTCGGCATCAGTTGCTGTAATCCTGATGCGGTAATGAATTACCTGCATTATCACCGCGCCGATAAAACCCAGTACGAACTGGAATGTTTGCGCCGCGCTAACCAAACTGCAATAAAAGGCCACTTAGCGGCTAAGAATGCTTTTTATAATGGTGGCAGCGAGTTTGAAATTCAGCAGCAGTATTTATCCGCCATTGGCCAAACTGAAAACGAAGTACCCTATGGCAATATTGTTGCCCTTAACCAAAATGCGGCGATATTGCATTACACCGTATTAGAGCATCAAATCCCGTCACCACGGTTATCATTCTTAATCGATGCGGGCGCTAACTATAATGGTTATGCATCTGACATTACCCGTACTTACTCTTTTGAGAAAAATAGTTTCTACGAGTTGATTGTGGAGATGAACAAGTTGCAGTTGTCACTAGTCGATATGATGAAGCCTGGGGTTAAATACCCTGATTTACACTTACGTTTTCATGCAAAACTGGCTAATTTGATGTTGGACTTTAATTTGGCAACAGGTGATGCTCAAGGCTTGGTCGAGCAGGGGATTACCAGTGTTTTCTGCCCCCATGGTTTAGGCCACATGCTGGGGTTACAAGTACACGATATGGGCGGCTTTTTAGGTGATGAAGCAGGCACCCATATTCCGACACCAGCTGGGCATCCATTTTTACGTTGCACCCGTGAAATCGCCGCTAACCAAGTTTTTACTATTGAACCGGGGATATATATTATCGACTCATTACTGGCAGGACTAAAAGCCGATCGGCGACAATCGCAAATAAATTGGGATAAAGTCGACGAATTAAGACCTTTTGGCGGCATTCGAATTGAAGATAATGTTATTGTGCACCAAGATAGAAACGAAAACATGACCCGAGAGCTAGGCCTCATTGACTGAACAATACCAAGTACCTAATCAAACACTCACCATCGAAGAAGATATCAAGCACAGTCGATTTATCACTGTGCTGTTTCACTGTAGTAGTGAGTTAGAGTTGAGGTGTGCGCTTACTAACATGAGGCTGGAATACCCGGGCGCTAACCATTATTGCTATGCTTTTGTGGCGTCCGATCCGCAAAATAGTATTGCCATTGGCAGCAGCGACGATGGCGAGCCTGCAGGCAGTGCTGGTCGGCCGATGTTAGCAACGTTACAAGGTTCAAATATTGGTGAGATTGGCGCTATTGTAGTGCGCTACTTTGGCGGCACTAAGTTAGGCGTGGGTGGCTTAGTGCGGGCTTACTCATCGGGGATCAAGTCTGGTTTAACCGAACTTGAGACCAAAACTAAATATATTCGCTATAGTACTAAGCTGAGTTGCAGTTACCCGCAACTTAATCAAATTGAATATTTGGTTAATCAATTTGATGGTGTTATCAGCAATAAAGTCTTTACTGATGTTATCGAAATTGAATTTGAAATTGCCAAAGCATTTCATGATGACTTTAATCGTGAGCTGGCCACCCAAACCCAAGGTCAGCTTAAGGCAAAGTTTAACGTTTGATGAGTGTAAAAAGTATGCCAAAATACAAAGTCATAACGATAATAAGCTCAATTGTTAATCGCTGATCTTTAAAGATGTGATTAGCTGAGGTGTTATGGCTTATTAGCGCGCCCGAGTCTTGGGCGGCATTAACAACGATGCTCTCAAATTAGTGCAAAATAAAACCTATGCGATATAAACACAGTGCAATATAAAACAATTATTAGAATCACTGGCCTGCTGATGGGATTATTTTCTATCACTATGCTGCCACCTGCATTAGTCGCCATTTTTTATAAAGATGGCGGCGGTACTGCATTTATACAGGCGTTTTGCGTCAGTTTATTTTTAGGTTTTTTACTTTGGTATCCAAACCGGGCTCAAAAAGGCGATTTGCGCACCCGCGAAGGCTTTTTGATTGTGGTGATGTTTTGGACGGTACTGGGCTCCATCGGGGCACTACCATTTATCTTTTCTACCGAGCCCGACTTAAGTTGGACAGACAGCTTCTTTGAATCCTTTTCAGCGTTGACTACCACAGGGGCCACCGTGATTGTCGGCCTCGATGATTTACCCAAAGCGATATTGTTTTATCGACATCTGCTGCAGTGGATGGGTGGCATGGGGATCATTGTGCTCGCGGTAGCCATTTTGCCGCTGTTAGGTATTGGTGGTATGCAGCTCTATAAAGCTGAAATACCCGGGCCGGTAAAAGACAGTAAGATGAAACCGCGAATTGCCGAGACCGCCAAGGCGCTTTGGTATATCTACTTATTATTAACTGTGGCTTGTGCGACAGCATTTTATTTTGCTGGCATGAGCGCCTTTGATGCTATTTGTCATTCATTCTCGACCATTGCTATTGGTGGTTTCTCAACTCATGATGCCAGTATTGGCTATTTTAATAGCCCGCTGATCAATGTTATTTGTGCGGTGTTTTTACTGATTGCGGCTGTTAACTTTAGCCTGCATTTCGCCGCTTTCAGTTGGCGGGGGATTAATTTTAAAGTCTATTTTCGTGATGCTGAATTTAAAGCCTTAATTGGTATTCAATTGGTATTAACCGCTATTTGTTTCGCGACTTTATATAATGCTGGCATATATGATTCGCCAGAGCAGACCTTAGATTATGCTTTTTTCCAGGTGGTGTCGATATCCACTACGGCTGGTTTTGGCACCGAAAGTTTTAACTCTTGGCCATTGTTTTTGCCTATATTATTAATCTTTTCTAGTTTTATTGGTGGTTGTGCTGGCTCTACCGGGGGCGGCATGAAAGTGATCCGCTTTGTGCTCTTGTTGCTACAAGGCTCTCGTGAAATGAAGCGTTTAATACACCCTAAGGCCATGTATTCGATTCGAATTGGTAAGTCTGCTTTGCCTGATCGTGTCATTGATGCGGTATGGGGATTTTTCTCTGCGTATGCCTTAGTGTTTGTCATTTGTATGGTGCTATTAATGGCAATGGAAATGGACGCCATTACCGCCTTTAGTGCAACAGCTGCCAGTATTAATAATCTAGGCCCAGGCTTAGGAGAGGTGGCCAGTAACTATGCCAGCGTGACTGATGGGGCTAAATGGGTGTTGGTACTGGCCATGCTATTTGGCCGTTTAGAGGTGTTTACCTTGTTAGTGTTATTTACGCCGACTTTTTGGAAAAACTAATGAGCTAGCTATTTTCAATGGGTATTTAGCGCTTATTACTGTTGAGGAAATCGTCGATTAAAAGGAAGAGATATGCTTAAAAGCATCATGATATATTCGACAGTCGATGGACAAACTTTGTCTATTTGTAACAAGCTTAAGTTGATGCTAGAAGAGGCTGGCGAACAGGTGACTTTGGTTTCTCTTGTTGAAGCAAAGTCGTTACCACTCACGGACTTTGACAAGGTACTCATAGGCGCCAGCATTCGTTATGGCAAACATCGACCTGAGCTTTATGAGTTCATACAGGCAAACCTGAGCAGCTTGTCCTCAATGAAAAGCGCATTTTTTACGGTAAATGTTGTTGCTCGAAAGCCCCTTAAAAATACCCCTGAAACCAATCCGTATATGCAAAAGTTTCTGCAATTATCTCAATGGCAGCCTAACTTATTAGGCGTGTTTGCAGGGAAGATAGATTACCCGAAGTATCGCACCATGGATAGAGTGATGATCCGCTTTATCATGTGGATGACCAAAGGGCCAACAGATATCACAGGTACTTTTGAGTTTACCGATTGGAATAAAGTCGATGAGTTTGCCAATGACTTTATTCAGCTTAATAGTCGTTAAGGCTTATTAAGCTGCGCAATATAAACGATGCAAAATTGAGATAACTTCAGTCACTTCAGCATTTTTTAGGGTGTAATACACGTTCTGTGAGCTTTTACGAGTATTGACTAAATCTTGGGCTCGAATGACTGCAAGGTGTTGAGATAATGCTGATTGGCTTAATGGCACCGTTTCATTTAATTCAGTGACACTGCGTTCTTTTTCCAGCAGTAAACACAAAATCATCAATCGATAAGGATTAGCAATCGCTTTTAGCCATTTGGCTGCCATCTCGGCATTACCTAGCATCGACTCTACATCAATATTTTTAGACATTTATTTACCTATTACTGATTTAATACTCAGATTCATCATACTGCTGGCGAACTTAGATCTCAATTTTATCATCTAATTATATGAGACGTTTCTAATTTGTGATCAAAGAGCGCGATTATAATAGCCTTTTTTGTAACAATGGCTGCTTATTCAAGCAACAATCGGTGTTGAAATGGCAAAAACTTTAGTTATTTATTATTCAAGAGGTGGGCATACTGCACAAATTAGTCGTGCAATTGCAGAGCAGATTGTCCATAACGGTCATCAGTGTGATGTGGTCAATATTCTTGATAATAACCATGCTGACATTGATTGGGCAAGCTATGATGTTATTGCGTTAGGGGCTTGTGTTTTATATGGTTCTTATCATAAGTCGGTATTTGAATTTGTTAATCGTTACCAACAACAGCTGAGCAGCAAGCCCAATAGCTTTTTCTGTGTCAACGTTGTGGCACGTAAGCCTGAAAAACGCATTCCAGAAAATAATAAATACCTACAAAAGTTTATTGAGCTTTCACCTTGGCAGCCACAAGATGTCAAAATCATTGCAGGTAAAGTGAATTACCCATCGTGGACTTGGTATGACAGCTTGGCGATTCGCTTAATTATGAAAATGACTGACGGCCCGACTGATCCTAAGAGCGTGATTGATTACACTGATTGGGAAGATGTGAAAGTGTATGCCGATCATGTAGTCAGCCTTGGGGTTACAGCGGTCGCGAGCTAGCTCTTTGAGTTAGCTTGTTACGTTAGTACTTCAAGCTAGTGCGTCTAATTAGTACTTCCAAAATTTGGGGGCGAACAGTACCGCCACGGTAATGATTTCTAATCGCCCCAATAACATTCCAAAAGCCAGCGCCCATTTAGCGGTATCCGGTAAGCTGGCAAAATTACCCGCAGGCCCAATAACAGGCCCAAGACCTGGGCCGACATTAGTTACCGCAGTAATGGCGCCTGAAATACTGGTTACAGGATCTAAGCCTGTGAGCACCAAGGTCACCGCAAGTAATATAATCACAATCAAAAACAGCATGATAAAGGCCATAATTGAGCGAATAATATCATTATCAATGACGCGATGATTATAGCGCTTACTGACTACAGCTTGAGGATGGACTTGTTGAGTTAATTGCTGGAGCATGACTTTAAGTGAAATCTGAAAGCGAAATATTTTAATCCCACCAGAGGTCGAGCCGGAGCAGCTACCAGCAAACATCAGAAATAAAAAACTGATACTGGCAAAAGCGCCCCATGCCTGATAATCGGTTAAGCCATAGCCAGTCGTTGTAACCACTGAGATGACGTTAAACCCAGATAGGCGCATGGCGTCGAGCAGTGCCATATCTGATTTGAACCAAAGCCAAAAGCCAAGGGTTACCGACACCAAGATGATAAATTTTATAAAGCCTTTAACTTGTTCGTCATTCCATATCTTTAAGGTTTTTTGCTGAATGCTTTGTACAAACATCAGCAGCGGCAAGCCTCCTGCAGCCATAAACACAATTGCGACCCAATGGGCTGCTGGAGTAAAAGCTGACATTGAGCTATCAGACGTTGAATAGCCGCCAGTAGACAGTGTGGTCATGGCATGATTAATGGCTTCAAACCAATGCATCCCCGACAAGTGGTAGGCCAAGGCACATAACACGGTAAGCACAACATAGACCTCAAAAAGGTATTTGGCCATGTGTTGGGTCCGTGGAGTGGTTTTGTCGCTCCAGTCTGACGACTCGGTGCGAAACAGGCGCATACCACCGACATTGAGAAAAGGCAGAATGGCTACCGCCATGACAATAAAACCGATCCCACCAAGCCATTGTAATAGGGATCGCCAAATTAAAATGCTGTGGTCCATGTCGTCTAAGCCTGACAGCACAGTTGAGCCTGTGGTGGTGATGCCGGACATGGTTTCGAAAAAGGCGTCGGTATAGTTAATACCGTGGTAAAGGGTGAAAGGTAAGGCGGCAAATAAACTGACTACCAGCCAAGTCATGCTGGTGAGAAAAAACATATCGCGGATATTAAGGTTAACGTCGCTGCTGCGGCCAGCTTGAATACATAAAATCGCAACGAGGCCGCTAAACAAACCTGACATCATAAATGCGCCGATAGTTTCTTCATGATAAAACAGCGCAAAAGCCATTGGCACCAGCATGAAGCCAGTGAGAATAGATAAAAAAGCGCCAATGACAAACAGTAGCGGTTTTAAATTCAGCATAGTGCCATTATTGGTGACGCTAGAAGAAAAACGCGCTCGGTTGGAACAGCTTTTCTACATCGCCAATGAACTTTTTATTTACTAAAAATAGAATCACATGATCTCCTTCTTCAATGACGGTTTTATCATGACCCATAATCACTTCATCATTTCTAACGATAGCGCCAATGGTCGTTCCTGGGGGTAATTTTATGTCGCTGATTTGCTTGCCGACCACTTTTGAGGTGGAAGAACTGCCATGGGCAATGGCTTCGATAGCTTCAGCTGCGCCGCGACGTAATGAGTAAACATTACAAATATCGCCTTGGCGGATATGGGTCAGTAAGGCTGAAATGGTGGTTTGCTGCGGCGAAATTGCAATATCGATATTGGCTTCTTGGACAATATCCACATAGGCTTCACGTTGAATAAGCACCATGACTTTTTTGGCGCCCATTCGCTTAGCTAATAGCGCCGACATAATGTTAGCTTCGTCATCATTGGTGACAGCTATAAACACATCTGTTTGGTCAATGTGCTCTTCTTGCAGTAACTCTTGATCCGATGCATCACCGTTAAATACTGTGCAGTTTTCTAACCTTTCTGACAGGCTTTCTGCGCGCTCTAAACTGTGTTCAATGAGTTTGACTGAGTGCTTTTTTTGTAATCTTTTTGCAAGGCCATAACCAATATTACCACCACCGGCGATCATGATATTACGGTAAGAATTATCCAGCTTTTGCATTTCACTCATCACCGCTCGCACATGGCGGGTGTCGGCAACGAAAAACACTTCATCATCGGCTTCGATAATGGTGGTACCGCGGGGCATAATCGCTTTGCCTTTACGGAAAATAGCCGCGACCCGGGTATCAATATTCGGCATATGTTCACGCAGCGTTGCCAGCGCGTTACCCACTAATGGCCCACCATAATAAGCCTTAATGGCCACTAGGCTTAATTTGCCTTTAGCAAACTCGAGTACTTGCAGTGCGCCAGGGTATTGCACTAAACGTTCAATATAGGCGGTAACAAGTTGCTCTGGGGCAATCAATTCATCAATAACAAAGCCACCACGTAATTTGGTGTCACTGTTTTTAACTTCGGTATTGATGAACAATTTGTCGCGCTGCTCAAGGTAAGCTTCTGAGCGGATCCGGGCTATTTTGGTTGGGGTGCCAAATAAGCTGTATGCAATATGGCATGCAGCCATATTGCATTCATCACTATTGGTGACTGCAATTAGCATATCGGCATCTTCTGCGCCGGCCCTTTTTAAGGTGCTCGGGTGAGCACCATGGCCGATGACGGTTTGCAAATCGAATTTATCTTGTAAGTATTTAACTCTGGCGCGGTTATTATCCACTAAGGTGATGTCGTTATTTTCACCGACGAGGTTTTCAGCCAGTGTGCCGCCAACTTGGCCTGCGCCCAAAATAATAATTTTCATTGCTGTGCGGGTATCCCTACTAAACGAGCTTAAAGCGCTTTAACTAAACGTGCGTAGTAAAAGCCATCACAATTGTTTTGGCCTGGTAGCAATTGCCAACCAATATCATCAGCAGATGATTGTTGGGCGATTGGTACTAATGTCGCATCGCTTGTTCTTTGTAAAAATTGCTCTATTTGCTGGCTGTTTTCTTCTGGCAAAATTGAGCAAGTGGCATAAAGCATGGTGCCGCCGGGTTTCAGCCATTTCCAGCAATGATCAATGATTTGTTGTTGCAGTAAAGCCAGTTCATCAATATCACTGTTTTTACGTAGCCACTTAATGTCAGGGTGGCGACGAATGACACCGGTTGCAGAGCAAGGGGCATCTAATAAGATCCGGTCAAACTTTTCACCTTGCCACCAAGTATCAATATTGGCTGCATCACCATGAATAACTTGCGCTTTTAATTGTAATCTGTCCAGATTTTGTTGCACACGCTCTAAGCGTTTGTCATCAAAATCTACCGCGACTAGACTAATGTTTGGCGCAGTTTCTATTAGATGGCAGGTTTTTCCGCCGGGTGCAGCACAGGCATCAAGAACCAGTTCATTAGTTTCTGGTGCTAATAGCGTTGCTGCCCACTGCGCGGCCCCATCTTGTACTGAGGCTGAGCCTTCAGCAAAACCGGGTAATCGCATTACATCTGTTGGACTAGCAAGTAAAATCGCATCATCACTCGCACCGGCACTGGCTTCTACTTCTTGTTCAGCAAGTAGCGCTAAGTATTGCTCACGGGTTTGTGATAGCTGATTGTTGCGCAGCCACATTGGTGGGCGTTGATGGCTTTGCTCAATAACTTGTTGCCATTGATCTGGGTAGGCCGATTTTAGGCGTTTAATAAACCAAGCAGGAGTATTGTATTTCAGGGTGTCGTTGTCAGTATTTAGTGGTGCTTCTTTACGTTGAATATTACGAAGAACACCATTAACCACTTTAACTAAACCATCAAATTTCATTTGGCGGCAGGCTTCAGCGGTTTCTGAAATGGCCGCATGAGCAGGAATTCGAGTGAAGTAAAGCTGATAACAACCCACCAATAATAATTGGTGCAATATACGCTGCTTACCTTTAAAGGGTTTGCTTAAGCAGTCACTGACACATTTATCCAGTTGTGGCAGTTGACGCATTACGCCATAACAAAGTTCTGCTAATAGGGCTTTGTCTTTACCATTTTCGAGATGTTGTTGTTGATCTGGCAAGGCCACCGATAGTGAAATGCCTTTCTCAAGTACATTGAAAATGGCTTTGGCTGCGAGCGCTCTAACATTCATTATGGCTGTGCCTCATTGTCTTCTTTAGCGACTGGGTTAAAGTTTACCCCTGGGGCAAACCAGTCTGCGCGTGAGTTAAGAATATCTGCGACAGGCATTTGCTTTTTACCCGGTAATTGCATGACTTGTAGCTGCAAAGAGCCTTCGCCTGTAGCGACGGTGACACCTTGCTTATTGCTGTCTAGTACGGTACCAGGTGTGGCATTAGTGCCATTACTATCAACAGCATTATTGTAACTCGCTTGCCATACCTTGATGGTATTGCCTTGGTGGCTAAAATGACTAGCTGGCCAAGGGTTAAAGGCGCGAATTTCTTGCCATAATTGTTTCGCAGGCTTAGTCCAATCTATTTGAGCTTCTTCTTTAGATAACTTTTCAGCATAGTTAGCTAAAGATTCATCTTGTTGTTCAGCAACGAGGGTGCCTTTGCTTAAACCTTCAAGCGCTTCTATTAACGCTGGCGGTCCTTGTTCGGCTAATTTGCTATACAAGGTTGCAGAAGTGTCGGTGTCTTCAATTTTAAGCGACGTTTTAAGTAACATGTCACCAGTATCTAAACCGATATCCATTTGCATAATCGTGACGCCAGTTTCGCTGTCACCAGCCCAAAGCGCGCGCTGGATTGGCGCGGCGCCACGCCAGCGAGGCAATATAGAACCGTGTACATTAATACAACCCAGTTTTGGCGTATCTAATACTATCTTTGGCAGGATTAATCCGTATGCAACGACGACCATAATGTCAGCGTTTAAGGCAGCAAGCTCTGCTTGGGCATCCTCTTTGCGTAATGATGGCGGCTGATATACAGGGATATCGTTGGCAACAGCAAGCTGCTTTACCGGGCTTGCTTGCAGTTTTTTGCCACGGCCCGCAGGTCTATCTGGCTGCGAATACACCGCAATCACATTGTGGTCGGAATTAATAAGTGCCTGCAAATGTAAAGCGGCAAAGTCTGGCGTGCCAGCAAAGATAATATTTAACGGTTTCAAATGGAGTCCTATGCTTCTTTTGCTTCTAAACGGGCTTCTTTCTCAAGTTTAGTCTTGATACGGTCACGTTTCATTTTTGACAAGTAATCGACGAACAACTTGCCTTTTAAATGATCCATTTCGTGCTGTAGACAGATGGCAAATAGCTCATCCGCTTCAACCGTAAACTCTTTACCGTGACGATCTTGGGCTTTTAAGGTAACAAATTCAGCACGATCAACTTTAGCGTAAATGCCCGGAACCGAAAGACAGCCTTCTTCATTAGTGAACTCGCCGCTTTTGCTGACAATCTCAGGATTAATGAAAATGGTCGGACGCTCAACTTCATCCTGCAGGTCCATCACAATTAATTGTTGATGGAAATCTACCTGAGTAGCCGCAAGTCCAATGCCTTTTTCCTCGTACATTGTTTCAAGCATGTTATCTATTTGGGTTTGCAAAACCTCACCAAAATCGGTGACAGGCTTAGCAACTGTGCGTAATCTTTCATCTGGAAAACGTAAAACTTTTAATAATGGCATATATAAACTCTTAACAAGTCTGTCAAATTTCAGCCAGTTAGCTATACTGGCTTGGTTAATGGGTTAATTTTAATCCTTACTGACTATCAATAACAGCAAAAGCTCTAATAAAGAGCTAAACACATGGAATGAACCATGAAACGGATATTTTTACTCGCGTTTTTGACACTAAGTACCATAGCCTCAACCTTGGTTTTGGCTGATAAATTAACATTAAAGTCTGGTCACCCCGATTCATATATCGTTAAAAAAGGCGATACGCTGTGGGATATATCAGCCTTTTTCTTAGACGATCCTTGGCGTTGGCCTAAATTATGGGGCGCAAATCCACAGATTGCGAACCCGCATTTAATTTATCCTGGCGATCGACTCACCTTAGTGTTTATCGATGGGCAACCACGGTTAGTATTAAAGCAGCATATCAAAAAAGGCCCTGAAGGGCGCATTAGCGACAAAGGTGGTCCAATCCCTGCTATTGATTTATCACTGATCCAGCCTTATTTGGTGCAAAACCGAATCGTAGACCCAGAATGGCTTGATGGCTTGCCAATGATCCTTGCTGGTGAAAGTCCATCTCGTCATCATACAGTAGGAGATGTGGTTTATATTAATGCCAATTTACCTGTTGGTGAAAAGCTGGCGGTATACCAAGAAGGTAGAGAGTTTTTTGATAAAGAAAATAGCGAGTTACTAGGGCAAGAAATTATTTTGACTGCCAGTGGTCGAGTGATTGAATCTGGCGACATTTCAAAAGTACAATTACTGAGTAACTTACGCGAATCGAAAGCCGGTTTTAAAGTTGCACCGGTAGAAGATGAAGCGCTGATGTCAGCTTACTTTATTCCTAAAGCGGCGCCAGAGTCTGTGCCTGCTAACGTGTTAGCCATTGAGAAAGATATTCGTGAAGTTGGCAAGCTAGATATCGTTTATCTTGATAAAGGGGCTGTTGATGGTATCGACACCGGTCATGTGTTTGGTATTTATCGCAATGGTGAAACCATTGTCATCAATAGTGACGGCATGCCGGTATCAACCATTGATCGTAGTGCTTACGACAACTTAAAAGCCAAAATATCTGACGATAATGCTATTACCATGCCTGATATTTTCCATGGCAAGTTAATGGTGTTTAAAGTTTTCGAAAAGACCAGTATGGCGATTATTATTGCCAATGAACGTCCTGTGCGAGTTGACGATAAGTTAGTCACCCCTAAGACGACTGAGTTAAAAGGCGAGTAATCGATAATAAACTGGTCGACTGGCTAGTTGTTTGTGCAGTATCCGGGCTAGGACCCGCCCGGATTCAACAATTATTAACTCAAATGGATGTTGAGGAATTACGGCAACGTTTAGAGTTTGAAAAGCAGTCTTTGCCATTATCGGCAAAGCTGCTGTCTCAATGCCAAATTGATTTTGATAAAGTTGATTTGGCCATTGAGTGGCTTAATCTATCCCCGCAACATCACATTGTTACTTTGTCAGACCCTGACTATCCCGCATTACTGCAACAAATATCAGATCCTCCCGGAGTGTTATTTATTAAAGGCCAACTCGAAGCCTTGCTACGACCTTCAATTGGCATGGTGGGGAGTCGCAATGCATCCGTTGGTGGTTTGAATATGGCAAAGGCGTTAGCCACAGAGATGGTTCAGATGGGCTTTTCAATAACCAGCGGTATGGCGGCTGGGATTGATGGTGCAGCCCATAAAGGAGCAGTAGACAGTAATGGCGTAACCCTTGCGGTATTAGGTACTGGTGTTGAATGTATTTACCCTAAACGCCATAGCAATTTGTATCACCAAATCCAGCATCAAGGTTGTGTACTGAGTGAGTTTTGGCCGCAGGTTGGCCCCTATGCAGGTAACTTTCCTCGGCGAAATCGCATTATTAGTGGTTTATCACTGGGCACGATTGTTGTGGAGGCAACGCGCAAAAGTGGCTCGTTGATCAGTGCGCGCTTGGCGATGGAGCAAAATCGAGAAGTGTTTGCAGTGCCCGGCTCGGTGCTCGGTGGCTATAACCAAGGTTGCCATGACTTGTTAAAAAATGGCGCTAAATTGGTAGAATGTGCAACAGATGTTGTTGAAGAATTGTCCGCATTGACGCAGTTTCACCTTGAAAATGTCGCTAATCGTCACCATATAGCAGATAATACAACAAATTTGCCATTTTCTGCGCTGTTAGCTAGTGTAGGTTATGAGGCTACTAGTTTAGATGCAGTAGTCGAGCATAGTGGAAAGTCGATAGATCTGGTGTTAGTTGAAATGCTTGAACTTGAATTACAGGGCCAGGTGGCACAAGTGCCTGGTGGTTACGTCAGATTAGAGAGGAGATAACCATGTTTGATATCCTCATGTACCTTTTTGAAAACTATGTTCATAGCGAAGTAGAGCTATTAGTTGACGAAGATGAGCTTACCAAAGAGTTAACCCGAGCAGGTTTTCATCAAGCAGATATTTTGAAAGCCCTGTCTTGGCTAGAAAGATTGGCTGATTTACAAGAAGGTGATAAACCTTACTTGTGCAATCATGCCCAGCAGTCATTCCGTATTTATACCAAAGATGAAATGGATAAATTGGATGTTGAGTGCCGTGGGTTTTTATTGTTTCTTGAACAAATCCAAGTGCTCAGTGTTGAAACCCGTGAAATGGTCATCGAACGGGTGATGGCGCTAGATGAAACCACCCTAATCTTGGAAGATTTAAAGTGGGTGGTGTTGATGGTGTTATTTAATGTACCAGGCAACGAGTCTGCTTATGAGCAAATGGAAGATCTTATTTTTGAACAGCCTGATGGGCGGTTACATTCTTAAGTCTTTAAACCTATTGTCATGAGTTAACTAAATAAGGAGGCTAGGCCTCCTTTTTTGATCGTCAGCTTGGCTATTTTGTCATCCCTGTGTAACCTGAATAGGGTGACACCTTTATGTAATATTGAGAGTAAAATGTCTAAAATCGATCAGCAATTGTTTACTGTGCACGAGCATGCTTTGGAGAAAGAGTTTGAACTCTGCCCAAAGTGTGGCTGTGAGTTGTCAGTTAAAAATAGTAAACATGGTGGATTCATAGGCTGTAATAATTATCCTACTTGTGACTTTACGCGGCCTCTAGTTCAACATGAGTCCATTGAAACTCAAGTGATAGAAGGCTCTGAATGCCCAGAGTGTGGCAATGAGCTGGCAGTTAAGTCTGGCCGTTTTGGTATTTTTATTGGCTGTACTCACTATCCTGAATGTACTCACATTGAAAAACACGATCACGATGAAAATGCAGAGGTTATCAACTGCCCCCATTGTAAAAAAGGCCATTTAGAATCTCGTACCAGTCGCTTTGGTAAAACCTTTTTTGCCTGTAATACTTACCCTAAATGTAAGTACTTAGTGAATTTTCCGCCCCATAATGAATCTTGCCCTGAATGTAATTTTGGTATTTTAGTTGAGCGTAAGGGCGCAGCTGGAAGCCGTTTAGAATGCCCGCAGAAATCATGTAAATATAAGCGTCCAATATAACTTTTTTGACTCTATTCGCCTTATATCAGTATTTGTTCATATCCTTATTGTCTGTATAATTTATCGATAATTTATAAGATTAAAGGGTATTTCATGCAATTGTTGCATCCAACAGATGTTACTGAAGTGTTTGAGCAAGGAGAGGTGTTTGCTTATCCCACTGAAGCCGTTTATGGCCTTGGCTGCGATCCTGATAACCTATCAGCTATTCAAAAGTTACTTGAAATCAAACAACGTCCTTGGCAAAAGGGCGTTATCCTAGTTGCCAGCGACTATAAACAACTGCAGCCCTATATTGATGAATCACAACTCACAGAGGCACAACTTGCCTTTGCCTTTAGTAAGTGGCCAGGGCCTTTTACCTTTGTGATGCCAATTAAGTCAGAGGTTAGCCAATTATTATGTGGCGAGTTTGATTCCATTGCGGTGCGAGTTTCGGCTCATCCAGTGGTAAAAGCATTATGTGACGCCACTAATAAAGCCATTGTTTCAACTAGTGCTAATTTAGCCGGTCATGCGCCCGCACTGACCATAGCAGAAATTCAAGATACTTTTTCCACTACTGTTGCGGCTGTGATAACTGGTGATCTTGGTGCTCAGCGCCAGCCTTCAACCATTATCGATGCTCGTAGCGGCAAAATATTACGTAACGGACAGTAATTTAATAAAAATAATCGAATAAACAATAAGGAATTTGATATGGCAATGCCTGATGCCGCAGTCGTAAAGCAGTACCTGTTATCCCTACAAGCCAATATCTGTGCTGGTTTAGAAGCATTAGATGGAAAGGCCAGCTTTCAAGCGGAATCGTGGGAGCGCGCCGAAGGTGGTGGTGGCACCAGCAAGGTGATGACCGCAGGCCATGTATTTGAACAAGCTGGTGTTAACTTCTCCCATGTGATGGGCGCAGCAATGCCGGCATCAGCCACCGCGCATCGTCCAGAGCTAGCTGGACGTAGCTTTGAAGCTATGGGCGTGTCATTGGTTATCCATCCTAAAAATCCTTTTATTCCTACAACTCATGCGAATGTGCGCTTTTTTATTGCCCATAAAGATGGCGCTGATCCCGTATGGTGGTTTGGTGGCGGGTTTGATTTAACTCCTTACTATCCATTTGAAGAAGATGTGGTTTCATGGCATCAAACCTCGGCAGATATTTGCGCCCCATTTGGTGATGAGGTTTATCCCAAATATAAAAAGTGGTGTGATGAATACTTCTTTTTGCCTCATCGTAATGAAACCCGTGGGGTCGGTGGATTATTCTTTGATGATCTCAATGAGCCTGGTTTTGATAAGAGTTTTGAGTTTATGCAAGCCGTGGGTAATGGTTTCTTAACGGCTTATTCGCCGATTGTTGAGCGTAATAAAGATCTTGAATATAACGATGATGAGCGCCAGTTCCAACTGTACCGTCGAGGCCGTTATGTTGAGTTTAATTTGGTTTATGACCGTGGCACTTTATTTGGCTTACAAACCGGTGGTCGCACTGAGTCTATTTTGATGTCTATGCCGCCCTTGGTTCGCTGGGAGTATGGCTTTACCCCAGAAGAAGGCTCCCAAGAGGCGGAGCTATACGAGCGCTACCTTAAACCACAAGATTGGTTGAAGCTGGAAAGCTAGCTTTAAATGAGTCGGTATAATTTAGTCGACAGATTGGTGGGGCGGAATCGATTCTAATGTCTATGCTTCATCATTAGTTCGCTGGGAATATGGCTTTACCCCAGAAGAAGGCTCCCAAGAGGCGGAGCTATACGAGCGCTACCTTAAACCACAAGATTGGTTGAAGCTCGAAAGCTAATCTTTATTACGCATATTATTGGCAAGCTGCGAAATGGCCTGAAATATCACTTGTTGATGTTCAGGCTTTTTTATTGCCTCAGCAATGGCTTGCTCCATACAGGTTAACCATTGATCAACCATCGTTTGGTCAATATCAAACGGCATATGCCGTGCCCGTAATGCCGGGTGGCCATACTTTTGCTGATAAAGCTGTGGGCCACCTAACCAGCCACTTAAAAACTCAAATAACTTTTGTTGTGAATCTTTAATTGGAGCGCGATGAATAGCTAGTAGCGGCTGTGTGTCTTCACGGCTTTGCATCTGCTGGTAAAAGTTTTGGGCAATTAAGCGAATGGTCTTCTCGCCACCAATTAAATCATAGGCATTGGACTGATTTGGATCTCGGTCATCAGGTTGCGCCTTATTGCTAAAAAGTTTTTTTAACCAATTCATGGTATCGACACTGAGTACAAGTAATGAAAGTGGCTTGATTATAACGATTAATCCCGTTTATATCTCTCGCTTTACTAAGCCATAAACATATTTTGTTAATGTTTTGCTAAATTTATCTGTTGTGATGTCAGATACTTATCGGATAACTTAGGCGTTCTAATAACAATAATAACAATAATAACAATAATAACAATAATAACGAGGACCGAGATCATGGCCAAGATGGCACCAAGATTAATTGTAATTGCGATTTCAACAGCCCTGCTTGGCTGTAACTCAGCCCAGCAAGACCCTAAAGTTAGTATTAATAAAAACCCCTACCCAAGTACTTACCAAGTGATGCCAAGAACATCGACCTTGCTGATTAACGCTACTGTGCTAACAGGTACAGGTGAAAGAATCGACGGCGCTGATGTCCTAATGATGGATGGCAAAATTAATGCGGTTGGCAGGCAATTAAGTCAAGACAATGTCACTGTGATTGATGCTAGCGGTAAATGGATAACCCCAGGTATTGTAGATGTTCACTCACACCTTGGCGTGTATCCAAGCCCTAGCGCAGATGCCCATGGCGATGGCAACGAAGTGACCTCTCCCAATACCGCTGAAGTGTGGGCAGAGCATAGCGTATGGCCGCAAGATCCGGGGTTTAATCGTGCCCGTGAAGGTGGTATCACCACTTTACAAATCTTACCTGGCTCTGCCAATTTAATTGGTGGTCGCGGGGTGACCTTAAAAAACATCCCAGCAACCACCATGCAAGGCATGAAGTTCCCCCAAGCCCCTTATGGATTGAAAATGGCCTGTGGTGAAAACCCTAAAGGTGCCTATGGCAGAAAGCGTAAAGAAGCGCCCATGACCCGAATGGGTAATATGGCGGGTTATCGTCAAGCTTTCATTGAGGCCACTGAGTACAAGCGAGCTTGGGATAAATATGATGCGGATTATGCTGCTGGTTTAAACCCATCAGCGCCAGAGCGAGATCTTACCAAAGACACTTTACGCGGCGTGTTAGAGGGTGACATTTTAATTCATAACCATTGTTATAAAGCGGAAGAAATGGCGATGATGGTGGATTTAGGCAAAGAGTTTAACTATCACTCCGGTACATTCCACCATGCAATCGAAGGTTATAAAATAGCTGAGTTGTTAGCTGAAAATGGTAACTGCGCCGCAATGTGGCCTGATTGGTGGGGCTTTAAAATGGAAGCCTATGACATGGTGGTTGAAAATGCAGCCATCGTAGATGCGGTTAACAACTCCTGCGCTGTGGTGCATTCCGACTCTAGCGTGACCATTCAGCGCCTTAACCAAGAAACCGCCAAAATTATGCATAGTGCTAATCAAAACGGTTTTGATCTAAAAGAAGAACACGTTATTGGTTGGATCACCTCGAATGCGGCCAAGTCATTAGGTATTGCAGATAAAACCGGTTCCCTTGAAGTGGGTAAAAACGCCGATGTGGTAATTTGGAATAGCAATCCATTTAGTGTGTATGCCAAAGCTGAGCAAGTGTTTATCGATGGCGCCAAAGTGTTTGATCATCAAGACGATGCTTACCGCGCTAAAAGTGATTTCATGCTAGGTCAACAATAAGGAGCAATACAATGAAAAAGTTTAACCAATCACTGGTCGTTGGCGCTATGCTCGCGAGTTTGACCCCAATCATCGCGTCTGCTGCAACCACGGCAATTACTAATGTTAAGGTATATACCTCAACTGAACAGGGCGTACTTGATAGTGCTACGGTTGTCATTGAAGATGGCCACATCATCGCTGTAAATGCCAAGCAATCAAATGACTCAGCAGTTATTGCGGATAATATTATTGATGCAAAAGGCAGTGTATTAACCCCAGGCTTTATTGGCTCAATGAACTACTTAGGTTTGGTGGAAATCGGTCAAGAAAAAATAACCCGTGATGTTAATGCTAAAGACGCTGATATCAGCTTCGACCCAAGCTTAGCCTTTAACCCTAAAAGTAGCGCAATTGCCTTTGCCCGCAAAGGCGGCATTAGCCGCAATATCGTGGTACCAGGTGGTGGAGAATCAATTTTTTCAGGCCAAGCTATTGAAGTCGAGCTAACAGGACACTGGGATAGTGTGGTCGCAACTGAAAAAGCCGTATTGGTGCAGTTAGGCGCAGTGCATGAAGGCTCACGTATTATCGGTATGCAACAACTGATTAATAAACTTGAAGCAAGACAAACAGCTTTAGCTGCGGATAAACAAGCTGATGCTAAAAAAGCCGATGCTAAAAAAGCCGATGCGACAAAACCGCCAAGCAAAGAAGAGTTACTACTCAATGCTGTACTTGCAGGTGATATCACTATGGTGGTTGATGTCGACAGAGCCAGTGACATCTTGCAACTAATTAACTTAAAAGCTCGCTTTAACCTCGATTTGGTATTACTTAAAGCTGCCGATGCTATTGTGGTTGCAGAGCAATTGGCCGCCGCAAACATACCTGTGGTGATGGACGCGATGCGCAATTTACCTGAAAGTTTTGACTCTTTACATAATTCACTGGATAACGCCGGAAAATTAAGTAAAGCTGGGGTCAAAGTGATACTGGCGACACCGGGTGATGCCCATGGCATTTATGGTTTACGTTACGCAGCAGGTAATGCGGTTGCCAATGGCATGGATTATAATCAAGCCATGGCGTCAATAACCGCTAATGTTGCTGATATCTTCCATCTAGATGCTGGTCGCATTGCCACAGGAAAACCTGCAGATATGGTGCTTTGGAGCGGTGATCCATTTGAGTACAATAGTGCGATTCAAACAATGTGGATTAACGGTGAAGTGCAAAACATGCAAAGTCGCCAAGATGAGCTACGCGACCGCTATATTCAGAAGTCGACTATGCCACAAGCTTATACTCAATAAGCCATGCTCATAAGTTGAATTAATAATTAGGGAATAGAGAAAGTTAATGACCGATAAGTATGCAGTATTTGGCAATCCAATTGCACAAAGTAAATCGCCATTCATTCATACTGAGTTTGCGCGTCAAACTGGACAGGACATTAGCTATCAAGCAATTCTTGCACCTGTGGATCAGTTTTCTCAGTCCCTAATGGCTTTTTTCAATGACGGTGGCAAAGGCGCCAATGTAACCGCGCCTTTTAAAGAGCAAGCTTATGCCATATGTGATGAGTTAAGTGATCTTGCAAAACTGGCAGGAGCCGTGAATACCCTTATCTATTTAACTGATGGACGCATTCGTGGTGACAATACCGATGGTATTGGCTTAGTAAACGATGTCATGCAGCACGTTGGTGCTTTAAAGGGTAAACGCGTATTGTTAATCGGAGCGGGTGGCGCAGCACGGGGTTGCCTTAAACCATTACTAGAATCACAGGCTCAAGTAACCATATGTAATCGCACCTATGCTAAAGCGCAAACCTTGCAAGCTATTTTCGCTGAGTATGGACGTGTGCAGGCAACTCCCATCGATGAGCTCAATAACAGCTTTGATATTGTGATTAATTCGACTTCAGCCGGATTAGCTGGTGAGTTGATTAAATTACCTGAACAGATCATAGCAAGTCACACCAACTGCTATGACATGTCATATGGTGCTGAGACTACCTTATTTAACCAATGGGCATTAGCAAACGGCGCGCAATCCGTTGCCGATGGTTTGGGAATGCTGGTGGGACAAGCTGCACAAAGCTTTTATATTTGGCGCGGTGTTAAACCGGCTACTCAGGCTATTCATCAAACGCTAAGAGCACAACTTAAATAAACCAATAAAACACCGAGTACTCAAGATGAACCAAAGTGTAATATTTACCGATCTCGTTGAATGGAATACTCAACAACAAACAATGCTGTTTAGTGCTCAAGTGCAAGGCATGAATATCAATTGCATTGTTAGCAAGGAAAAGTTGTTACAGCTAATAAGCAGTGAACAAACTGCAGCTGAACAACCTATGCAAGCAGAACAGGCATTAGCAATATTCGAACGAGTACGTTTTGATCTAGAAGATATAGCCGAAGAGATGATAGAAGCAGAAGAATTTGATCCGCAGGGAAACATTACTATATAAGAGCCTTATCGCTTTACACAATTAATTATAGCCCTACTAGCTATTTCTATCATAATAGTAGGGCACAATTATAATTATCTTGTAGTCTGCAGATCTACTAAGTATTCATTTTTCAATCTGACATAGTTATCAGCTGATTGTGGTAAGAAAGCTATTTCATTATCAGTTAAGGGGCGAACCTGTTTACAAGGGCTTCCTACATAAAGAAAACCACTTTGCAGTACTTTCCCTGGTGGCACTAAAGAACCTGCGCCGATAATCACATCATCCTCAACAATCGCGCCATCCAATAAAATGGCTCCCATGCCAACCAAGACCCGATTACCAACCGTGCAACCGTGCAGCATAGCTTTATGACCAATAGTGACATCATCACCAATGATCAGCGGATTACCCTCAGGCTTTGATGGAGACTTGCGGGTCACATGAAGAACTGAACCATCCTGCACATTACTGCGCTTGCCAATACGAATAATGTTCACGTCACCACGGGCAGCGACCATAGGCCAAATACTCGCATCATGGTCTAGGGCGATATCACCCACTAAAACAGCTGTACTATCTACATAGACATTATCTGCCAATTGAGGATGAATACCTTGATAACAACGAATAGAGCTAAACATATAAAATCCCTGATTTGTTTAATTGCACCCAGTATAAAGCCAAAAAGTCGCTGTTGGGGGCTAAAAATGCATAAAAACTAGCTGATTAGTTTAAAATCCCAGCAAGCAAACAGGTAAAGGCATTTTTATGCATAAAAGCCCTTGCGCTAAATCTTAACTTGCCTATAATGCGCATCCACTGACACGGCGACAGGCCAATAGCCTCAAGGTGTTAGCGTTAATTAAGACGCTTTTAAAGCTTCATAATT
>NZ_JBFRKG010000030.1:0-536 GCF_041469325.1 Shewanella sp. 10N.286.51.B8
GCTTTAACTTTGGGCTTTTGCCCTACTGTCACGTTTTCAAAAGGGTTATGGCTGCAGTAGTTCATTAACTTGCACCACTTAAAAAACTGAAATACGGCCGCTAAGTATTCTTTATTACTTTTATAGCTTCTGCCCTGTGTGAGTAGCTCATCACGGTACTTCATCGCATCAGCCGAGGTGATATCGTTAACGCAAATAGCTTGAGTGCTTTTTGGTGACCGGTTACCGATTGTTGGCAGTAACTTAATTAAGTGACAGGTTCGCTGTTCAAGTTGTTTAATAGAGAGTGGTCTAATGCCTGACTTCTCTTTTGAAGTAACAAAACCTGCTAGAGCATCATGTAACGTCACCACGGACATTGCTTGAGCGACAGCCGTGGTTTCACGGTGTTGTGACAGCTTAGTGTCTCTGATGGGGATGCTATAACTTGCTGGCTTTGTACTGATGGTTGACTTGTTTTTCTCAAATTCACTGCGAAGACTGTTAATCACTTCATCAACATAACGAATAAAGTCATTAATACAGGTTTGATGGTC
>NZ_JBFRKG010000031.1:0-45713 GCF_041469325.1 Shewanella sp. 10N.286.51.B8
ATGGAATTAGACCAGAACAACATTCCCTTAAGCCAACACGCAGGCTTAATTGCAGATTGCTTGCGCTTCAAATAGTAATCTTGGCTGCGACAAGCTAAAATATCGTTTCATTAAAAACTGGGTATCTCGATGTTTTGGCTTAAAAAAATCTTATCTCAATTGGTTATGCCTATTCCGCTGACATTATTACTGCTGTTATTGGCGATATTTGTGTTCCGCAGCCAATCCCAGCGATTGAAAACCTTAGGGCAAAGCGCTTTAATCGCGGCTTTCGCTATTTTATTGCTATTGAGTAATTCGCAATTTAGTGCAGGGTTAGCAGCTAGTTTAGAGTCCCAATATCCAGTGAATAACTCCCCGTTAACCCTTGTTTATCAATCGGGTACTGTCCCCAATGCGCAGCAAGCCTGTTATGTGATGGTGCTGGGTTCAGGTCACACTGAAAATGCTAATCGAGCTGCGGTGCAGCAGTTATCATCGACAGCATTAGCAAGATTATCAGAAGGCGTAAGGCAGCTAAAACTTGCAGATAATCGTTGCCAGTTGGTGGTCAGTGGTTGGAGTGGCGGCTTAACGCCAACCCCCCATGCTGAAATTATGCAGCAAGCGGCGATTGAGCTGGGCGTGCAAGCAAGCCAAATAGTGACGTTTGCTGATGCGCTAGATACCATTGAAGAAGCTAAATCTATGGCTGAGTTAATTGCCAATAAGCCTTTTATATTGGTTACCTCTGCCACCCATATGCCGCGCTCAATGAAGATTTTTACCACACTTGATTTAAACCCCATCGCCGCGCCGACTAATTTTATCAGCTCACCGGGTTATTGGTGGCGCTTTAGTGCTGAAAATCTGTATATATCCCAGCGTGCAATTCACGAGTATGTGGGCATGTTATGGCTAACCATAAAAGGATTATTAACTGATGTCTGATCCCAGCCAACATGAGCGCTCAGAGCCATTGTTTATCGCGCCGCATAATAAGCGCAACGGCATTAGTTTAACCATTGCTGGTGGCATTGCGGTATTTATCAGCTTGATATTATTTATCAACAACAAAAGCCTATTTGGTGTCGGTATGGTGTTTTTTGCCGTTGGCAGTGTAGGGCTAGTACTAGGTGTTGCCAAAATAAATCAGCCGAAAGCCAGTTTTAAATTATCTGCAGCAGGATTTGATTATTATCATGGCCGCGGCACAGTGCACGTAGCTTGGGATAATGTGCAGCGTATTGACGTGTCACGGGTGACCCAAAATCTTGAGTTAATTGAACTGCCGTATATTGGCATTAAACTCAAACACATCAATCCGATTTTAGATTGTATCTCCCCAAGGTTAGCCACCGGGTTATTGACTGAGCAGCGGCCGTTACTCATGACAGCAGCGACTCAAGATGAAGACTTACAAAGCCTTGAAACCTATGTCGGCGCTGAATTTACCCCATTCGTGGTTAATGGTGAGCGTTATCGTGGCGTATTAGCCATGTTTGGCCATCGCTGCCAAACCTTAGATGCTCAACTAGGGTTTCACCTTTATTTATCTATTGATAGCCTAGATAGAGCGCCAGCGGAGTTTGTCAGCTTACTGCGGCAATGGCAGCAGCAATCTATTAAGCCCTAAAGCGATTATTTGTAGATATTGCTAACTTATAGCCAAAGCGCTAATTAAAAGTGCTTACAAAAAGAGATGTGTTTAATTATTAAATAATAACTTATTGAACGAATGCCAAACGTCGATGTTTGGCATTCGTTTTAAATATTCATGAAGGATAAGCCAAACGCTGAAATTGACTATGCCGATACAGCTGCAGTGAGTTGAGGCTTTTCTTTTTCAGTTTCAACAGTGGAAACCAATTTTTCATTATTTTCTAATGCTTTGCTTTGTTTATCGTAAGCTTTTCGATAACCAAGGAACTGACCGTTATCTAAAATTTCCATACGCTTACTGTACACTTCACCATCAAAAGTTCCGGTATTGGTAATGGTGAGTTTTTCGCAATTAATATTACCTGTCATTAAGCCAGAAACCGTCGCTTCCACACAAACAACACCACCGGTGACAACCCCAGTAGCTTCAACCGTTATGTTACCAGAAGCGCGAATTTCGCCATCAACTTTCCCTGCAATAAGTACGTCGCCGTTAACTTTGATATTACCGCTTAATTCACAATCATTGGCAATAAAACTCAGGTTACTTGTGGGACTTTTTTTACTAAACATATTCGCTCTCTTTATGCATTTTTGACCGCAATGACCAGGATAATTATGCGGTTAAATTTATTTTGTTGTTAGTATTTAACATTTAATATAGCGACAATTAATCGCAAAAAAAACAATTAAATTTTGACTATTAAGACTTTTTTGACTACCAAGACTTATTGACACAGTTTATTGATACAGCTTAGCTAAAACAGCATTAACTCGTAACGTTAAGCTCAATGACACTGATAGAAGCTGATGGGCAGGGGGCAACACAAGCGCCGCAGCCTGTACAAGCCTCAAGATCAATCATAGGTTTGGGTACTTGGCCAATGGCCATCTTAAAGCTTATTGCTGCGGGATCGCAGGCATCTTTACAGCTTTGACACCATACGCCTTGATAGGTTAAACAGCTGTCATTGACGCTGGCTTTTATGTTCCAAGGCGTGAGTTGAGAAAGATCAAAAATGGGCTCTTTGCATACTGTGGCGCATTGCTGACAGAATGTGCACTCGTCGTTTGTGAATGATATTTCAGGAAAACCACCATCACCTTTAATGATTACCTTAGTTTCGCAGGCATCGATGCAGGCATTACAGCGAGTACATTCGTCAGTGAACTCAATATCAGACTTAACCCAAGGCGGTCTTTGGGCATCAATTTTACGTCTGCGAAATAGGTTTCTGCGGCTGTGATTGACTGACTGACTCATACTTCTTCCACTATTTTTGGCTAACAATAACAAGGCTAACATTAATGAGACTAAAGTTAGCTAGTAAATATCTACAGGGCTTAAATAAATAGGCTCAAAAAACTATGTCAACTAACCCCTTAACTTCGGTAGCCGTCAGGATTTTTAGATTGCCAATGCCAGCTAGATTCAACCATGGTTTCAAGGGACAGCTCAGCGTGCCAATCTAATGCCGTTTTCGCCTGAGACACGTCAGCAAAGTATGCCGCAAGATCGCCCTCTCTACGAGCACTAAAGCAATAGGGTATCGCTTTACCGGTTATTTGCTCAAAGGTATTAATAATTTCGATAACGCTGTACCCACGGCCTGTGCCTAAATTGTAGGTGGCAATGCCTGAATTACTGTTGAGCTTAGCTAATGCTTTTAGGTGGCCTTGGGCTAAATCAACCACATGGATGTAATCTCGTACACCTGTGCCGTCAGGGGTAAGATAATCATTACCAAACACCTGTAATTCTTTTAGCTTGCCCACAGCCACTTGGCATATATAAGGCATAAGATTATTCGGAATATCGCTAGGATCTTCACCGATCAGTCCGCTTGGGTGAGCACCAACTGGGTTGAAGTAGCGTAAAATAGTGATATCCCATTGATTATCAGCAGTATGTAAGTCAGCCAGTAGTTGTTCCACCATCAGCTTTGACTGACCATAAGGGTTCGTGGCTCCGGTTGAATCGGTTTCTTTAATAGGCAAGCCATCAGGGATGCCGTATACCGTAGCTGAAGAGCTAAAAACTAACTTTTTCACCTGATGTTCCGCCATGACTTGGCACAAAATTATTGTGCCGGTGACATTAGTTTCATAATACTGCAATGGCTTACACACTGAATCAGCCTCCGCTTTTAAACCAGCAAAATGAATTACTGATTCAATGACATGATCAGTAAATATTTTATGTAATAGCGCTTTATTTAGCACACTGCCTTGATAAAAAATGCAGCTTTTACCGGTAATTTGTTCAATGCGAGATAAGGCGATGACATTGGCGTTGGATAAATTATCGACAATGATAACCTGTTGATTAGCATTTAACAGTTCAACTACAGTGTGGCTTCCTATATATCCGGCTCCGCCAGTGACTAAAATTGCCATGAAATGTCCTTAACTGTGGATGACATAAAATTGAATGCAAAAATGACAGTCTACTTAAAAGTTTAACTATAGCGCCAAAGTAAAGCGAGTTAATTGCTTGGATTTTATTCTACTTAAGTTATCAAGCTCACTAAAAAAGGTATCAAGCTTTAACCTGTTTAAAGCTTAAAAGTTTTATCCATTGACTTAAGACAGAATCGGGAGATGAGTTGTTGGCCACTTTGTAATTTAAAGGTGGCAGTTTATATGACTAATTTTATTAAGTTAAGTTTAGTAGAAACTGCTAATGTAGCGTTTTGTTTACGAATTGTACTGTCAAATCACTGAAGAATAAAACCCCAAGCAGTTAACAAAATGTGATCCTTAGCACACTATGAAGGGAGTGAAGTTTACGTAAAGTGGCACTTATGAGCAAAGTAACAAATTACACCGCGAAGATCCCTGATAGTCAGGGTTACATCCAATATACCGATGAAGAACATGACATTTGGCATCAGTTATATCAGCGCCAAGTGAACAATATGCCAGGCAGAGCTTGCGAGGCATATATGCATGGCCTTGATGCTTTAGCTATGCCCACGAATCGGGTACCGCAATTAAAAGAAATCGATAAGGTGTTACTTGCATCTACAGGCTGGCAAACTTCAGGAGTGCCGGCACTTATTTCATTCGGTAAATTTTTTGAATTGTTGGCCAATAAGCAGTTTCCTGTGGCGACCTTTATTCGCTCAAAAGAAGAGTTCGACTACCTACAAGAACCTGATATTTTTCATGAAATATTTGGTCATTGCCCGTTATTAACCAATCCGTCATTTGCACATTTTTCGCATATTTATGGCCAATTAGGTTTGGCGGCATCTAAAGAAGAACGGGTGTTTTTAGCGAGATTATATTGGTTTACGGTCGAGTTTGGTTTAATGAAAGCCAAAGATGATCAACTTAATATCTATGGTGGCGGTATATTAAGCTCGCCAGGTGAAACCTTATACGCATTAAGTGATAAACCGGAGCGTAAGCCTTTTGAGCTACTGGATGTGCTGAGAACCCCATATCGAATAGATATTATGCAGCCGATTTATTACGTTATCGACAATATCGACTTTTTAGATGAAATCACTCGAATGGATATTATGGCTGAAGTCGCTAAAGCACGGCAGCTAGGTTTGTTTGCGGCTAAATTTGCCCCAAAACCCAACCCAATAGCCGTTTAGGGACTCGTTAAAACTAGTCATTCATTTATACATTAATAATATAAACACCAGATTAAACTAGTGTGATAATACAGGAGCTGTTATGTCAGATTTATCCGAACTAAAATGTGAGGCTTGCCAAATAGATGCCCCAAAAGTAACCGAGCAAGAGCTGGTTGAATTTAGTCAAATGGTACCCCAGTGGACCGTTGAAAACCGTGATGGTATTAATCAATTAGAGCGAGTTTTTAAGTTTAAAAACTTCAAACTGGCGATGGAATTCACCAATAAACTCGCTGATGTTGCTGAAGCTGATTTTCACCATCCGGGGATCTTAACTGAATGGGGCAAAGTGACAGTGACTTGGTGGTCACATTCCATTAAAGGTCTTCATAAGAATGATTTCATTATGGCGGCGAAAACCGACCAGTTAATTAACTAAAATCTTAGTTAATCATATCAGCAGGTTACGTTAACGTAACCTGTTTTAGCACGTCCTCTGTTACAATTATGCTGTAAACAACACTTGCCACGCGCCCGATAACCTTTTAACGTATCGCTCACAAATTAAGAAGGGCACCCTGACATGGTCAGAATCGAGTCCTCGGATATTCCAGAAAACAATATAATAGGGAATAGTTGTTTATGCGTTTGGAAGTCAGTTGTTTAGATCGTATCGGCCTTGCGAAAGATATTCTAGAAGTGCTAGAAAACTATGGCATTAACTTAATTGCAATTGATGCCAGCAATAGAGGCTTTTTGTACCTACAGTTTGCCGAAATTGGCTTTGAAACCTTAAGTGAATTAATGCCTTTAATTCGCAAAGTAGAAAGCGTCCATGATGTTCGTACCGTATCGTTTATGCCCTCCGAGCAAGAACATTACGCGCTCAAAACCTTATTACAAACCCTGCCAGACTCCGTTTTTTCAATTAATGCTAAAGGCCGTATTCGTATTGTTAATGAATCCGCATTATTAACCCTTAATATGCAAGAGCATGAAGTGATTGATGAATCGCTTAATCATTGGGTGCAAGGATTTAACTTTTCTCGCTGGTTAACTGAAGCCCCTGTATTAGCGCAAGCCACTCGGGTGCAAATTGGTAATAATGAATATTTAGCCGAAATGCTGCCTATCTATTTACCTGATGAAAACAATGCCAGTATTTTAGCGGGCGCGGTGGTGTCGCTAAAATCACCAGCCCGTGTCGGTAAGCAATTTAATGCGCTGCAAAATCAAACCACAGGCTTTGATAATGTGTTGGCCGTTAGCGATAAAATGAAAGATGTGCTTAAACAAGCCAAACGTATGGCCCAACTGGATGCACCGTTATTAATAACTGGTGAAACGGGTACTGGTAAAGAGTTGATGGCCAAAGCGAGCCATGATGCCAGTATGCGCCGAGAGCACGCCTTTATTGCTATTAACTGCGCTGCATTACCAGATAGCGTGGCAGAAGAAGAATTGTTTGGCTTTGTGTCAAATGGCCAAGTGGTAAAACGTGGCTTGTTTGAAGAGGCGAAAGGTGGCACTGTTTTCTTAGATGAAATTGCCGAAATGTCAAAAGCTGCTCAAGTAAAACTATTGCGTTTACTACAAGATGGCACTTTTAGACGCATTGGCGGCGATGAAGAAGTGCGCGCTGATGTACGTATAATTTGTTCTACCCAAAAGAACTTGGCAGAACTGTGCCAATCAGGTGAATTCAGAGAAGATCTTTACTATCGCATTCATGTACTTAGTTATCACATGCCGTCGCTCCGTGAACGTAAAGTGGATGTTATTCCGCTCACTGAAATGTTTTTAGAGCATTATAGCCAGCAGTTATCGAGTCCATTACGACGTATTTCAGCATCATGTCGGGACTACTTGTTCACCTATGCCTGGCCAGGTAATGTGCGTCAGCTTAAAAACGCTATTTTTAGAGCGGTATCGATGTGGGATGGCTCGGCAGAACTAACCGTTGAGCAACTTAAGTTACCTTCTTATGCTGAAGGCTTTGGCTACTTTGATGAAGAGTTTGAAGGCAGCTTAGATCAAGCCATGAAAGAATATGAGGCGAGCTTATTAAGGCGCTTATATCCAGCTTATCCAAGTACCCGTCAATTAGCTAAAAAGCTGGGGGTTTCTCACACCGCTATTGCTAACAAGCTGCGCGACTACAAAATATCTAAAAAACGTTAATTAATCGTAGCGGTTCTTTTTTAGTGTAACGATTTCATGCCATCAAAATGTCAGTAAGCCACTGGCATTTTGAGGTTTACCAGCCTGAGATCCGCATTCTGATACTGGGATCTCATTCTGTATTGAAACCTTTACAATTTAACTCTCAAGCAAACAAAGTGTGATTTATCTCACGCTATATTAATTCGGTTAAGCTTAGGGTATTTGTATCGTTAACAACGCTATTTTAGTTGTTATTACTCAGCATAGGCGCTTTACAGGTAGCATATTTGATTTAATCGAATTGCCAAGCCAGTTAGCACGTCTTGTAATCACATTGTCTTGAGTAGTAGCAACATTATTTGTACCCATCTAGGAGTCAAAATGAAACTTGCAAGTTATAACAACGGTCGCCGTGATGGCCAACTGATGTTGGTCAGTAAAGATTTAACCAAAGCCGTTGCCGTACCTGCTATTGCGCATACTATGCAGCAATTATTAGATGCTTGGGATTTATTAAACCCGCAATTACAAGAATTATATGAAGCATTAAATGCCGGTATGATGGACAACGCCGTTGATTTTGATGAAGCTAAATGTTTATCGCCATTGCCTCGTGCATATCAATGGGCTGATGGCAGTGCATACGTCAACCACGTTGAATTGGTTCGTAAAGCGCGCGGCGCAGAAATGCCAGCAACGTTTTGGACTGATCCATTAGTATATCAAGGTGGCTCAGATTGCTTTATCGCGCCAAAAGCCGATATTGAAATGGCCAGTGAAGAGTACGGTATTGATTTCGAGTCAGAAATCGCAGTGGTCACTGACGACGTTAAAATGGGCGTAGATGCAGATAACGCTGCCCAGCACATCAAATTATTGATGCTAGTGAATGACGTATCGTTACGTAATCTTATACCTGGGGAGTTAGCGAAAGGGTTTGGCTTTTTCCAATCAAAGCCTTCAAGTGCGTTTTCGCCAGTGGCGATTACCCCTGATGAATTAGGTGACAGATGGCAAGATAGCAAAGTGCACTTACCATTGGTAACTCATTTAAATGGTGATTTATTTGGTCGTCCTAATGCGGGCGTAGATATGACGTTTAACTTTAGTCAATTGGTCGCTCATGTTGCTAAGACCCGTCCATTGGCAGCGGGAGCTGTGATTGGTTCTGGTACTATTTCAAATTATGATCGCAGTGCCGGTTCTAGCTGTTTAGCTGAAAAACGCATGCTAGAAATCATTGCAGACGGTAAAGCTTCAACGCCATTTATGCGTTTTGGCGATACAGTAAGAATTGAAATGTTTGATGATCAAGATAACTCAATCTTTGGTTCTATCGATCAAAAAGTGGTTGAATACAAAGCTTAAATAAGTGTTTGCTGTGATAAAAAGCAATAGCGTCTAACGTTATTGCTTTTTTTATATCATCAATGCTAACTCAGTTAATTTGATAAGGATATACAATGAAATTATATGGTTATTGGCGCTCCAGTGCGGCATATCGGGTGCGTATCGCGCTTAATCTTAAGCAGCTGGATACAGAGCAAATTTCAGTGCATTTAGTCAAAAATGGCGGTGAGCAGCATAGTGATATGTTTGCCCAATTGAACCCACAGCATTTGGTTCCGGCATTGGTTGATGAAGATGACCATGGAGAGTTTAATTTAACCCAGTCATTGGCAATTATTGAGTATTTAGAAGAGCAATATCCGCAATATAGTTTATTGCCACAAGGCGCTAAAAATAGAGCCGTAGTGCGTGCCATGGCGCAATTGATCGCTTGTGAAGTTCACCCACTGGACAACTTACGGGTATTACAGTATCTCGTTAATGACATGGGCGTATCTGAAGAAGACAAAATGAACTGGTATCATCATTGGATCCATTTAGGTTTTGCGGCGCTAGAAAAGCAATTAGCTGTTCACTCTGGTAAATTTAGTTTTGGCGACAGTCCAAGCTTGGCAGATATTTGTCTTATCCCTCAGGTTTACAATGCCTATCGCTTCAACGTAGATTTATCTGCATACCCTAATATTGTGCGGATTTGGCATACATGTCAGGCTCACCCAGCCTTTGCTGCAGCTGCGCCTGAGCAGCAAGATGATGCCAGTTAACCCAGCATTTTTTAGATAAGCTCGAGTAAAATATGGACTATGAAGCTCAGTTAAAAAATTGGATTGTAGCAGACAAGATGCGCATTAGTGCCTTGCAGCAAGTTGCAGCGCTTTTTACTGAGCTTAATATTACAGATTGGTACATTGCTGCAGGGTTTGTGCGTAATTTAGTGTGGGATAAACAGCATCAAATAGCGCCCAGTGCGTTAACTGATATTGATGTGATTTATTATTGCAGCAAACAAACCTGTGCCTATCGTGATAAGTTAATCGAAAAAGCATTATCTGAGCGGATAAAACTGCCTTGGTCGGTGAAAAACCAAGCCAGAATGCATAAAAGGAATCATCACCCAGCCTATACATCAACCCTTGATGCGATGTGTTATTGGCCTGAGCAACAAACAGCGGTAGCGGTAAAACTGGATAATGATGGCAAGTTAGTGCTAAAGGCATTATTTGGTTATGAAAACCTATTTAGCCTATCGGTGAGCTATAACCCCAATGCCGATAAACATGTGTTTATGGAGCGTGTTGCCAGTAAACCTTGGTTTAAGCAATATCCTAAGCTTTCACTTGAGCTCTAACCTCCCCGTAACCCCTTGTCATTTATCACTAGTCAATTAGCTCTTGAGTTTAAGTTATAGCCTTTAGCTGCACCTTTTATGTCATTTTTATGTCATTTTTTTATGTCAGCTTTAACACTTGTGAATGTTTTGCAGTGGCATTTTCATGGAAAATATCATCAAGATAACCAGCAAGCTCTGTTTCTTTAAGCTCAGGTGGAATGATGACCTCATGGATGCGCGATCTAAGCCCGGTGCCTGAATCACGAAACAGTAGCCATTGGGGCTGATCACTTTGTCTATCTTGGGGCTTAATTGACAAGGACTTACCAAACACATCAAATTTTATAAATTTTTCATTCATCATCTTGTCCTCTTGGCGGTGGTTTAGCTAATCGGCATAGAGTTAAATATTTTGAAATAAAAACTCTATGGTAAAGGTTAGCACCACTTGATTGATGCGCACTTCATCATCTTCTTTAGTCCAAGTATATTCAGGCGTGATGGCAAAAAACAACCAATCTCGGACAAAGTTTTGTCGGTAAGTTAAGCCAATTTTTGCACTATCAATATATTTATAGGGCTGGTCGACGCCGTGTATGTGGGCTTGATAACTAATGGCTTGTTTATCACTGATATATTGATATAACTGCAGACCTGAGCCTAGCTCCCAACCATTATCGTTAGTTTCATATTGGAACGCAGCACTCCAGCGCAATAAAAAATCATCGTTAAAAGAGTGTTCAATATCGAATTCAGTAGACTCACCAGTGAGATTTTTCTCTTGATACAGCTTTTGGGTGATGCGGCTGATGGTATTTTCTGAAATAGGATAGGTATAGCGATAACGAGCTTCGATTTTAGGCTTAAAACTGAGCTTTATATTAAAACTACTTCTATTTCGAGCTAGCCAGTCATAGCGTAAGCTAAATTCCCTGTCGTTGTTATCGTCAGGGCTGCGTATAAATGAAAATGGATCATCTTCTCCAGTTGAATCAAAAATGAGTTTTAGCTTTTTAGTGACTCCAGGTAAATTAACCCGCGCATTGACGTTAGCATGATATTTAAAACCTTCTTTTTCATAATAGGAAAAATCATTATACCAACGGACAATCGTGCCAGCTCTGGCATCATCTTCAATGCGATCATCGACAAAGAAGCTGTCAAACCAAATGGCCGGTTGGCAGAATTTGGTGTTGAGATAATCAAAAGCCTTATCAATTTTCTCATCAGTTTGTGAACGGCTATAACAAGCTGATGGCTCGACTTCATCATCTGACTGGGTTTCATTCAAAGGTGATTTTTTGTCGGTGATGGTCTTTTCAGAGGTAGGCTTATCATCAGAGATGGGCTCATTATCAAAGATAGCTTTAGCGATGTCCTTGGGCTGTGATGCAGCTAAATCAGCTGCAATAAACAGCGTGAGGCTAAACAGTGATGTTATCCATATTTGTGTCATTGAAAGATAATTACAGCCTATAAACAAAGGTAAAGGTATTTTGTTCAAGGGTAGCACCTTTGTAACAACAATTGAGGGGTTTATCTTTTAATCATTGGCAGCGGCGTTTATTTTATGAGTCTTTTTATAGACAGGCTTTAATAGGCAGAATTTTTATAGGATTGCTTAACAAGCAATACCGCTATTAAATGTTACAAAAAGGTAAATGGTTATTGCTTAGTTAATATCAGGCTCATGCTTTGCTCATGAAAGTGCCTGGTTAAAAAACCAACGTTTTCATCAGTTAAACTGGCATTTTAAAAGTTTCTTAGTAGACAAAGTTCAAGCTAAATGTGATCTAAGTCAATAAAGCGTTATACCTAGTTTGATGTAAATGGCTTTGTTGATCTGGATCAAGATTGTTAAAGGTTTTATCTGGCAGTGTAGCGGCAATTGTTAAAGGTGTTTATCGAAAGCGCTAATTATGTTGTACACATGGAGTTGTCATAATGAATAAAAAAATAGCCCTTAGTCTAGTTGCTGCCAGTTTATTATCTGCAGGTGTTTCTTCAGCTGCGGTTGCTCATCAAGCTGGTGATTTTATCTTTCGTGTTGGTGCGGTAGCGGTTGTGCCAAATGAGTCTAGTCCAGTTGTTGCTAATGTTGCAGAGTTTACAGTCGATGATAATACCCAAGTCGGCTTAAACTTTGGTTACATGCTAACTGATAATTGGGGTTTAGAATTATTGGCAGCAACTCCTTTTAGTCATGATGTTTCTCTTGGTGAGTTAGGTAAAATTGCTGAAACTAAGCATTTACCACCAACCTTAGTGGCGCAGTATTACTTTGGTAATGGCCAATCTAAATTACGTCCTTACATTGGTGTTGGTGTTAACTTTACTAACTTTTTTGATAACGAGTTTACCAATGACTTAGACGGCGCATTAACTGATTTAAGCATGAGTAACTCTTGGGGCTTAGCGGCACAAGTTGGGCTTGATTATCAATTTAATGATAACTGGTTAGTAAATGCATCGGTTTGGTACGCTGATATCTCAACGGATGTTAAATTCAATTTAGGTGAAGATGCTATTTCAGTTGAAACTGATATTGACCCATGGGTATACATGGTCAGCATTGGTTACACCTTCTAATATTTGAAAAATATTTAGAGCAAAAAAACAGGAGCTAGGCTCCTGTTTTTTTATGTGAGCTAATAACGGAATAAGCTACTTTTTCTTTTTAACCTTCCAATGGCGAGTATTATAAATAAACTCAGGTAAAAGTAAGGTTAACCAAGCCACTAAGCGCCAGCGTTTAGTGACATAGACTTTGCGCTTGCCTTTTTGCATCGCGCTGACAATTTGTTTAGCCACTTTTGGCAATGGCGGCAACCACAGTTTACTTTTCTGCATTGCAGCTTTATCCAATAGGCCTAGCTGAATATCGGTAATAGTGATTGGTAACTTTAATCGCTGCGCATGCATGCTTAAGCCTTCAAGGTAATTTTCTGCAAAGGCTTTTGATGCATGATAGGTCACACTTGGGCCGCCACGTAAACCGGCAATAGAGTTGATTGCAGCAATTTGACCATAGCCTTGCTCGCGCATTAATCGAAAGGTGGTATTACAAATTGCGGCAAAACCACGCACATTGACGTCAATGATATCTTGTTCGATTTCCCAAGGCAGTGCTTCACTGTAGGCATTAAGTCCAGTATTCACTAACACTAAATGCGCGCCTTCAAGGCTTAACCATACTTTTTCAAGCTGGCTGATAATGGCTGTTGGATTTTCAATATCTAACGGTAGCACATCAACTTTTGTCGGTAAGCTTGCGGCAAACTCGGCCATGGCATCGGGATCTTGTACAAATAGCACTAGAGAAACTTTCTGCTCGGCTAATTGACGGGCGATTTCTTTACTAAGGTGTGAGCTAGCGCCCACTATTATTGCGTTTGCTGTAGTCATGTGCTTTTAGACGACGAAATGATGGCCTATGATAAAAACAACTGCGAGGGATAACAAGCAAGAATATTATTCAATATGAGACGTATAGACTTCTAGAAGTCTTAATGTATTATAAGGACAGGATATATGAACATCATCAAAGCATTTATCAGCAAAGCATGTATTTCTTTAATGCTGCTAGGCGGATTATTCGGCTGCAGCTCTGTAGATCATTTAGTGTCTATAAGTGGTGATGTGAGTTATCGCGAGCGCATGGCATTGCCAGACAACGCAATACTCACCGTGCAAGTGAAGGATGTGTCTTTGCAAGATACCAAAGCGATTGTTATCGCTGAAAAAGTGTACCAACAAGTGAGCGCGCCGCAAGCATTTGAGTTTCAAATAGCTGCAGACCAATTTATTGTTGGTCATAGTTACTCAATTGGGGCGCGAATAGAAGTAAATGGCAAGCTGTGGTTTATCAATACGCAAGCGTATAGCATTGATGTCAATGAGACACAGCCCATAAATGTGATTGTTAATAAAGTTGGTGGTTAGGCTTATCATGCCTATGCACCGATTTATTTTGTATTAAAAAGGTGCTCCTATGCCGGTTAGAATTCCAGATGATTTACCTGCAGCTGAAATCTTAGAGTCTGAAAATATCTTTGTGATGTCGGAAACTCGCGCTGCAAATCAAGATATTCGACCTATGCGGGTATTAATTCTAAATTTAATGCCCAATAAAATTGAAACCGAAACCCAGCTATTGCGCTTATTAGGTAATACCCCGCTGCAAGTGGATGTTGACCTATTGCGTATTCATGACAAAGCATCTAAGCATACTTCTGTCGATCATATGAATGCTTTTTATCGGGATTTTGAAGCGGTTAAAACGAACAATTATGATGGGTTAATTATTACCGGTGCGCCACTTGGGCAGCTGGATTTTGAAGATGTGGTGTATTGGGATCACATTAAAGAAATTATTGATTGGTCTCAAGAACATGTTACTTCAGTATTGTTTCTATGCTGGGCGGCGCATGCAGGTTTGTTTCATTTATATGGTATTAATCGCAGTTTACTTGAGCAAAAGCGTTCGGGGGTGTTTAACCATAGTCGTACCAACGAGCCGCATCCATTACTACGCGGTTTTGATGATGAGTTTTTTGCGCCGCATTCACGTTATGCTGAAGTGAATATTAACGATTTACACCAACATTCTGATGTTGAAGTGCTAGCTGAATCTGCTGAAGCTGGGGCCTATATTGTGCTTAGCCGCAATAATCGTAACCTGTTTGTGATGGGGCATCCTGAGTATCAAAAACCTACTTTAAATGATGAATATCAGCGAGATGTTGGCTTAGGTATCAACCCTAATATACCGAGCAACTACTATCGTGATAATGATCCAAGCCAAGAGCCCATTGCTCGCTGGCACAGTCATGGCAGTTTGTTAGTGAGCAACTGGCTTAACTACTATGTTTACCAGCTTACGCCTTATGATTTATCAGATATGAGCGCAAGAACGCCGTGGGAATTGAAAAGCTAATCACAGATTGATTAAGGTGTTTAAACAAAATATGGCGTAAATTCGGCCAAACATCATGCTACAAGTATTAATAAAAAGGGCGATATCGTTTTCGATATCGCCCTTTTTTATGGCAAATCTCCTCAAAAACACCTTGATAATTTAACGCTGGCTATGACTTTTTTAGTGGGATTTATTACATTTTAGCTATTTTAAATCAGGGCTTTACGCTTGATGTAAATCTTCAGTGACACTCATAAAATATTCACTATTGATAATCACATTCAAACCACTTGCTTTACGTTAGCGTAAACGTCAGAGTGTAACTATTATTTTATAGTTGAACTAGATCACATTTTTGCTGATTTTGTCCGCTTACTTACCAGCAGTTTAGACCGGAGAAGTTATGAGTACAGACCAATCACCCCAAGATATTGTCATTGTTGCAGCTAAACGCACCCCAATGGGGGGCTTTCAAGGCGCACTATCAGCCGTACCAGCGCCAACCTTAGCGGCTAATGCAATTAAAGGCTTAGTCAATCAAACTCAAATCAATACTGATTTAATTGATGAAGTGTTTATGGGTTGTGTATTACCGGCAGGCTTAGGTCAAGCGCCAGCAAGACAAGCGACATTGGGCGCTGACCTACCTTTGAGTGTTGGCGCAACAACCGTGAATAAGGTTTGTGGTTCAGGCATGAAAACCGTGATGTTAGCTCATGATGCAATTAAGTCTGGCAGCAGCGAAGTGGTTATTGCTGGTGGTATGGAAAGTATGAGTCAAGCGCCATATTTACTTGATAAAGCGCGCGGCGGTATGCGTATGGGGCATGGCAAAGTGTTAGACCATATGTTTCTTGATGGATTAGAAGATGCCTACACTGGCGGCGCTATGGGCACATTCGCGCAAAAAACTGCAGATGATTTCGGCCTCACCCGAGAGCAAATGGATAACTTTGCCTTAAGCTCACTTGAAAAAGCCAATAAAGCGATTGATTCAGGTGCGTTTAAAGCTGAAATTGTGCCAATTACCATTGCAAATCGCCGTGGAGATGTGACCGTTGATACCGATGAGCAACCTGGCAATGCCCGCCCTGAAAAAATCCCGACATTGCGCCCCGCATTTACTAAAGACGGCACCATTACCGCCGCCAACTCAAGCTCGATTTCTGATGGCGCCGCAGCAGTAATGCTAATGACCCGAGAAAAGGCAGCGTCATTAGGCTTGGAAGTGATGGCCACGATTAAAGGCCATAGCACTCACTCACAAGAGCCATCAATGTTTACCACAGCGCCAGTGGGCGCGATGAACAAATTATTCGACAAGGTTAACTGGGCAAAAACAGATGTTGATTTATTTGAAATCAACGAAGCCTTTGCCATGGTGACCATGTTAGCAATCCAAGAGCTACAACTTGATGCCAATAAAGTGAACATCTATGGCGGAGCGTGTGCATTAGGTCATCCAATTGGTTGTTCTGGCGCCCGTGTATTAGTGACCCTCATCCATGCGCTACAAGCTAAAGGTTTGGCTAAAGGCACAGCTAAAGGTGTGGCGTCATTATGTATTGGCGGCGGCGAAGCAACTGCTATGGCGATTGAAGTTTAACCTCGTTGTAATTGATTAAGATTTAACAAGACTCGTTGTTAATTGCGTCACTTTTGATGTTGGCGTTATTAACAACAAATAAGCACCAGTGAAGGCTATGGCAAAGAATCATCATAGAGTGATGCTAACAATAACAGCTGGGTTGGTGCTTATTATTACTCAAGAGCTTTGGGGCTCAACAATAATCTGTAACAGGATTTAGGAAGCAAGATGACCATACAAGTTAAACATTATATTGCCGGTGAATTCACCGAAGGTACAGGTAGTCAAAACATTGATGTTACTAACCCAGCTAACAACAGCGTTATTGCCAATATTAACGCTGCAACGGTTGCAGAAGTTAATCAAGCCATAGACAGTGCAAAACAAGCATTCACTACGTGGAAAGAAGTACCTGTGTCAGAGCGTGCTCGCGTAATGCTCCGTTATCAACACCTTTTAAAAGAGCATCACGATGAAATCGCCACTATTCTGGCCCAAGAAACCGGTAAAACCTTTGAAGATGCAAAAGGTGATGTTTGGCGTGGTATTGAAGTGGCAGAGCATGCTTGTAATATCGCCTCAATGTTAATGGGCGAAACCGTTGAGAATGTGGCGCGTAATATTGATACTTATAGCTACACCCAGCCATTAGGGGTGTGTGCGGGTATTACCCCGTTTAACTTCCCGGCGATGATCCCGTTATGGATGTTCCCGTTAGCGATTGCTTGCGGTAATACCTTTATTTTAAAGCCTTCAGAACAAGATCCAATGACGCCGCAGCGTTTAGTTGAATTGTTTGTTGAAGCGGGCGCGCCCAAAGGCGTGCTGCAGCTTATTCATGGTGATAAAACCGCGGTGGATATTTTGTTGGCAGATCCTGCCATTAAAGCGATTTCATTTGTTGGTTCTGTGGCTGTAGGGCAATACATTTACAAAACGGGTACTGATAACTTAAAGCGTGTTCAAGCCTTTGCTGGCGCGAAAAACCACTGCGTGATCATGCCTGATGCTAATAAGCAGCAAGTGATCAATAACATGGTTGGCGCATCAGTTGGCGCTGCTGGTCAACGTTGTATGGCGATTTCTGTGGCAGTGTTTGTTGGCGCTGCTAAAGAGTGGATCCCAGAGCTTAAAGAAGCACTAGCAAAAGTACGCCCAGGTTTATGGAATGATGACAATGCCGCCTATGGCCCAGTTATTAGCCCCGCTGCCAAAGAGCGTGTACTTAAGCTTATTGCCCAAGGTAAAGCTGAAGGCGCGGACTGTTTACTCGATGGTAGCGACTTTACGGTTGAGGGCTATGAGTCAGGTAACTGGATTGGTCCAACCATGTTCGACAAAGTCACTACCGATATGAGCATTTATAAAGAAGAGATCTTCGGTCCTGTTTTGTGCTGCATGGAAGCTGACAACCTTGATGACGCCATTGAGTTAGTCAATAACAGTCCATATGGTAACGGCACTTCAATTTTTACCGCATCCGGCGGCGCAGCGCGTAAGTATCAACACCACATCGAAGTGGGCCAAGTGGGCATTAACGTGCCAATTCCTGTGCCATTACCATTCTTCTCATTTACCGGTTGGAAAGGCAGTTTCTATGGCGATCAGCACGCTTACGGTAAACAAGCGGTGCGTTTTTACACTGAAACTAAAACCATCACTTCACGATGGTTTGATGACGAAGTGGTGAGTGGCCCGAATATGAGCATCAATCTTAAGTAAATGTACTGGTCTTCTGATGGGAGAAGACCAGTTAATTATTCAGACAAGCAAACCACAAGACTCACTTAATGATCACTGTGCGTGTAACCAAATAGCGTGTAACTAAAATGCGGTTAGCTATAAGCATTTAGTAAAAATCAGTTTGCAAAAGTCACTCAGTTTTTGCAAACACGCTCACATAAAAGCACAGGATTGTTTAGCCATAAAATGACCTAAAGAGTCATAGTAAAAGGATTAACACCATGGACTTTAATTTAACCGAAGACCAACGCCAATTCGCAGAATTAGCCCGTCAATTTGCCGCAGATGAGCTGGCACCCTTTGCCGCAAAATGGGATGAAGAGCATCACTTTCCAAAGGATGTAATTCACAAGGCTGGCGAGCTAGGTTTTTGCTCTTTGTATTCGCCTGAGTCAGAAGGTGGAATGGGGCTAAGCCGATTAGATTCGTCGATTATTTTTGAAGAGTTATCACAAGGCTGCACAGCAACTACCGCCATGTTGACTATTCATAATATGGCCACATGGATGGTCACCACTTGGGGTAGTGAAACATTGCGCCAGCAGTGGTCTGAAGGTCTAACCACAGGTCGATTACTCGCATCATATTGTCTAACAGAGCCGGGTGCAGGCAGTGACGCTGCATCACTTGCGACTAAAGCGGTTCGTGATGGTGATGATTACATCATTAATGGCTCAAAAGTGTTTATTTCTGGTGCGGGTGAAACTGAGCTATTAGTAGTGATGTGCCGTACAGGCGAAGCGGGCGCAAAAGGTATTTCAGCTATAGCTATTCCAGCAGATACTGCTGGTGTAAGCTATGGTAAAGCCGAAGATAAAATGGGCTGGAATGCCCAGCCAACACGTTCAATAACCTTTGAAAATGTCCGCGTGCCAGTGGCTAATTTACTCGGTGAAGAAGGCCAAGGTTTCACTTTTGCCATGAAGGGCCTCGATGGCGGTCGTATTAATATCGCCACTTGTTCTATCGGTACAGCGCAAGCTGCGCTGAGCCGTGCCACAGAATACATGAATGAACGTAAGCAGTTTGGTAAGCCCATTGCGGCATTTCAAGGATTACAGTTTAAGTTAGCTGATATGGCGACAGAGTTAGTCGCTGCAAGGCAGTTGGTGCGCTTAGCTGCTTTCAAATTAGATTCAAAAGATCCAGAAGCCACAGCTTACTGCGCAATGGCAAAACGATTTGCTACCGACATTGGTTTTCAAGTGTGTGATAACGCCCTGCAACTTCACGGCGGTTATGGCTATATTCGTGAGTACCCATTAGAGCGTCATTTTAGAGATGTGCGGGTACATCAAATTCTTGAAGGCACTAATGAAATCATGCGCTTAATTATTGCTCGTCGTTTGCTAGATGAAAATGCGCACGCTATTTTGTAACAGTTACTAGCCAAGCGCTTTATGTTGGCTAATGAAATTAGCCAACATGGGTATTTACCCTAGTCGCAATGATAGCTTGGATTACCGGAAAATAAGCCTTAATAAGCTGTAAAACAATATACTGAATTGGAATAATAGCTAATGACTCAAGATGTAATATTTCAAACTCTAGGGACCCTGTCTGGTAAATCAATTGGGGTGGTAACCCTTAATATTGAAAAGGCCTTAAATGCCTTGAATTTAGACATGGTCAATGCCATGACCAAGCAGCTGCTTGCTTGGCAGCAAAATGATGATATTGCTTTTGTTGTGCTTGATGGCGCAGGGGATAAAGCCTTTTGCGCTGGCGGTGATGTCAGGGCGATTTACCATGCATCGATTGCTAATCCTAATACCATGACTGCAGAAGCATGCGATTTTTTCACCCAAGAGTATCAATTAGATTATTTACTACATCAGTATGGTAAACCAGTGCTGGTGTGGGGCGATGGCATTGTTATGGGCGGCGGTTTAGGGCTAATGGCGGGTGGCAGTCACCGAGTGGTGACAGAGCGAAGCCGCATTGCCATGCCTGAAATATCCATAGGTTTGTACCCTGATGTAGGCGGCAGTTATTTCTTAAATCGTATGCCGGGTAAATTAGGCTTATTTTTAGGCTTAACCGCTTATAACATGAACGCCGCCGATGCTTTGCATGTTGGACTGGGCAATCACTTTTTAGCAAGCGATGATAAACAGCCGTTATTTGATGCCCTTGCTGACGTCAGTTGGAGCGATGATGCTGAGTTAAATCATCAGCAGCTAAGTATGGTGTTAAATACCCAGCAACAAAATACCACAGCTAAAATAGGCCAAAGCCCACTTGAGCAATTTCAAACTGAGATTGATCAATTAATGGCGGGTGAAATTGAAGAGGTGCATCATCAACTCACCAGTTTAGACACTGAATTAGATTGGCTTAAACGGGCTCAAAAAACGGCTTTAAAAGGTAGCCCATTAAGTTGGTTTTTAATTTTTGCTCAAGCCAACTTAGGTACGAATAAAACATTAGCAGAGTGCTTTAAGTGGGAGCTAGGTATTAGCGTCAATTGCTGCTCCTATGGCGATTTTTGTGAAGGGGTAAGGGCATTACTCATTGATAAAGATCGCAATCCACAATGGCGATTTAGTCATGCAAGTGAAGTGACCGCAGAAGCAGTGACCCAATTGCTGACATCACCTTGGCAAGCCGATGACCATCCGTTAAAAGGCATCTAAGTAAAAGGCATCTAAGTAAAAGGCATCTAAGTAAAAGGCATCTAGCTAAAAGACATCTAAAAGGAATTTATCATGGCAACAGTAGCATTTATTGGTTTAGGTAATATGGGCGGCCCAATGGCAGCCAATTTAATTAAAGCAGGCATGACAGTCACGGTATTTGATTTAGTACCAGCGGCGGTTGAGGCATTAACTAAACAGGGCGCGTTAAGCGCAAAAACCGCTTGCGGCGCAGCGGCAGCAGCAGATTATATCATTACCATGTTGCCTGCAGGTAAGCATGTACACAGTTTATATATTGGCGATGATGACAACAAAGGCTTACTGGATGTGGTCGCTAAAGATGCCATATTAATTGATTGCTCCACCATAGATGCAGGCACGGCGCAAACGGTTGGGGCACAAGCTGCAGCCAAAGGCATTGAGTTTATGGATGCGCCAGTGTCAGGCGGCACAGCGGGCGCAGCTGCTGGCACACTAACATTCATTTGTGGTGGCAGTGATAACGCCTATGATAAAGCGCAAACAGTATTAACGGTTATGGGGGCTAATATTTTTCATGCAGGTGCGGCAGGCGCAGGCCAAATTGCCAAAATCTGTAATAATATGCTGTTATCAGTATTAATGGTCGGCACCAGTGAATCTTTGCAGCTAGGTATTGATAATGGTTTAGACCCTAAAGTGTTATCTGATATCATGAAAGTCAGTAGCGGTGGCAACTGGACCCTCGAAAAATACAACCCGTGCCCTGATGTAATGGACAATGTGCCTTCTTCAAATGATTATCAGGGCGGCTTTATGGTTGATTTGATGGTGAAAGATTTAGGCTTGTCACAGCAAGCATCGCTGGCATCGAATTCCAGCACTCCTATGGGGGCATTGGCGCGCAGTTTATATGTTAACCATGCCCGTCAAGGCAATGGTCGCCGTGATTTTTCAAGTATTTTTGAACAGTTTGCTAAAGCAGATGAAGATAAATAACAGCTGCTTGAAGGCTGGTTGAGCCATTCAACCGCGCCGGAATGTGAGTATGCAAAACACTAAATAAATAGAGAAAGGATCCAGTTAATGGAAATTAAAGATAAAGTTGTTGTCATTACTGGCGGTGCAGGTGGGTTAGGTCTGGCTATGGCGCAAGAGTTTGCCGCCCAAGGCGCAAGATTAGCACTTATCGATGTTGATCAAGAAAAGCTAGAACGTGCTTGTGCTGATTTAGGTGCAAGTACTGAAGTGCAAGGCTATGCGTTAGATATCACCGATGAAGAAGATGTGGTGGCGGGGTTTAATTTCATCCGTGAAGATTTTGGTCAGGTTAATATTCTTATCAACAACGCTGGGATCTTGCGTGATGGCTTAATGGTTAAGGCAAAAGATGGCAAGGTTACTGACCGTATGTCATATGAGCAATTCCAGTCAGTTATCAATGTCAACTTAACCGGTACTTTCCTGTGTGGGCGTGAAGCTGCGGCTGTGATGATTGAAACCGCGCAGCCTGGGGTGATTATTAATATCTCAAGTGTCGCTAAAGCAGGCAACATGGGTCAGTCTAACTACTCAGCTTCTAAAGCGGGTGTGGCTGCCATGAGCGTAGGTTGGGCGAAAGAACTAGCCCGTTATAATATCCGTAGCGCAGCGGTAGCACCTGGTGTGATTGCCACTGAAATGACCGCAGCAATGAAACCAGAAGCCCTAGAGCGAATGGAGAAAATGGTGCCAGTTGGGCGTTTAGGTCAAGCTGAAGAAATCGCATCAACGGTTAAATTTATCGTTGAGAATGATTACGTTAATGGCCGTGTGTTTGAAATTGATGGCGGTATTCGCCTTTAAGTCGCATTAGCGATAACAATATTAGTCGCATTAGCGATAACAATATTAGTCGCAGTAGCGATAATAATATTGGCTCATTAATAGTATTAATCCCTGCCGGTTTTCTGGTAGGGATTTTTTGTTTTTGAACCGCAAGTATGCGCACACAAGATTATAAGTGTTTATTTATATTGGTTAATTTAGGTGGCGGGTTACAGCTTAGGCGAGCACAAAAGCAAAGAGATAAGTTTTTCTGGGTTTCTAAAAATGTTACCCTGTGGTTATATTTTTTGCCTTAGTTTATTTCAATCGAAATAAAGCTGCATCTCGGCAGTGCTCAATGACAGTAAGGATAGTTGTGAATATTGTACGCTTAGAAAGTTTGATGAAAAAAGTCATGTTAGTGGTGGGCATTATTGGGGTTATCGTCATGTATGGCGGCTTTTTGTATTTCTTTTTTAGTGGCGTACCAACAGCAGCATTACCTTGGTTTTTATTAATTTGCCCATGGGTTTGTATTTACTTTGGCCTAACGAAAACACAGCAAATTGCCAGTCTTAGTTGGCTTAAAAACAAATTTACCTTTACCAATAAATAACTCCTCGCGTTATAACCGCAACAGGCAGATAGCTTATTTTATTGGCGGCAATGGGTATTTAGCCCTAATGGCAGTTTTTCGTTACTGACGTTTGTGGTTATCATTTACCTAGCTGCGAACACCCTGTTATCCGCAAATGAACCACCACTTAAATAGAAATTGTGCTGACATTGCGATAGGATTCAAAGCAATGAATAAGAGAAAGACAGCAAATAAGGTATTTTTTATGTCAAGTTTCCCCATTGGCACCCCAGGCAAACCTTGGAATGCACAAGAAAAGGCCCAGTGGCTTGCCCAAGTAACCATTAAACGTAGCTATCAACAAGAAGTGCTAACAAAATTAGCGCCTTTAGCCTCACGCTTTGAACAAGTGCAATATGGTGCTCTAGCTTATGATGCCGACAAATATCCGCTATTTGCATTTAAATCTAAACATTGGGATAGCAGCAAAAAAACTATCTTAGTAACTGGCGGTGTTCATGGTTATGAAACCAGTGGCGTACATGGCGCGATTCAGTTTTTAGCGACTCAGGCTGAGCATTACAGCCAATACTTTAATATTGCGGTAGCGCCGTGTGTGAGCCCATGGGGTTATGAAACAATTAATCGCTGGAACCCATACGCAGTGGACCCAAACCGTTCTTTTTATGCTGACAGCCCAGCCAATGAATCGGCAGATTTAATGGCATTTGTAGCTAGCCTTGGTGACGTTTATGCCCATATTGATTTGCATGAAACCACAGATACTGACGAGCTAGAATTTCGCCCCGCATTATCAGCTCGTGATGGCAAAGACTATGAAAAAGGCGTTATTCCAGATGGTTTTTATTTGGTTGGTGACTCAGAAAATCCAACTCCTGACTTTCAACAGGCGATTATTGAGTCGGTAGCCAAAGTAACCCATATTGCCCCAGATGATAATGGTCAGTTAATTGGTGTTGATATTGAGCAGTTTGGGGTCATTAACTACCCAACTAAAAAGCTTGGCTTATGTGCGGGGATGACAAACAATCACTATAATACCACCACTGAAGTGTATCCTGATAGCCCATTGGTCAATGACCAAGAATGTAATGATGCCCAAGTGGCAGCAATTACTGGTGGTTTGGATTATATTTTAACCCAGTTAAACTTAATCTAAGTCAGTGATTTATATCTAAGCCTCGAACGAAACTTCGAGGCTTTTTGTTGATTTGGCATTACAGTTAGCGTCATTGCCCTTACTACTCAAGCGAAAAGAAATGATTATTAGCCAAGAAGATATGCGCACAGCATTAAATGAATTAGATTGCCGTACCAATTTCACCATTAGTAATGTTACCGAATACATGCTGCCTAAGCTTAAAGAGCCGGTGTATTTACATATTGACAGCAACACTCCGGTACTCATTATTCGCCCGGCTTTTGAAGTGTTCTCTGGTGAGTTAGCCACATTAGACGGGGTACATGCACAATATGACTATCACCATAATGCGCAGATGACCCGTTTCCCGACTCGTCGCCATAAAAGCTTAAAAGAAAGCCACTATGGTTTAGCTTTTAAGTTTGAAACGGCTGAATCAGTTAAGTTGTTTATTACAAGATTAATCGAAATTGTGAAAGGCTAACGTTAGCTCAGTTTAGATTACATCTTGAGTTAATCATGAGTATAGCTACTGCAACAATCTGACAAATAGGCAAAAATAAATCAATCAATATTCTGGCTGTAAAGCTTGAGTCGAATAATGTATAATCGCGACAATTTTTCGTCCAAAAACTAATGGAATCTCCTACGTGATATACAGCAACAACATCACCATGCAGTTCGGCAGCAAGCCGTTATTTGAAAATATCTCTGTCAAATTCGGTGGCGGTAATCGCTACGGTCTAATTGGTGCAAACGGTTGTGGTAAGTCAACCTTCATGAAGATCCTTACTGGCGATCTTGAGCCAACAAGCGGTAATGTATCAATCGATCCTGGTGAACGTTTTGGTAAATTGAATCAAGATCAATTTGCTTATGAAGAGTTCTCAGTGGTTGATACCGTTATCATGGGCCACAAAGAGTTGTGGGAAGTGAAGCAAGAGCGTGACCGCATTTATTCACTCGCAGAAATGAGTGAAGAAGACGGCATTAAAGTCGCTGAGCTTGAAATGGAATTTGCTGAGATGGACGGTTATACCGCTGAATCTCGTGCTGGTGATTTATTAATGGGCGTAGGTATTGGTGTAGACCAGCACTTTGGCCTAATGAGTGAAATCGCACCAGGTTTTAAACTGCGTGTACTTTTGGCTCAAGCCTTGTTCTCTGATCCAGATATTTTGCTACTTGACGAACCAACCAACAACTTGGACATCGACACCATTCGCTGGTTACAAGAAATGCTTAACCAACGTAACAGTACCATGGTGATTATTTCCCATGACCGTTACTTCTTGAACTCAGTTTGTACCCATATGGCTGACATCGATTACGGTGAACTACGTGTTTACCCAGGTAACTACGATGAATACATGATGGCAGCCCAGCAAGCTCGTGAGCGTTTACAATCTGACAATGCTAAGAAAAAAGCCCAAATTGCTGAGCTACAAGGTTTCGTAGCACGATTCTCTGCTAACGCTTCAAAAGCTAAGCAAGCAACATCTCGTGCTAAGCAAATTGACAAGATTAAGCTTGAGGATATCAAGGCTTCAAGCCGTGTGAATCCGTTCATTCGTTTTGAGCAAGAAAAGAAATTATTCCGTAATGCTTTAGTGGTTGAGCAATTAGCGAAAGGCTTTGATAAGCCATTATTCAGCAAACTTGACCTGATGGTTGAAGTTGGCGAGCGTGTTGCTATCTTAGGTGATAACGGTGTGGGTAAAACCACCTTATTACGTACTTTAGTGCATGACATCCCGCAAGATGCAGGTACGGTTCAATGGTCTGAAAACAGTAACATTGGTTATTACGCGCAGGATCATGAAGCTGATTTTGCTAATGATATGACCTTATTTGACTGGATGAGCCAATGGCGTAAACCTGAAGATGACGACCAATCAGTACGTGGCATCTTAGGCCGCATGTTATTTGGCTCAGACGACATTAAAAAATCAGTTAAAGTGTTATCTGGTGGTGAAAAGGGTCGTATGTACTTTGGTAAGCTCATCATGCAAAAGCCAAATATCTTATTACTTGATGAACCAACTAACCACATGGACATGGAATCAATCGAGTCATTAAACAATGCATTAGAATTGTATGAAGGTACATTAATGTTTGTGTCTCATGACCGTGCATTTGTATCGTCACTAGCAACACGCATCATTGAAATTACTGCTGATGGCATCAATGACTTTAAAGGTACTTATGATGAGTTCCTTGCCAGTAAAGGCGTTGAAGGATAATTAATTAAAGTTTTTTACATTAAGCCGAAAACCTGTAAAGCGATTTACAGGTTTTTTTTTGCCTAAAAAAGATAATTATAAATTTTAGAATTTTAGAATACATATTTTAGAAAATCCTGTCGCTGTAGTTACATTAATGAATGTAATTTCAATTAGAAACATAACACACTTCTTAAGGGTCACAGCTGTCATGAAATGGATTATCGATCTCAATACTCGACTCAAACTTTCACTATTAATTATTCCTCCACTGTTAATCTGTTTAATTTATGGTGGCATGTTTGTGCACAATAAATATGAAATACAAACAGAGCTTAATACGGTACTTTCGTTAAGTGAACTGGCCGTTATCAACAGCGCCCTAGTACATGAATTACAAAAGGAGCGTGGCATGAGTGCAGGTTTTCTGGGCTCTAAAGGTCAATCATTTGCTCAGGATTTACCTCAGCAACGCTCAATGACAGACCAACAAGTGGTTATTTTTTCTAGTATTCCAGCTGCAGAGCACTTTCCTGCAAAAATCAGTTCAACATTAAGACAAATAGAATCGCAACTACAACAACTTCAAAGTATGCGCCGCTCGGTAGATGACCTGAGTATCTCAGTGGCTGAAGAAGTGAAATATTATTCAGATTTAAATAAAACCCTATTATCCGTGGTTGATGAAACTGCAGTGCAAAGTAGCATTAGTGAATTATCTTTGAAGCTGGCCTCATTTAGTGCTTTTTTACAATTAAAGGAACGTGCAGGTATTGAGCGGGCAGTAATGAGTTCAACCTTTGGCCAGCAAGGATTTAAGGCTGGCGGCTATGCTAAATTTGTGACTTTAGTGGCTGAGCAAAAAACCTATGCAGAACGTTTTTCTGCGTTAGCGACCAGCAATACGAATGCGCGCTTTGAACAAGATAATCGCTCTAATGAAGCGAATGCTGTCGAGGCTATGCGTCAAATTGCATTTTCACAAGATGCGACAGACATTAAAAATCAGCAACCTGAAACTTGGTTTAGAATATCCACTAACCGAATTAATCAATTTGCCAAATTTGAGCAATACCTCGCCAATGAACTCGTGACACTAACCCAGCGCAAACTGAGCACTGCGACTCAACAAATGTGGAGCTCGTTCATTACATTAACGGTATCAATATTATTGTTAGCCTGGCTGAGTCTATCTATCTCTAGATATTTGAATCGCAGTTTAAGTCAATTATTTAATAAAGTGACCCATGCAGGGCATCATTTTGATTTAAGTACTCGCATTGAGCATGACTCAACCGATGAGTTTGGTCAGCTAGCAAAAGCCTTCAATGGGATGATGTCTGATTTTGAGAGTGTTATTTGTCAAGTTAGACACAATGCTAGTCAGCTTGTTAATGTGGTTGAGCAAGTTAATAACTATGCTAGCACCATGAGACAAGATGTCGAAAAAGGTCACTCAGAAGCTGAACAGGTAGCCTCTGCGATGACGGAAATGAGTGCTACAGTGACGCAAATTGCAGCCAATGCCGTAGAAGCATCTGATGCGTCAACTTTAGCCAATAAAGAGGCAAATATCGGTAATGTTGGTGTTTCAAAAACGGTTACTTCAATTAAACACCTTGCAGGTGAAATCAACGAAGCATCAATAGCGATAAAGACCTTAGATCAAGATGTGCAATCCATTGCTAGCATTTTAGAAGTGATTAGTGCGATTTCAGAGCAAACTAATTTGCTAGCGTTAAATGCCGCTATTGAAGCGGCAAGGGCGGGTGAGCAAGGCCGAGGTTTTGCGGTGGTAGCCGATGAAGTGAGAACCCTCGCCCAAAGAACACAGTCTTCAACAGACGATATTAAACGCATGACTGAACGTTTAAAATCTGGCGCTCAATTAGCGGTGCAAACCATGGAACGTGGTATGGTTAGTGCTGATGAAAGCGTCATTGAAGTTGAAGCGGCAGGTAATGAGTTGCATCAAATTGTTAGCCATATTGATACCATTGAAAGCATGAACCAACAAATTGCTTCTGCGACACATGAGCAAGCTGCAGTGGCAGAAGAGGTGAATAGAAATGCCATGCAAATCAGTGAAATTTATAGCCAAACACAAACTATAGCGACATCTTTGAGCCAGCTAAATGAAACTTTGTTAGAAGATGCGGCGGAAATGTCACAACAAGTGCAGAAGTTTACTCTAAGTTAATAAATCGAGTCATTCCCCTTTTAGCCGACAATTAATTGTCGGCTTTTTTTATATCCGTAAGAAATATTTTTAGGCATAATGTTTGTAAATTGTGTTCTGGTTGTGACTTATTTGGTGCGTAGTTAGCTAGCCAGTAATTACAGATGGTATGTTGTGAAAAATAAACAATATTAATAATGACTTACAAGGTTTTTATGCAGGATTATGTTTCAATTAACAAGCTTGCTTGGAATGAAAGAGCAAAAGTGCATTTCGATTCATCATTTTATGATGTGGCTGGTTTTTTGAAGGGAAAATCTTCATTAACCGAAATTGAAACCGCTGAACTTACTGATGTTAGTGGAAAATCTTTATTACACCTGCAATGCCATTTTGGTCTTGATAGCTTATCTTGGGTTCGTAAAGGTGCAATTGTCACTGCAGTTGATTTATCGGATGTTGCCATTGCTAAAGCTAATGAGCTGGCATTGCAATGTGAGCTAAAAGCCGAGTTTATTTGCGCCGATGTGTATCAATTTGGCGATCAAAGTTTGCCCCAATTTACCGATAAGCAAGTCACTGATTTTGACATTGTATTTACCTCATACGGCACCATTTGTTGGCTGCCTTGTCTTGATCGTTGGGCAAACATCATTGCCAAGAGTTTAAAGCAGGGTGGCTGTTTTTATATGGCTGAGTTTCATCCACTACAGGATGTTTTAGAAGGTTATAGTTATTTTCATAAAACTGAGGCTGATGTGGTCGTTGAGGGTAGTTATACCGAATCACACGGTAATTTCGAGTCTGCATCTTCACCGCAATCAACAGCTTCGACACCACAAACTATGCTGACTTGGCCGCATTCATTAAGTAATGTTATTAATGCGCTAATCAAAGCAGGGATCAGAATTGATAGTCTTAACGAGTATCCATTTAGCCCCTATAACTGCTTTGAAAATTTGATAGAGCAAGCGCCTAATCAGTTTCATTCTATTGTTAAAGGTAACTCAGTGCCTTTAGTGTTTACAGTGAAAGGAACCAAAGTCTAAATGGTTTTTACAAAGGGTAATAAACTTAAGGTCGTGACTGGCTGGAGGGCACTATTTGCCAAAGTGTCGATATTATTATGCGGGCTTATTTTATTAATATATTGGTCGTACTTATATCTCAGTCCCAGTTTGACCATCAGTAATCAATCAGCTCAAGGTGTTGAATCCGCGGTGGTAAAACTTCCCCATAGCCGCTTAGACTTTGGTGACATCGCCGCCATGCATACTAACACCCTGTATTATGATTTAGCGCAGTTAGATGGCGCATATCGTTATCACATAGAGCTTGATAGTGGCGAGATCATCGCAGGTGAGTGCGGTTATATTACTAATTTTGAAATTCATAAAAGAGTGGTAATTACGATTTCAGAGGCTGCGACAATGAGTTGCAGCGTTAATTAATAACCATTTCTAACAATCGCGTCTCAACAAGGTTATTAGGTTTGTTATAGATTTGTTTGTTTTTATATTCAAAAACATTATGACTGTAAACCTGATGGAGAAATTGCGTATTAAGTGCTTATGTTTAAATGAATTTATTTTTATATTGAGGGCTTTTAATATAAATTCAGCTTCCGTCTCTACTATGCCCAGCTTGGTATTTTTTGTACAAAATATCAACGCTTTATTGTCAGTACACTATAATAGCTAAAGTTGAATTTATTCAGTTTATAGCCTATTAAAGAATCATGGTTATTCAAGGATATCCCTACATGATGTTAAGAGTTTTATCAGGTATTTTTTTAGGTTTTACTGCTTTTGCCACTCAAGCAAACGTGAATGCGTCCGTTAACGAGTCGGTTACAGAAGCTGCGGATGAAGCTATCGAAGTTCAGCCTAAATATGACCGAGTTTTTCCTATTTGGGCACAAGATGCCATTGATTTAGGCTATGAGTTACCTAAGCCGTATGGCATAGGGGTGACCTATATGAATATGGATCAGCCATTGGTGGTAGAAAATGTCAGTTTCTCGGGATTAGGTCTGCTTGATGAAATTGTCTCAATTAAAGGCAGTGAAGCGATTCAAGAGTCAGAAACAATTACCTTTCGTGCTGATATGTGGGTGCTGCCTTTTTTAAATTTATACGGCATTATTGGTAAAACCTCAGGTAGTAGTATTGCAAATGTCACGGTCAACTTAGATCTTCCTCCTCCATTTAAGCCGGTAGAAACCGCTCCTTTTGACTTTGCCTTAAATTTCGAAGGCTTAACCTATGGCGCCGGTGGCACCATTGTTGGCGGTATTGGTAACTGGTTTGCCTTGCTCGATGTTAATTATACCAATACAGATTTAGATATTTTAGAAGGTGAAATCAGTTCAATTGTTGTTTCACCAAGAGTTGGCTACCGTTTTGATATCCGTGGTCACGATACCCAAATTTGGATTGGCGGAATGTACCAAAATGTTGAGCAAACCTTCAGTGGTTTTTTACAGGATATTGGCGTGCCTATTCCTGGTGCTAAATTCGAAGTTAACCAACATTTAGCCGATAAATGGAATGGTTTAATTGGTGGCCAAATTGAGTTGGGTAAAGGGTTTGATTTACTGCTTGAGGGCGGTATTGGTACTCGTACTAGTTTTATGGCAGGTATTGGATATAGGTTTTAATATTGATGAGACTCATAATCCTTAGTTTTTTTGCGCTATTGCTTAGTGGCTGCAGCATTGTTGCCATGGTTGATGATCACCAACAAAACAATTTACTCAAAAACGGTTTTGAGCGTCATCAAATGTCATTGACTGAGGGAGGCGAGTTACATTACTGGCAAGGGGGCGATAGCGCTAAACCCACTTTATTATTACTACACGGTTTTGGTGGTAATGGCATGACCAGCTGGTATGAAATGATGCTCGACTTGAGTGAGGATTATCAAGTGATAGTGCCGGATTTACTGTGGTTTGGTGAGTCCTATAGCGCTGCACCTGCCACTATCAGTAGTGAAACCCAAGCTATGCAACAGTTGATAAGCCAATTAGCGTTAAGCAGCGTTAACCTGGTGGGTATTTCTTTTGGTGGTTTTGTCACTTTTGATTTAATGATCCACGAGCCCAAAGTGGATAAGGTGGTGATGCTAGCAAGTCCTGGACTGATATTTTCAGATGAGGATATGCTAGCAATGACTAAGCGTTTTGGTGCCGATGTGCCTGAAGCGGTGTTTGTGCCTAAAAATGGCCCTGAAGTAAGACGTTTACTTGAAAAAACTTTCGTTGATTATCCATGGATGCCAGCGTTCATCGACCAGCAGGTTTATGAATATTACTTTGCCGACTCTCTGCCACAAAAAGAATCTCTTATTACCACCTTGCCGGCTTATCGGGATCAATTAAACCCCGACGAATTTGCCGACTCTTTACCGTCAACCATCTTAATCTGGGGGGAAAAGGATGTGGTGTTCCCATTAGATAACGGTCATCGTTTTGCTGAGTTTTTAAATGCACCTATCATAGTTATACCTGACGGTGTTCACGGATTGAGTAATGACTTTCCTAAACAAATTAATAAAGAAATCAGGGCTTTTATTCAATGAAAATCATAAAAATTCCCGTAGCGATATCATTTTTAGGCTTAGTTATGACCTTAGGCGCTTGCTCTAGTAATGAGTGGCAAGTGCGCGCATTACCCACAGATATTGCGGTCAGTGCCGCTTTAGATGATATACCTGATAATGCCTTAGTCAGAGATATTACCCTTCCTGAAAATGCAGCACTTTCAATGCCCGCCAGTGTCAGACCTTGTTGTGCTTTTGGTTTTGACCAAAAAGTCGCTATGGGGTTATTACCGATCCCTTTTTATCGTCACGCTAACACAGTAGCGCTTGAGGATATTGGCGCACATGCATTTGATGCCGGTACATTTAGTTATGAAAAAGGCTCACCTGATAGCGGTAAGAGCATGGAAAACAATGGCATGCTTTATACCCGTAAAGGCGGCTTTATTGATTTAGCCCATGTGCGTGATACCGCTGATAATGCTATTGCCCTGTTTTATCTTATTCAGCCTAAACTGGGTCAGGCACAGTCAATTGAATTACCATTAGAAATTGGCCATAGAACCTTTGAACTTGCCGCTTTTGATGTGAGTTATTTATCGGCAGATGACCGTTGGGAGTTAGCGGCGGCCATGGCGGTACGCTTAGCCTTTACTATGGCTGAAGCCCATGAAATATCCCAGTGGCATGGTTATCGCAGTTTTGCCTTATGGACAGAAGCTGTATCGGCTTATTCGTTAGAAGATTTATATTCAAACATGCTGGGAGCCAAAATTGCGTTAGCAATCCTGACCAACAATTTAGCCATGACCAAGCAGCAATATGATTATCATATGACGGGTTGGTTAGCGGCCACATTGGCTTGGTTGGAGCCTTTATCTAAAGAGCAAACCAATGCGCTCTTTAGGGCAATCGATGGTGACTGGTGGGACTCAAACGAGCCACTACCAAATAAATTCGTATTACTTAAACGTCATTACCTACTCGGCGACAAACAATCACCTTATTTGGTCAGTAAAGAGCAAGCTCAGGCGAGTGATCAATGGGACAAGGTAGCAGCAGTTTACGACGCGCCTGCATCACCACAACACTTATCATTAGCCGTTGAGCTTTTTGGGATTAACTTTGATGAAGTGGCTGTGCAGCACATTAGTGTAGATAAAAAGTTTGCAGGTTCATTTAGCCACGTACCAGAAGAATTATGGCTTGATGGCTTTACCCATTTGCAGTTTGTAGAGATTGCTAAATATGATGAACGTGAGGATTATAAGTTGTTAAAGCAGCATTTAGCTGAAAACCCTCATTTGACCCATCAACAAACGCCGCTAGATGACTTGCCAGACACTCGCGAACAAACAGAGCCTCAAAATGCTGCAGACACTGGTGCAGCTATTAATGACGCTGCCACAATTGAACCAGCAATAGGTGCGCTGTTAAATGAAAATAATTAGTCCGTTTGTTACTCGCCTACTGATTGTAAATTGTGCCAGCTTTTTTGCCATCAATGCCGCTATTGCTGCCCCATTAACGGAGGCGAATGCGGCTATTTCTGCCAACGCAGAAATAAATTCACAAGTAAATTCAACAATAAAGCCAGAAACGTCAGCGCCAATAACAACAAGCGAAGGAGAGGCAGTATTGGTTGGCGCTGATCAGCTTGAAACCATAACCGATGAAGCTGAAGATCAAGGCTGGTTTGAAAACCTACTGACTAACCTCGGTGCCGATGGTGAGTTTGATCCAGATAAGGGCATTGATTTTAGCTATTTACCTGGGCCATTTTATAACCCTGAAATGAGTTTAGGTGTTGGGATATCTGTGGTTGGGCTATATCAAGTCGACCCAGAGGATACTGTAAGTGATTTATCTTCTTTGGTTATTAATGGTTTAGCCTCAATCAATGGCGCGCTAGGGGTCGGGATTGAAAATAAAACCTTTTTTAATGGTGATAACCAACGTCTTTATTTAAATGCCAATGTGTATGACATACCGGATGTGTACTACGGCGTAGGTTATGAATTTAACCAGCAAGACTTAAATCGGGTTGAATTTAATAGTCAAACATTTCAAGTTAACCCTATGTTCCTGCAGCGCATATCCGCCCATAGTTTTGTGGGAGCAGGTTTTGATTTTACCTATGCAAAGGCCACGGATGTTGATGTGGTCTCAATTGATGTGGATGTTGACCCTTTACAAGAAGTTTCTCGTAATGTTGGGGTCAATTTATTAATTAACTATGATACCCGCGATCATGTGCTTAACCCGCAGCAGGGGAGCATTAGCCAGTTTGAGATTGGCGTGTATCGCGAAGATTTTGGCGGCAAGCACGACTTTGAAGTCTATAACGCTTTATACAGTGCCTATTATCCAATCCTTGATGATGACACCATAGCATGGCAAGTACGCGGACGCTTCACCCACGGCGATGTACCTTGGGATCAGCTATCTAAAATCGGTGGAGGTAATTCATTACGGGGCTACACCACTGGTCGCTATCGTGACAAACAAATGCTGCTGGCTCAGGTGGAGTATCGACAACATTTAACTGGCAGGCACGGCATGGTTTATTGGGTTGGTGCAGGCAGTATTGCAGACAAAGTGGGCGAATTGTCCTTTGATGAGTTACTGCCTAATATTGGTATAGGTTATCGTTTAGAGGTTAAGCCTAAAGTCAATTTACGCCTAGATTTAGCGTTTGGTGATGGTGACAGCGGCTTTTACTTTAACGTCAATGAAGCCTTCTAGCGGCCCTTAGCAGTGCTAACTCTGTTTGCACTGCTTTAATAACGCTTCAAAAAAGTCGCTGCCTTTTCTTTCTGCAAAAGCAATATTACGCTCTGGTATGGTTTCAGGTTCGTTATATTCGGCTAAGGCGGCTTCCATACTGGCTTCGCGAATAATATGGATGGTTGGATAAGGCGCACGATTGGTATAGTTTGCTGCGCTGTCTTGGGGCTCTCCCTCAAAACAATAGTCAGGGTGAAAACTTGCTAACTGATACACCCCTTCATAGTCATGCTCAAGTAACTTGTCATTGGCCAAGTCAACAATATCAAGATAGCTGTAAAACCCTTCAAAGCCACGAGGCAAGATAAACAGTGTGGTTTCTGCTTGTGGATTTTCATCCAAATACTGACATTCAGTTAAAAAATCCTTCATTACCTGCTTTACTTTGGTTTGTTCACAAGTGAAATAGCGAATGCTATTGCGTTCGATTTCACGGCGGGCAAAAGGACAAATATTGTATTTCATAATCACTTTAGAAACCCAGTTGGCAGTTTCTAATTCGACTTGGCTAATTTCAGACATATAAACCTATTGTTACTACTTGGGTTAACTATTGGGTAGGATCATCGGAATGATCGACAGCACTAATAACACTGCCATCGAAACATTGAAAATGCGTTGCTGTCGTTGATTTTTTAATAACTTTTTTAGCCCAACCCCAAAACTTAGCCACACAGAGCCACAGGGCAGTGCGATACATAAAAAGACCATGGCAATAGTGAGCACTTGAGGTGTTAGCGGTTGCTCAATGTTCGTGAAAGTCGCAATGGTACCAATTGCAATTATCCAGCCTTTAGGATTGACCCATTGAAAGGCTGCAGCTTGTATAAAGCTAAAGGGTTTACTGGTTTGTTTACCTTCTAAATTACTGTTGTTGTTAGCAATTAGCCAAGAAAGGTAAAGTAAGTAAGTGATCCCAACGACTTTTATAATTTGGTGCATGATGGGGTAGGTTTGAAATAAGCTACTTAACCCCAGACCAATGGCCAGTATCATGGTCGGAAAGCCCAAAGAAATACCCATCAAGTGGGGAATACTACGTTTAACACCAAAGTTCACTCCTGAGGTCATCAACATAATATTGTTTGGCCCAGGGGTTATACCGGCTGAAAAGGCGAATAATGCAATAGTAAAAATTAATTCCATATAAGGTTTTGTTTTGGGGGTTAGGATAAAAGATTTTTGAACTGCATATTAGCCTTAATTTAAACAGTAACCTAGTGAAAATTAATCCCTGAATGATGCGAATGACAATGCCAGCATTTTTTGTGAGTTACATTGGTTTGCTAAATGATGGGTTTGAGTGGCGCTGGTGTTACGCCTGTGTTTTGTTTTATAAGTGCTTGGATGGTGAATACTGGCTATTAAGTTTGTGATCTCGTTGAATTTCAGTCAGGTTAGGTTATGGTTTATATGGTAGATTTATATTAATAAGAGGTTTTGTAACCTTCTAAACTACCAATCTGGTTGAAATAGATAGTTGAGGCGTAAATGATAAAGAAACAACATTTTTTATGGGTGAGTTTATTATTGATTTTCTTAACTGGCTGCACCAGTAAAGAGGCCACAGAAGTCCATGTGCCAACAAGTGTTACTATGGTTACCACTGGTGATTTAGGCGCAATATCGCCTTATGGCAAAACCTTTGCTTGGCATCCAACGATGTTTAGTGTTCATACTGCTAATAAGCTAGATGATGAAGAACTGATCCGCCATATGCGGCAGTCAATCACCAAAATTATGGATAAAAAAGGCTATTCTTTGGTGGATGAAACACAATCACCAAGTATGGTCATTGGCTTTGGCATGGCGTTAGAGTCTGAAATGAGCGATAAAGATATTATGGACAAGGCTGGCTTAGTCGCTGGACTATCAACAGCAGGGATAGATGACGAGTTTGAAAAGGGTTCTGTACTTGTAGCGATATTTATTCCTAATAGTCAACAACCTATTTGGCGTGTACTTGCTCAAGGTTTCACTGAAACAGATAAACCGGTTCAAAATCGAGAACAACGCTTTGATAAATTAACCACCATGATGCTAAGAGCTATCCCACATAATGACAGCTACTGAATTATTTAATAATTAACAAGGCTTTAATTAAGCAATTGCGTCCAAAAACTAAAAGCCGCCGACAGTGATGTCGGCGGCTTTTTTGTTAAAGCAAGCTGTTAGTATTAATCTAAACAATCACATTTATATGAAGAATTAACGCAAGGTGACTGGCTATTGCGCGATTTCTACTTCGTAAGATGAAAACTTTCTGATGTTAATCACCCCAGTGTCAAAGATTAAGTACTGGCCTTTGATACCTTGTAAAACCCCGGTGACCTCAGGTGTTTTATCAAAGTTATGCGACTTAACTTTTTTAGGAAATTCAGTGATAGGGAAATGAATGCTTTGTATCGAATTATCGAGCCTTTCGATAACAAAATCAGGGTTTTCTTGCTGCAGTTCAACGAGTCTCTGCTCTACTTCAGGCATTAATTGCTGAGCCATTTCTACTAAATCAACATCATCAGCATTGCCCTTTAACATGGCTTGCCAATTAGTTTTATCATTGATGAGTTTAGCAAACTCAACTTCCACTAAACCTGACAATTGGCGAGTTGAGACCTTGAAAATAGGTAGCCCTTGGGTGGCACCTTGGTCAATCCAACGCGTGGGGATTTGGGTGTAACGGGTAATGCCGACTTTGATGCCTGAAGTATTTGATAGGTAAACAAAGTGAGGCACAAAACAATGAGTTTGCGCCCATTCTGGCTCACGGCAAGTACCTTGATCAAAATGGCAGGTTTCAGGTTTCATGATGCATAAATCACAGCTTGCCAGCTTTTGCATGCACACATAGCAGTGGCCCTGAGAGTAGCTCTTCTTGGTTTTTTTACCGCAATTACAACAGAAAATATTGCCTGTATGGCTAAGGGTTAGGGTTTTACCAATTAATGGGTTTAGCGCAACGCTATTATCGCCAACCGGCAGTTCGTACTGCACTTCATCTTGTTCATTAAGGTGAGTGCGCATTTTTGATAAGGTGCCTAACATCGGTATTCTCTTATATTGTGGTGTTATTGTTGATTATGTCATGCAGTCTACCAGATGAATGCCCGTTAGATTAACCGCTTTTTTAGATTGGCTTTAGGGAGAAATACTCCTTAAATACGCTCAAGTAGGGGATAAAAAGTCATGGACTTGGCCATGACTGATTATTTTGCATCTCAAGCTTTCAATACTTCTGAATATGCTGTTCAAGTGCCTTGAAAAATATTGACTATTAAGCGCTTTTACTGAGCTTATCTAATACCACATCATCACCTAACTCATACAAAGAGTCAGTAAGTTGCTCTTCTTGGCATGGATCTGATAACCCCAAGCCCATTGTAGCCCTGAACAAGGCGATGCCTGTGTGGCCAGCAGTTTCTTGTTTGCTACTAAATTGCTCGATGTTGATCCCAAGGGCATTGATCTTATTTGAGATTTCCAGCACTAAGCCTTCACGGTCATAAGCGACTAAATTGAAGCTGAGACGTTTTATTGGTACAGGGGTTTGGCTGGTTTTATTAAAGCTGCAGGTTAGGCCGTCAATGCACTCTAAAGCATCTAATAATGCGTCCCATTTAAGGGCTGATACTTCTAACTGTAATATTGCCGCAAAAATGCCATCAATATGACGCATTTCTGAGTCCAGCCAGTTACCGTTATGACGACTTATTACATTGGCGATTTGTTCAACTAATCCTTTTCTATCAGGTGCTTGAAGGGTTATCAGGTAATGAAGCATAAAATAAACTCCCAAAATTTTAACAAATAAATCTGCTGTAACACTACTGTCATAAAGACGTCATATAATTCAGCTCAATAAAATATGGCATTTATAGTCTGCCATAAACACAAGCTAAATAGCTGTTTTAAAACTGGCAATTTGCTTAAAGAAAAAACAGTTCGCTTAAGTAAAAAGCACCGTTTAGTTAGTAACACAGCGAATCAAACAATCATAGCGAAATATCGTTAACGATTAATTATAGAGGTTCTTAATGGAAAGTCAGGTAAGTCAGCCTGGTTCTGCGGCGAAGAGTTTGTTAGTAAACAGACAAACCAGCCGTAGAGCGTTTATGGATAAGGCAGCTGAAGTGGGTGTCACTGTGGGTGGCACCATGGTATTTGTCGCTTTGTTGCTGATTTTCTTTTATTTATTGTATGTGATTAAACCTATATTTGATGGCGCCGATGTTGAGCCTATTTCAACCATCAGCTATCAACAAACTGAGGTCGCGACCTTAATGGTCGGCAGTGATGAGCAAAATGAAATTGCTTATCGGGTATTAGTCGATGGCCAAGTTGATTTTTATTCAGTTGCAGGGCGTCAGTTAATCACCAGCTTCAAACCTAAGCTTCCTAAGGGCGCAACGGTTGTTAGTAGCGCTAAAGCTAAACCTAACGAGCAACGTTTTGCCTTAGGCTTAAGCACTGGTGAAGCATTAATCGTCGGGGTGGATTTTGGAGTAACTTACCCAGATAACAAGCGCACCATTACCCCAAGATTACGTTATCCACTGGGTGAAACACCGATTATGGTGGATGAAGGCCAAGCCCTTAACAATCTGGTTTTTGATTATATCGATAATCGTGTTGGTTTTGCTTATCAAGATGACAATGGCTCGTGGAAGCTAAGTCGCCTTGAAGGCGAAGAAAACATGATGACTGAAGAAATCGAATGGTATTCAGATTTAACCTATATCAAAGATGCACCCAATAATGCCTTTACGGCCTTAATGACACCGGATCATCGTCAATTGATCCTGCCAACATCGAATAAACTGTTTATTTATGATATTCGCAATAGTGACGAACCTAGCTTGTTGCAAGTTATCGATGTGAAAAATGGTAAGTCAGTGGTGTCGAAAGTGATGCTGCTAGCAGGTGCTAGTTCAATTTTAGTCAGTTATGATAATGGCTTAATTGACCAGTATTTCCAAGTCAGTGGTCGCAGTGGTCGTTTGTATCAAAAAATAAGACACTTTGACAATGACGCTAAAGTCGGAGCCATGACGACAGAGTTTTACCGTAAAAGTTTTGCGGTAGTCAGCCCTGAAGGTGAGCTATCACTGCTTTATACCACCAGTCAGCGCAACTTATTCACTGAAACATTTGATATCGCCAACCCGGGCGCGATGGCATTTAGCCCTCGTTCAAACGCCTTAGTGGTTGAAGCTAATAATAAGCTCAACATTTTCGCGGTTGATAATGCTCACCCTGAAGTGTCTTGGAGTGCTTTGTGGGAAAAGGTCTGGTACGAAGGTTACCCAGAGCCACAATATGTATGGCAGTCAACCTCGGGCTCAGATGATTTTGAAGCAAAATTAAGCTTAATGCCGTTAGCTTTTGGCACCATGAAAGCGGCATTTTATGCAATGTTATTTGCCGTGCCACTGGCCATTGCAGGGGCGATTTATACCGCCTACTTTATGTCGCCAAAAGTGCGCGGCGTGGTTAAGCCGACCATTGAAATCATGGAAGCACTGCCGACAGTAATTTTAGGCTTCTTAGCTGGCCTTTGGTTAGCGCCATTGATTGAAGATCACTTACCGGGCATTTTAGTGTTACTCACATTACTGCCCACCAGTATTTTAGTCAGTGCATTTACCTGGAGTAAATTGCCAGCGAAATGGAAGCAACGCCTACCGGAAACCTATCAAGAGATCATGTTAATTCCAGTGATTTTGTTTGTGGGTTGGTTCTCATTTGAGATTAGCCCTGTAATCGAAATCGCCTTCTTTGATGGTAATACCCGTCAGTTCATTACCAATGATTTAGGCATTACATTCGATCAACGCAACGCCTTTGTTGTGGGTATTGCGATGGGTTTTGCGGTTATTCCAACAATTTTCTCCATTGCTGAAGATGCGATTTTCTCAGTGCCACGTCATTTATCAAATGGTTCACTGGCACTGGGCGCGACTAACTGGCAGACCTTAACCCGCGTGGTGCTGCTTACGGCAAGCCCAGGTATTTTCTCTGCCATCATGATGGGTTTAGGCCGCGCAGTGGGGGAGACCATGATTGTATTAATGGCAACAGGTAACACCGCAATCCTTGAGTGGAGTGTGTTTGAAGGGATGCGTACTCTAGCGGCAAATATCGCCGTCGAGATGCCAGAGTCTGCCATTGGTAGTTCCCATTACCGTGTGCTATTCCTTGCGGCATTTGTGTTGTTTGTATTCACCTTTGTCTTTAACACCATTGCTGAAGTGGTACGCCAACGTCTACGTGAACGTTATAGCTCACTTTAAGGAATGAAGATGAACAGAGTTTTTAATATTTCGCCAATCGCCTTGAGAGGTTTGTGCAATGGGTAAGTGGTTTAAATCAGGTTCTCCATGGATTTGGATGACTGGCGGTGCGGTGAGCATTTGTTTGATTGCAGTACTGGGTTTGTTGTTATTGATTGCGTGGCGCGGCTTAAGTTACTTCTGGCCTGCCGATATTTATCAGTGGCAGCTAGAAGACAATAATGGCGTTAAAACAACCCTAATTGGTGAAATCTACGACCGTGAAGAAGTGCCCACTGAACGTTTAATTGCAGCGGGTCATCAGTTTGATGAACATCCTGGCGAGTTTGTGACTCGTTACTTAGTTAAAACCGGTAACCGTGAATTCGTTGGCTTAGATTTTCGCTGGATCCTCGGCACCGATATCGTCAGCCGTGAAAAGCCAGCTGATGTGGCCATGCTCGAAAGGGCTAAAAATGGTAACTTTTACGGTTATCCAATTGCGGTCATTGAAGACGGTAAGCGCTTAAATATTACCGGCGAGGCCATTGAAACTTCGTTAGTAGCACATATCAAGCGTGCAGTTGATATTGCTGATGAGGCGCTGGCACTGCAAAAGTCTGAAATTGGTTCAGTGAACTATGCCTTAGAGCGTTTGCGCCTAAAAGAGCGTAAATATGAACTGGATGGCAAACTCACTCCAGCGATTAAAGCTGAGATGGACGCCCAAGCAGAGCAGTTAAACCAAGACTACTTAGTCATGGAAAAAGACTTATTTGCCCTGCGCGACAAAGCGGCGCGAGATTCAGTGGTTGTGCGTGATATGCGCGGTGAAGAGGTCACCTTAAAACTTGATAGCGTGCTTGATGTTAGCTATGTCAATCACATGAACATCGTCGATAAACTCGGTCATTGGTTTGTGGGCATGGGGCGTTTTATTAGCCAAGACCCACGTGAAGCTAACACCGAAGGCGGCGTGTTCCCTGCTATTTTTGGTACGGTATTTATGGTGATGCTCATGGCGGTTATCGTGACCCCATTTGGCGTAATCGCGGCAATTTATTTACATGAGTACGCCAAAAAAGGGCCAATTACTAAGATGATCCGTATTGCGGTGATTAACTTAGCCGGTGTGCCATCAATCGTTTATGGTGTATTTGGTTTGGGCTTCTTTGTGTATATGCTTGGTGGTTCGTTAGATCAGCTGTTTTACCCTGAAGCATTGCCTGCGCCAACGTTTGGTTCACCAGGGGTGATTTGGTCAGCCTTAACCTTGGCTATCTTAACTTTACCTGTGGTGATTGTATCTACGGAAGAGGGCTTAAGCCGTATTCCAAGTGCCGTGCGTCAAGGCAGCTTAGCCTTAGGGGCAACCAAATTTGAAACCTTATGGCGCATTGTTATTCCAATGGCAAGCCCTGCGATTATGACCGGACTTATTCTTGCGGTCGCCCGAGCAGCAGGTGAGGTAGCACCACTGATGTTAGTGGGCGTGGTAAAACTGGCGCCGACATTACCGATTGATATGAACTTCCCGTTTGTGCATTTAGAACGTAAGTTTATGCATCTTGGGTTCCATATTTATGACGTTGGCTTTCAAAGCCCTAACGTTGAAGCGGCGAGACCATTGGTTTACGCGACTTCATTCTTATTAGTATCTGTGATTGTGACACTTAACTTAACAGCAATTAGTGTACGTAATCACTTACGTGAAAAATTCCGTTCGCTAGAACATTAATTAGCGATATCCTGAGGAAAATACAAAAATGATTTCAATTGATCAACGCGCAACTAAATCTAACATTATTGATTTAGCAAACTTACCCGCACAGGATACTGCCCTAGAAATTCGTAACCTTGATTTACGTTATGGTGATAAGCAGGCGTTATATAACGTTGGAATGAAAATTCCTAAAAAACAAGTCACCGCCTTTATTGGCCCAAGTGGTTGTGGTAAATCAACCTTACTGCGTTGTATTAACCGCATGAATGACTTGGTTGAAACCTGTAAAATCAGTGGTGAAATCTTACTGAACGGGCAAAATATTTATGACAAAAATGTTGATGTCGCTCAGTTGCGTCGAAATGTCGGTATGGTTTTCCAGCGCCCAAACCCATTTCCTAAATCAATTTATGAGAATGTGGTTTATGGCTTACGCCTACAAGGGGTGAGTAATCGCCGCGAACTAGACGAAGCTGCTGAAATGTCATTACGTGGCGCTGCGATTTGGGATGAAGTGAAAGATCGCTTACACGATAATGCTTTTGGCCTATCGGGTGGTCAGCAACAACGTTTGGTTATTGCTCGCGCTATTGCTATTGAGCCTGAAGTGTTATTGCTTGATGAGCCCACATCAGCACTGGATCCTATTTCAACCTTAACCATCGAAGAGCTGATCACTGAGCTTAAATCGAAATACACAGTAGTGATAGTGACCCATAACATGCAACAAGCGGCGCGGGTTTCTGATCAAACCGCCTTTATGTACATGGGCGAGTTGATTGAATATGCGGATACCAATACCATTTTCACCACGCCGCAAAAGCGTAAAACCGAAGATTACATCACAGGTCGTTACGGTTAATAATAACGAAGTGAGTAAGCTGGCGCTTATGGCAAGTCATTGGTGAGAAAGTCAGAGATAATTAAGGTAATAAAGTAATGGAAAACAAAAGTTTAAATAAGCATATTTCTGGACAGTTTAATGCTGAATTAGAAGATATTCGTAACCGTGTTTTGGCCATGGGCGGTTTAGTTGAGCGCCAACTTGAACAAGCCCTTGATGCTCTTGGTAGCTTAGATGCCGAGCTTGCCCAAAAAGTGATTAATGGCGATCACCGCGTAAATGGCATGGAAGTGTCAATTGATGAAGAATGCACCCGCATTATTGCTAAGCGCCAACCAGCGGCAAGTGACTTACGTTTAATTATCACCATAACTAAAACTATTACAGATTTAGAGCGTATTGGTGATGCTTGTGTACGTATCGCAAAAGCAGCATTAGATAAACGTTTAAACAATCAACAGCCATTATTGGTGAGTATTGAAAACATGGGTCGCCATGCAACCCGTACCTTGCATTCGACACTGGACGCGCTTGCACGTATGGATGCTGATAATGCCTTAGAGTTACACAAAGAAGATGCCAAACTAGACAAAGAATATGAAGGGATTATTCGTCAGTTAATGACCTATATGATGGAAGATCCTCGCTCAATTCCTGGTGTGTTAGATGTACTTTGGGCTGCGCGGGCGGTTGAGCGTGTGGGGGACCGCTGTAAAAACATTTGTGAGTACATTATCTATTTCGTTAAAGGTAAAGATGTTCGCCATACTTCCTATGAAGAGATGGAAAAAGATCTAAATATGTAAGCTATGTTTGCCTGCAAGCAAAAAATAACAGTCTCATTATGGTTAATGGGACTTTTTTATTGCTGTCACTTTTATGCTGGTAGTGCTAATGCTGTGAGCCAACTCACAAAAGTTAATTAGCCTTTGCTCAACAAGGGGGCTAAATAGGCTGGAGCATTAGCAAACTGTGTTAAAATTTCTGTAATTCCTCGTTCGTTTTGTAGGCTCAATGAAAAACACCCTTTCTCGTGGTTTAACTAACTTACTGCCAATGGCACTGAGTCTGTGGTTATTCTGGTCATTATTTATTTCTTTAGATGGTTTAGGCCATTTACTGCTGGATATTGTTAATTTAGAAAACAGCTTTGTCGGCGCCGGGTTTATTTTGGTGGCAGTGTTAGTGTTTATTTCAGGGCTGTTATTTTCATTTAGCCCATTTGCTTGGTTATACGCTTGGCTTGAGCGTCAATTAATGAAGTTCCCGCTGTTTAAATCTGTCTATGGCAGTATTCGTGATATTGCGAACTTAATGAAACGAGACGGTAAGCCAAAGAATCAAAAAACCGTATTGATCAAGCAAGCCAATGGCGGTTATGTGGTTGGCTTTATCATGAATCAACAGGCGCCTAAACCGCTTACTGAAGCCCTACCTGAAGGTGATTGGGTGCCAGTATTGTTTCAGCTTAGCTACCAAATGGCTGGGGTGACGAGTTTAGTCAAGCGTGAAGATTTAATTGAAGTCTATTGGTCATTTGAAGATGCCATGCGCTTTAACTTAACTGCGGGGATCTCGATTGCTAATGCCAATACTAATACAAACGCTAATGCCAATACTAATACTAATACAAATACAAATACAAACGCTAATGCCAATAGTG
>NZ_JBFRKG010000031.1:46537-88552 GCF_041469325.1 Shewanella sp. 10N.286.51.B8
GCCAATAGTGATATAAACGCAAATGCTAGCGGCAATGCAACTAGCGATGAAGCGTCAGCTAATGAAACTTTGGCGTCAGATAATAGCACTTCAGCAACTAAGAAATAGTGCTTTTTAATCCCAATGCGCGCGAGTACAAATTTACCCCTCAATGATTACGTTAAACGCAATCCAATAGAACCAGCCTATACTTATGCAATTGTCAGCGCAATTGTTACCTATGTAGCTGTGTTCATTATCCTATTTACAGGTCTCAATCATGTTTAAGAAAGCGAGTGTTAACCCTCCGGTTTTCTTCCCTTCAGTATTGCTTATTTTTGTCATGGTATTTATTTGTGCCGTTTGGCCAAATGAAGCTAGCCAATTTTTTAAAGCCATTCAAAGTTGGTTAGAAGTTAAAGCGGGCTGGTTGTATATTGTTGGGGTGGCTATTTTTCTCATCTTTATTATTTTTGTCATGATGAGCCGTTTTGGTGACATCAAACTAGGCCCAGATCATTCCGTGCCTGACTACAGCTTTAAAAGCTGGGTATCTATGCTGTTTTCTGCAGGGATGGGTATTGGATTAATGTTCTTTGGCGTGGCAGAGCCAGTGATGCATTATTTAGCCCCACCTGATGCAACGCCTGAGTCACTGGAGGCTGCAAAAGATGCCATGAAGATTACTTTTTACCATTATGGCATCCATATTTGGTCAATCTATGCCGTAGTGGCTTTAAGCTTAGCGTATTTCTCATATCGTCATAAACTGCCTTTACTGCCACGTTCTGCCTTATATCCACTCATTGGCGAGCGTATCTATGGCCCTATAGGGCACGCGGTTGATACGTTTGCGGTGATCGGCACCATGTTTGGCGTAGCAACCTCATTGGGCTTTGGGGTGCTACAGGTCAATTCAGGCTTAAGTTATTTAATTGATGGTTTGCCAAATAACATCACTGTGCAAATTATTATCATTATGGCGATTACCGCGATAGCAACGGTTTCTGTTTTTGCAGGCTTAGATAGAGGAGTTAAACGTTTAAGTGAGCTTAACCTTGCGTTAGCACTGCTATTGCTTGTGGCAGTTTTAGTTCTTGGACCAACAGTGCTGTTACTGCAAGCATTTGTTCAAAATACCGGTGGTTATTTAAGTGATATTGTGGGTAAAACCTTTAACTTATACGCCTACGAGCAAAAAGATGATTGGCTTGGTGGCTGGACATTATTGTATTGGGGCTGGTGGATCTCATGGTCGCCATTTGTAGGTACTTTTATTGCTCGTGTCAGTCGTGGGCGCACTATTCGAGAATTCTTAGTCGGGGTGTTATTTTTCCCAACTGGCATCACTTTCCTATGGATGACAGTATTTGGTAATAGCGCTATTGATATGATTAGAAACCATGGGGCGAGTTATCTATCGGATGCGGTTTCTAATGATGTATCGGTGGCCTTGTTTCGATTTTTTGAGCATCTACCATTTTCATCAGTATTGTCCATCATTGCCATATTCTTAGTGGTAACATTTTTTGTTACTTCATCAGATTCCGGCTCGTTAGTGATTGATAACTTGACCTCAGGCGGTAATGAACAAGCGCCAGTAGGCCAGCGAGTTTTTTGGGCGATACTGCAAGGTGTTGTCGCGAGCGTATTATTACTCGCTGGTGGCTTACAAGCGTTACAAACAGCAGCGATTGCCAGTGCAATGCCAATCATGATTGTGATGCTATTGATGTGCCTTGGCTTGTATAAAGCCTTACAAGATGATCGCTTGAAATTAGAAAGTGTGCAGCAACACAATACCAGTGTGCAATTTGCTAAAGCCAACATGAGCTGGGAAGATCGTATTGATGTACTGGTCTCTCACCCCAGTCAAGAAGATGCGCAGCGATTTTTAGATAACATCGCCAAACCGGGACTTGAACAAGTCAGACAAATATTTTTAGCTAAAAATATGCCTGCTGTCATCACCCAAGATGATGAAAGGGTACGTTTATTGATCGGTAACAACGAAACCCTGCAGTTTGCTTATGGGCTGCGTATTCGAGCATTTACCATGAATGGTGCCGATGTCGAAGGCTTTGCTAGTGAGCAAGACTATTATCGGGTGGAAGTGTTCTTAGAGCACGGCGGTCAGCATTACGATGTGATGGGTTATACTCAAGAGCAAATTATTGCAGATATCGTTAATCAATATGAACGCTATTTACACTACCAGCATTTGTCTAATTCAGAGTTAGTGACTTACTAGCGGCTGCTTGTTTTAAGCGGTGCTTGTTTTAAGTGGTGCTTGTTTTAAGTGGTGCTTGTTTTAAGTGATGTTAGTATTACTCGAGCAGTGCAATTGTGATAGAAAACATTGCCCCAACCGATAACAGCGCTTATCCTTGGGGTAATTTTGTAATGAAAGTAAATTGGAAAGTCGATGTCAGCTACTCAAAGTAAATTAGATAAAGTATTAGCAGAAGCCAGAGATTACAAAGCCACTCGTGAAAAAGGCTACCGTGAACAAGCCTTAAAACTCTATCCTTGGATATGTGGCCGTTGTACACGTGAGTTTACTCATAAGAATTTATCTGAGCTGACGGTACACCATGTTGATCATAACCATGATAACAACCCGTCAGATGGCTCGAACTGGGAATTGTTATGCTTGTATTGCCACGATAATGAACATTCTCGATTTGAAGAGTTGATCCGTTATGGCAATACCACTGAAACCAAGCAAGAAGCCGCTACCTATAATCCATTTGCAGATTTAAAAGCAATGATGAAAAAGTAGCTTTGTTTACTGATACTCAGATGAAAAGCCCATATTTATGGGCTTTTTTGTGCTTGGCTGAAAGCTTTATTGCTCAGCTTTACAATTCAAGGCTGTTCAATTTCCGCTTGGGCTTTTAACCACTTCTCACGGCTGATGATCTGGCTATTATTACCGCCTTTCATTCGTTCTTTTCGTTGTGGCAGTTGTTGCCATACCGCTTGTTTTTTCTCTTCACTGGCTTGTCCCCAGCCAACAATTTCATTGATGTGGCGAAAACAGCCCATGCAGTAATCTGCTTCATTTAAGCCGCATTTGGCGACGCAAGGTGAGTGCATTGTTAATCCTTTACCGTTCTAAAGTCTTGGCATTTATTGATTAAACCATATAGACAAATTAAATAAATAAAACTAGGCTGCGACTAGCTATAGTTTATTGAATTAATTAAGTTATTTGCAAGTTTAATTGGTTGTAACTATGGCTTTGTTGTCAGTGTTTCGTTGGTTTTTTGCTATAATAAATAGCCAACTTGCTGCTTTATTGTGTCGCTATTGCGTGGAGAGTACCATGAAATCATGGTTTAATTTAGCTGTAAAAAATCTTGCTAGCCTGAGTAGTCGTTGCTGGTTTGCTCAGTTTCACCCCCTTATTATCACCTGTAAAAAACTGCTTAGCCTTATGAGTATCGGCTTGTTATCTTTAAGTTTAACGGCTTGTTCACTGCTAGAAGTTAAGCTTGAAAGTGGCGTTGAACCCTTACCTAAAGAGCAGATAAACATGCGTATGTTTAGCCGTGAATTTAGTTATAGCTTTTATGCTGAAATTGAAGCCACCGCAGACCGCATTGCAGCTAATAGCGATGATGACAACGTTAGAGCTAACACCTTAATGTGGAAAATTTACGCTGAGCAAAGCCTGCAGCGGGCTATATTCCAAGCCTCTCCAGTAGCGGCAATGCTCGATACTTGGGTGTTGACCGAGCAAATGAAGCAGTTTTATGAAACTGGTGCTGGCAGTGAGTTATTCGGTGAACAACAGCAGCTCGCGATAGATAGCAGTGAAAAATTAGCGGATCAATTCGTCTCGACAGTAAAAGGCTTTATTAGCAACCAAAAGTTCAAAAATAATCAAGCGTTTGTGAGCCAATATGTGGCTGAAAATCCGCTTGAGGATATTACCTTTACCCGCACTACTGCCTTTAATGCTTGGTTGGCTTTTAGCAATATTTCAGAGTTTGAAGCCATTACCACTTTTGGTTCAATGCCTGAGGTGATGAGTGATATGTCTGATCGTATGGCGATGACCACTGAGCAGATGCCAAAAATTCTTGGCTGGAAAGCCGAGTTATATGCACTTCATGCTGATGTTAGCGCCGCTGATATAGAATTAGCTCTTAAAAATATCAGTGAAACCACCAAAAAATTTCAGCAGTTAATGCAGCAAACCCCTGAAATGATGACCATGCTTGCCGGTGATATGCGAGTGGAGCTGGCGCCATTATTAGATCAACTGAGTGATGTCACAGATGATAAACTGCAGCAGTTATCAAAAGAGCGTGAATCACTAGCCTTAATTATTGTTCACGAGCGAGAAGCGTTAGCGCAAATGATTGCTGATGAACGCAGCGCTGCTATTCAAGATTTAGATACACTAACCCAAAAAACCGTTGAATTAGTGTTTGCCCAAGTGATTGAGTTAATTAAAAGTGTGATTGTGTATTTCATTTTATTCTTAATTGCGATATTTTTTGCGCCTCTAGCTATGGGGGTTTGGTTAGGTAAACGCATGGCGGTTCGAAAGTCTGAACCCAAATCTAACCCTAAATCAGCTATCAAAGTCGCAGATAGTGAGTAGTGAGAGTGCTTAATGATGGTGTAAACCATCAATCACACCAATAAACCATAGGATGCCAATGAGCACACAGATTGCCATGAACTGCGCGACAGACGCTAACAATTGTAGCGACAATAGCGCCAAGCTAGGCCAGCTTAGCGAGTGCTTACTAAAGCTAAATAGTTTGTGGCAAGTGAAAGCCTTTGATTGTCAGCAATTACCTTGGTCTGAGCAGTTTCCTTGCTTAGCCGCAAAGGTTTGGGCCATTGCAGATACTGACATAGAGGCACTAGATGTAGCTCAAGGGGCATTGGTATCGGCGTTACTGCCGTCATTGATGCAAGATATGCAGCAGTTGGGGATGAAAATTGATGGCTTAGCCGCGATGTTAAGCAAATCGACAAATGGTGATGTATCGTTAACGAGACCAGAACCCAAATCGTTTGAAGCACACGCTGTAGAAATAGGCCTGTCTGACACTGAGCTTAGCCATTTCAGCGCCCATATCAAAGGCCGAAAGTGGCAGCAAATTACTGCTTTTTCAGCGCATATTCCTAAAGGAAACCCGATTGTTGAATGGTGTGCAGGTAAAGGCCATTTGGGACGTTATATTGCTAAAACCCATCAAGTTAAGGTTAGCAGTTTAGAGTGGCAACAAAGCTTGTGTGAGCAAGGCCAGCAGTTTGCAGACAAGTGGCAATTGTCGCAGCAGTTTCATTGTGTTGATGTGTTTAACTTAGCCAATAGTACATTAGGGGCCAACCCGCTAAGTTCAGAGCAACATGCCATTGCGTTACATGCCTGTGGTGATTTACATGTTAGACTGCTGGAGTTAGCCGCTCAAGCAAACACCAAACAAATCTCGTTTTCACCTTGTTGTTATCATCTTATTCAAGCTAATTACTATCAGCCGCTATCCCATGCTGCAAAAAACAGTGGCCTTAAGCTATCGCGACATGATTTACAGTTGCCGCTGCAGCAAAGTGTGATTGCCAATGACAAGCAGCAAGCATTACGACATCAAGAAATTGCTTGGCGCTTAGGCTTTGATAGCTTGCAGCGAGATATTAGCGGTAATGATCGCTATCTGCCGATCCCCAGTGTTAAACGAAGCCAGTTATCGGCATCATTTAGTGATTTTTGTTATTGGGCTGGGGCGCAAAAACAAGTCAATATCGGCGCTGTAACCGACTTTGATGCCTATCTTGCTCAAGGGGTAGCTAGGCAAAGGCTAACTCAGCGTATCGATCTAGTCGCGCACCTGTTTAGGCACGCTTTAGAGCAGTGGTTATTACTGGATAGAATGTGCTTTTTACAACAGCAGGGTTATCAAGTTACCATGGTTGAATTTTGTGCAAACGAAATCACACCAAGGAATTGGTTAATTCAAGCTGAAAAATTAACCTAATTAAATAATTCTGTTCGAATAGTTTTCTAAGGTACTGTTTAATAGTTTTTATTTTAAATCCTCTTGATTAACCCCTTTAGTGATACAGTTAATACCCCAGCGATAAACTGCGGCTTTGGTAGATTTATATATTACTAATTGTGGTTTTGTATTGAATATTGAAGCTTTTCTTGTTCAAATGGCGGGTTAGTAGCAAATACCAATAAATTCGGTTGCCTAAGGCGGCCTTAAAGTGAGCGATTGATACGGTTTCATGAAATATTCCCGCGTTTTTATTAATAGTATGGCCTATGAGTTAGCACCCCAAGTGGTGTCTAGTCTAGACCTAGAATCTCGTCTTGCGCCGCTTTATCAAAAGTTTCGTATTCCAATGGGGCAATTAGCCGCTTTAACCGGTATTAAGGAACGTCGCTGGTGGCCAAAAGGTTATCGTTTATCTGACGGCGCTATCAGTGCTGCCCGTAAAGCGGTTGCTGAAACAGGTATCAATGTCAGTGATTTAGGGGCAGTTGTTTACACAGGCGTGTGCCGTGACCAACATGAGCCCGCAACCGCGTGCCGCGTGGCTGCAGAGCTTGGTGTGTCTAAAGATACCGCGATTTACGATATCAGTAACGCTTGTTTAGGTGTGCTTTCTGGCATTTTAGATATCGCTAACCGTATTGAGCTTGGACAAATTAAAGCCGGTATGGTGGTATCTTGTGAATCGGCGCGCGATATTGTTGAAGTCACTATCGACAATATGCTCAATGAGCCGACAATGCAGAATTTTGCCCAATCGCTAGCGACCTTAACCGGTGGCTCTGGTGCGATTGCGGTTATCTTAACTGACGGTAGCTTACCGCTTAAAAATACTCGTAATCATCAGCTATTAGGTGCCAGCCACTTATCGGCGCCTGAGCATCACGAGTTATGTCAGTGGGGCCTACAAGAAACCAGTCAAAAGTTATATCGTGAGTTTATGCGTACCGATGCCGTCACCTTACTTAAAGAAGGGGTTGATCTGGCTAAGCATACTTGGGAACACTTCTTAACTCAGCGTGAGTGGTTAGTGGATCAAGTTGATAAAGTGATTTGTCATCAAGTGGGCGCATCAAACCGCAAACAAGTGTTAAATGCTCTCAATATTCCTCATGAAAAAGAATTTCCAACTTATGAAACCTTGGGCAATATGGGCACGGTTTCGCTGCCAGTAACAGCGGCGATGGCCCACGACCAAGGCTTTTTAAAATTAGGCGATCAAGTGAGCTTTCTAGGCATAGGCAGCGGGTTGAACTGTATGATGCTAGGCATCAAGTGGTAATCATTTCGCTGGTTATAGAATAAGTATTATAAAATTGTAGGAAGCATCATGTTAGAAAATCTGTTGCCTTTTGATAGCCATTATTTAGACCGCAGTGGTAACAAACTGCATTATGTTAATGAAGGCCAGGGTGAGCCAGTGGTTATGGTTCATGGAAATCCAAGCTGGAGTTATTACTACCGTAACTTAGTCAGTGCATTAAGCACCAATTATCAGTGTATTGTGCCTGATCATATTGGTTGTGGTTTATCGGATAAACCTGATGACCCACAATACGATTACACATTAGAAAATCGTATTGATGATTTAGAAGCGCTGTTAGATCATTTAGATGTCAAAGAAAACATCACCTTAGTGGTTCATGACTGGGGCGGAATGATTGGTATGGGCTATGCTGCCCGTTATCCTGAGCGCATTAAGCGCTTAGTATTTTTAAACACAGCAGCATTTCACTTACCTGAATCTAAGCCTTTTCCTTGGGCATTATGGGTTTGCCGCGAAACTATTTTAGGGACGTTTTTGGTCAGAGGCTTTAATGCCTTTTCATCCATTGCATCCTATGTGGGTGTTAAACGTCAGCCAATGGCCAAAGCAGTGCGCGAAGCGTACGTTGCGCCATTTAATAGCTGGAAAAACCGTATTTCAACCTTACGTTTTGTGCAGGATATTCCGTTAAAGCCTGAAGATCGTAACTATGAGTTAGTTTCAAATATTGCTGATAGTTTATCTAAATTCTCTGAAGTGCCAACACTGATTTGTTGGGGACTACAGGATTTTGTATTTGATAAGCACTTTTTAGCAAAGTGGCGTCAATATATGCCCCATGCGCAAGTAAGAGAGTTTGATGACTGTGGTCATTATATTCTTGAAGATGCTAGCGAAGATGTCATCGGGCTTATTCAGAACTTTATGGCTAACAACCAGCAAAGCTAAACAGCGACCTTGGGCGTGATGAAATACTCATTATTCACGCCCAAGTTATAAACCAATGACATCAGGCTTATGACATTAAAAACGGCTAACATCTGTCGGCATTTACAAGATGCGGCAAATAACTTTCCTTCTCAATTAGCTGTCGCGGTGCAAACAGCGACATCTGCCAATCAAGCCTCTCACGCTTTAACTTATCAAGACGTCGATTTTGGCTCCCTAAACCAACAATCTGATGATATTGCCTATCGTTTAAATGCCTTTGGCCTTCAAGCTGGCATGAAAGCTGTGTTGATGGTGACCCCAAGCATTGATTTTTTCGTGCTAACGTTTGCGTTATTTAAAGCGGGCGTAATTCCTATTCTGGTCGATCCCGGTATGGGGGTTAAAAACTTAAAACAATGTTTTGAAGAGTCACAACCCGATGTGTTTATTGGTATCCCTAAAGCCCATATTGCCAGAAGAATATTAGGTTGGGGTAAATCTTCGGTTAAGCTTTGCTTAAATGTGGGCGGCAGTAGTATTCAGCGTTGGTTATCAGGCGCAGTGAGTATTGACGCCTTGCCACAGGTTAGTGGATCATTTGCCAAAGCTTACCCCATGGTCACACTGTGTGATGATCAAATGGCGGCAATTTTATTTACCAGTGGCAGTACAGGCACCCCAAAAGGTGTGGTGTATTCCCATGGCATGTTTGAAGCGCAAATTAGCGCCCTTAAACATGATTACGGCATTAAGCCCGGTGAGCGCGACTTAGCGACTTTTCCATTATTTTCATTATTTGGCCCTGCACTGGGTATGGCATCTATTGTGCCAGCGATGGACGCCAGTAAACCCATAACCGCTAATCCTGAGTATTTATTCGCAGCGATTGAGAAATATCAATGTACTAATATGTTTGTTAATCCGGCATTGCTGGAGCGCTTAGGCGCCGCTGCTGAAACTAAAACCGCAGCCCAAAACCAAGCATTTACATTACCAAGCGTGCAAAGAGTTATTTCAGCAGGGGCGCCAGCAACCATCTCATCAATAAAGCGTTTTAGCAAAATGTTAGCAACAGGAGTTGAGGTGCTCAACTCTTATGGGGCGACAGAGTCTTTGCCGATTAGCATGATGCCAAGCAGCGAGCTGTTTGATACCACCGCCGCAACTGATGCTGGTAAAGGTATTTGTGTGGGTAAAGCCATTGATGGTGTTGAGATTAGCATTATCGATATTACTGAGTCAGTTATCAGCCATTGGGATGAAGCCGATATTTTACCTGTAGGAAAGATTGGTGAAATCGTCGTAAAAGGGCCGATGGTAAGTCGTGAGTATTATCATCGCGATAGTGCAACTAAGCTGGCCAAAATTACTGATGCTGACGGTATTCGACACCGCATGGGTGATGTCGGTTACTTGGATGAATTAGGGCAATTATGGATGTGTGGCCGCAAGGCCCATCGAGTTGATCAAACTCTAAAAGGTAGCCTTAGTAAACGTTATTTTTCAATTCCCTGTGAGCGGGTATTTAACACCCATAAACAAGTAAAACGTTCAGCACTGGTGAATATTGTCATTAATGGCAATATTGAACCACTGTTATGTGTCGAACTTGATAAAGCCATGACTTGCTCAAACAGTAAAGCGCTATACCAAGAGTTAGTTGATATCGCTGAAAAACATACACATACAATGGGTATTTCACGTTTTTTAATTCATCCAGATTTTCCTGTGGATGTCAGACACAACGCGAAAATATTCAGAGAAAAATTAGCTGTTTGGGCTCAAAAACAGTGGAAAGAATAGTGCAAATCGTTGCTGAAATGTTTGCCAACAATCAATTTTTATTAGCGTTCTCAATTAGGTAAATACATGCTTGAACTCGAAATGTTATTAAAGCCAGAACAGGCAGCCTTAGCTGCGCTTAAAAGTCGGGTTAACAAAGTATTTGTCACCGGGGCAGGTGGTTTTTTAGGTAAAGCGATTTGTACTCGTCTGCGAGCAGCAGGCATTGAAGTTAATGGTTTTGCTCGTGGTGAATACCCTGCATTAACGGCGATGGGCGTTAACATGTATCAAGGTGATATTAGCGATTCAGATGCGCTAGCAGCGGCGATGCAAGATTGTGATTTAGTGTTTCATGTGGCGTCAAAAGCGGGTGTTTGGGGCGATAGAGATAGCTATTTTGCCCCTAACGTTAATGGAACCGCTAATATCCTGCGTGCGTGTAAAGCATTAAAGATCAATCATGTGGTTTACACCAGTACTCCAAGTGTCACCTTTGCGGGTGAAGATGAAGCCGGTATTGATGAATCTTCCCCTTATGCCGCTAGCTTTTTAAACTTTTATGGTCACTCTAAAGCCATTGCCGAAAAAATGGTGCTAGAAGCCAATGGGCCGCAGTTGAAAACCACCGCATTAAGACCGCATTTAATTTGGGGACCTGAAGATCCACACTTGGTGCCTAGAGTGATAGCGCGGGCGAAAATCGGCAAGCTAAAGTTGGTGGGTAAACAAGATAAACTGGTTGATACCATTTATGTTGATAATGCCGCTTATGCGCATATTCTTGCGGCAGTAGACTTAACGCAACAAGCTAAGAGTGCAGGTAAGGCATATTTTTTAAGTAACGATGAACCTATCACTATGGCGGCCATGCTCAATAACATTTTAGCCTGTGTTGATATTGCTCCAGTGACGAAACGAGTTCCTGCTGGTGTGGCGTATAGCGCGGGTGTGGTATTAGAAACCATCTATAAAATACTTGGTAAACAGCAAGAGCCGATTATGACAAGGTTTGTCGCAAGACAATTATCCACCTGTCATTATTTTGATATTAGCGCCGCTAAAAACGATTTAGGTTATGAAGCGCTGATCAGTATTGACGAAGGTATGTTGCGCTTAAAAGCATCACTAAATTAAGCCGATAATTTAAGTTGAAATTTAAATTATCAGCAAGGGATTACCAGTATACATGTTGTTGCTGGTGATCTTGTTTCATCACATCAGTTGTATGTTATCTGTCATTATTATTAAAGCACTGTGCAAATCACTAATCACTATAACCACTAGAATCCTCGTTGACTCATTGTTTATAACCGCAGTCACAATCTAAAACTTTAAATATGTAAAAACAACATCTTGCGCGCCATTCTTGGTTGTGATGTAACATTGTGTTTACAATGTGTTCAATATGAATAATCGCTAAACTATTGGTTAAAATTTTCAGCGCGCTATCTTAAATTCCTGTCCACACACATAGTAAAATAATTTAAATTCATATTTGGGCCTGGGAGAGCGAAATGCCAGATCAATGGAAACCAGCCACAGTAGCGATTCATGGTGGTCATATAAAGGAAGCGTTTGGCGCATTAGTCACGCCACTTTATCAAAGTGCCACCTTCGTGTTTGACAATGCCCAGCAGGGCGGAGCCAGGTTTGCCGGTGACGAACAAGGCTACATTTATACGCGTCTTGGTAACCCTACTACCGCAGAGTTAGAACGTAAAATGGCCTTACTTGAAGGGGCAGAATCTGCCGCTGCATGTGCCTCAGGCATGGCTGCTGTTTCAGCGGCGTTAATGACTCATCTGGAGGCTGGCGATCATTTAATTTCATCAAATGCGGTGTATGGTTGCACTTTTGCTTTGTTGAGTAGCCAACTAAAACGGTATGGCGTGGATACAACATTTGTAGACTTTTCTGATCCCTTAGCAATTGAAGCGGCAATTCAGCCTAATACTAAATTGGTATTTTGTGAGAGCCCTGTCAATCCGCATTTACAAGTATTTGATTTAACCGCAATAGCAGCTATTGCAAAGCGCAATAATTTGATAAGTATTGTTGATAACACCTTTATGACGCCTTTATTGCAACAGCCGCTGACTTTGGGTATTGATATGGTGATCCACAGTGCAACCAAATACTTAAATGGTCATGGGGATGTCATTGCAGGCATTGTTTGTGGAAGTGAAGCGCATATTCATCAATTAAAATACCAAATTCTTAAAGACTTTGGCGGTGTTATTTCGCCCCATGATGCATGGCTAATTTTAAGAGGATTAAAAACCTTAGATGTCAGGTTAAGCCGTCATTGTGACAATGCTGAAAAGTTGGCTGTTTACCTTAATCAACATACAAAAGTAAGCAGTGTTTTTTATCCCGGGCTTGAAAATCATCAAGGCTTTAAATATGTCGGCAAACAAATGCGTCGAGCGGGTGGGGTAATCGCTTTTGAATTAATAGGGTCCGAACAAGATGCGATTAACTTTGTAAATAAATTAAAACTGTTCACGATAGCCGTGAGTTTGGGCGATGCGGAGTCACTTATTCAGCATCCTGCATCAATGACTCATTCACCCTACACCCCCGAAGCGAGAGCAGAAGCGGGGATAACCGATAATTTATTACGGATTTCAGTTGGGTTAGAAAACGTAGAAGATTTGATTATCGATATTGAACAAGCACTTTAGGTAATAAAACTTTTGAAAGCGATTTAAATACGGCTTTAGCAAGTAAAATTATTAGAAGTTTTTTGAAATTTAATGAGGATATTTGGAAGTTTAAGAAGGATATTTTGAAATTGAAGAAGAGTATTACTATTTGAAAGTGATTTATATTGGTTGCGGGAGCTGGATTTGAACCGACGACCTTTGCAGATTTATTAGGGTTGAGCTCGAACTGAGGATCTAAAAATCGACGCAATACACTTGAGCTTGAAAAGTGATGAAGAATATTTTGAAATTAAGAAGGGTATTTTTAAATTTAAGAAGAGTATTACTATTTGAAAGTGATTTAAATTGGTTGCGGGAGCTGGATTTGAACCAACGACCTTTGCAGATTTATAAGAGTTGAGCCCGAACTGAGGATCTAAAAATCGGTGCAATACACTTGAGCTTGAAAAGTGATGAAGAATATTTTGAAATTAAGAAGGGTATTTTTAAATTTAAGAAGAGTATTAATAATTTAAAATGATTTAAATTGGTTGCGGGAGCTGGATTTGAACCAACGACCTTCGGGTTATGAGCCCGACGAGCTACCAAACTGCTCCATCCCGCGTCCGATTAAAAACTTACCTGTTACACTGCATTAAAAAGAATTGGTTGCGGGAGCTGGATTTGAACCAACGACCTTCGGGTTATGAGCCCGACGAGCTACCAAACTGCTCCATCCCGCGTCCGATTTTAATGACTTTTTACAATAATACTTTAACTATAATACTAATTGGTTGCGGGAGCTGGATTTGAACCAACGACCTTCGGGTTATGAGCCCGACGAGCTACCAAACTGCTCCATCCCGCGTCCGATTATATAGTTCTATTAAGTTAAGAGGTTGCATTAGTTATATTATAACCAATGAACTTTGCCGATTTATATAAGTTAAGCTCGACGAATTGTCTGCTCAATCAAATAAATTGGTTGCGGGAGCTGGATTTGAACCAACGACCTTCGGGTTATGAGCCCGACGAGCTACCAAACTGCTCCATCCCGCGTCCGTACTTAATAGTGTGTTGTTTTTATTGGTTGTGATTAATGATTTGAATCAATAATACACATTAATAAAATTAACCAATTGAATTAATATTCAACTTGAAAATTTTATTGGTTGCGGGAGCTGGATTTGAACCAACGACCTTCGGGTTATGAGCCCGACGAGCTACCAAACTGCTCCATCCCGCGTCCGAATAAAAACTAACTTGCTTAAACTTCTCTTTAGCAACCATGATTAAATGATTGTAGGAGCTGGGTTTGAACCAACGACCTTTGCCAGTTTATATTAGCTGAGCCCGACAATTTATATGCTAACTAATTGTCTGCTTACTAAGGTTAAATGGTTGCGGGAGCTGGATTTGAACCAACGACCTTCGGGTTATGAGCCCGACGAGCTACCAAACTGCTCCATCCCGCGTCCGTTTAAGCGGGGCAGACTATAACGGCCAATCTTGTTCTTGGCAAGTCATAATGACAACTTTATTACTGCTTGCTGACTTACTGAGCACCAATAGCAAAAAATAGCGGCTTTATAAGGCAGATAGCCCTGTTATAGCCGTAGTTTTGAAACAGAAATGAAAGTTTACTCACCAATACAGGGCTATATCGGTAATGTATTGTATAAAATGTGGCAATTAACAGACATTTTCACACCTAATATCGGTTTAGGTATATAATGCATGCTTAATTATATCTGTGAGTTGATGACTGTCTATCCATGTTAAATTTTTTTGCTGCTGCCCCAAAGGGGTTTGAATATAGCTTATCCAATGAGCTTAAAGAGTTTGGTGCTACTGATGTTAAGGAAAGCGTCGCTGGTGTGTATTTTTCTGCGCCTTTAGAACTTGCCTATCGAATTACATTGTGGACTCGACTTGCTAGCCGAATTGTTGTGGTTATCTATAAAGGTGCTTGTGAATCTGCTGAGCAACTTTATAACGCAGCTTACAGTATTGATTGGCCGTCTCACTTCTCAAACGATAGTACCTTCAGTATCGATTTTCACGGTACTGGCGGCTTTATTAATAATACCCAGTTTGGCGCTTTAAAAACCAAAGATGCGGTTGTGGATCGTTTTCGCGATGATGGTTTAGATAGACCTGATGTTGGACGCGTCAATGCTGAATTTAGAATTGATGCCCATTATCGTAATAATCAATTAACGCTTTCAGTTAATTTCTCTGGCGCTTCTTTACACCAACGTGGCTACCGTTCAATAACCGGTGAAGCACCTCTGAAAGAAAACTTAGCCGCTAACATGCTTATAAGAAGTGGTTGGCAAGCAAATCCAATTACATTATTAGATCCCTTTTGTGGCAGTGGTACCGTTGTTATCGAAGCGGCATTAATGGCTGCAGATATTGCTCCAGCGCTTAAACGCGCCCGTTTTGGTTTTGAGCATTGGCATCAACATGACGATACCCTATGGCAAGGGATTTTAAATGAAGCAAAAGCCCGAGCCAGTCTTGGTAAAACTCGCTGCGCATTGAAGTTTTTTGCCTCTGATATTGACGGTCACCTTGTAGCGCTTGCAAAACAAAACGCAGAAAACGCCGGTGTTGCTGATTTAATTGAATTTAGTGTTTCAGATGCACTTGATGTTACTCCACCAGTAGAAGCGGGTTTCTTAATCTCAAACCCACCATATGGTGAGCGTTTAGGTAGCATTACGGAATTATTGAAGCTGTATTACAAGCTTGGCGATAAGTTTAAGAAAGACTTTGGCGGTTGGAAAATTGCCATGTTGTGTAGTGATATTGAATTACTCTCAGCATTAAAGCTAAAAGCCGATAAGCAAATGAAGATGTTTAACGGTGCACTAGAGTGTGGCTTTAACTTATATACTTTGCATGCTAAAAGCACTCGCCGTGAAATGCCGGTGTTGCCTGAAGGTGTTGATATTGCAGATATCTCGCCTGCTTTTGCTAATCGTATTAAAAAGAATATGAAGCAACTAACCAAGTGGGCTAAAAAAGAAGGTATTGATAGTTACCGCATTTATGATGCTGACTTACCTGAATACAATGTGGCAGTTGATAAATATGTCGATTATGTGGTTATTCAAGAATACTCTGCGCCTGCGACTATTCCTGAAGCGGTGACAAAGCGTCGTTTAACCGATGTATTACTTTCATTGCCTGCAGCATTAAATATGGACCCTGATCGCGTTACCTTAAAGACCCGTGAAAAGCAAAAGGGCACCAACCAGTATCAAAAGCTTGATCAACAAAAGCTGGAGATCATTACCCAAGAGTATGGCGCTAAGTTTAAGTTAAATTTAACTGGCTACCTTGATACCGGTTTATTCTTAGATCATCGTTTGACCCGTAAATTAGTTGGTGAAAAATCAGCGGGTAAAAATGTGCTGAATTTATTTTCTTACACAGGCTCTGCATCGGTACATGCGGCATTAGGTGGGGCTAAATCTGTCACTACAGTCGATATGTCAAATACTTACCTTGCTTGGGCAAAAGAGAATTTTGATTTAAATAATTTATCAGGTAAGCAATATCAATTCATCCAAGCTAACTGTATTCAGTGGGTGAAAGATTGTGAAGAGAAATTCGATCTGATATTTATCGATCCGCCAACTTTTTCTAATTCAAAAAGAATGGAAGATAGCTGGGACGTTCAACGAGACCATGCGGCAATGCTGGTTGATTTGATTAAAGTATTAAGCCCTAATGGCGAAATTATTTTCTCGAATAATAAGCGTAAATTTAAAATGGATATCGAGCTTTTAAGCCAATATAAAATGGACATTAAAAATATCGATAGTCAAACATTACCATTGGATTATAAGCGTAATCCGCACATCCATAATACTTGGTTAATTACCCATGCTAAGTCTCCTTACGCTAAATAAGCTTTAAGGTTAAAAGTATGAGTTCTAACCCAACAACAGACAGTGCAGGCCTAATTTTATATCACACAGATGGCTGTCATCTGTGTGAAATTGCTCAAGCGTTAGTTGAGCAATTAGGCATTGACTATCAACATATTGATATTTGCGATAATGACACACTGGCAAGCCGTTATGGCATCTCTATACCAGTGTTAGTTATGGATGAAAAAGAATTGTTTTGGCCCTTTGATGCCCAGCAGTTAACAGAATTTATTAGGAGCGTCGCTTGAGTTTAGTTCGTATTAATAATGGCTCTTTAGCCTATGGCTATACCCCGTTATTGAAAAATGCTGATTTCACTATTTTACCTGGTGAGCGAGTGTGTATCGTAGGCCGAAATGGGGCGGGTAAATCAAGTTTAATGAAAGTGCTGTCAGGTGATGTATTACTTGATGACGGTGAATTTAATATTGCCTCTGATGTGAATGTCAGTCGACTACAGCAAGATCCGCCTAAAGCTGAAACCGGCACGGTTTATAAATATATCTCTTTAGCATTAAAAGAAATTGGTGAAATGCTAGAGCGTTATCATAAGCTTTCACATGACGTTGCTACCGCTGAACCTGATGAAATGAACAAGATGCTCAATCAAATGCAGCGCTTGCAAGAGTCATTAGATCATAATAACGGCTGGCATTTAGATTCTCGTATTATTCAAAATTGTGAATTGTTAGGCTTAGATCCCGATAAACCCCTTAGTGAGTTATCAGGTGGCTGGCAGCGTAAAGTGGCATTAGCAAGAGCCCTAGTTAGCGAACCGGACTTATTATTGCTTGATGAACCGACCAACCACCTTGATATTGATACCATTGAATGGCTTGAAGAGTTTTTATTAAACTTTAAAGGCGCTATCGTGTTTGTCAGTCATGACCGTGGCTTTATTCATCGTATGGCAACACGCATTGTTGATTTAGATCGCGGCGTAGTGACATCGTGGCCGGGTAATTACCATGCTTATTTAGAAGGTAAGCAAGAGTGGTTGCGTGTTGAAGCGGAACAAAATGCCCATTTTGACAAAAAATTAGCAGAAGAAGAAACTTGGATCCGTCAAGGGGTAAAAGCCAGACGTACCCGTAATGAAGGCCGAGTGCGCGCCCTTAAAGCATTAAGAAATGAACGCAGTGAGCGCCTGAATCGTCAAGGCAATGCCAAGATGAACGTCAGTGATACTGAGCGTTCTGGTAAGTTAGTATTTGATATTAATAATCTTAATTACAATTTACCTGATAAAGATTTAGTTAAAAACTTCAGTTCAACGGTTATACGTGGTGACAGAATTGCCTTAATCGGGCCAAACGGTTGTGGTAAATCAACATTAATTAAGCTATTAATTGAGCAGCTTTCGCCGCAATCAGGTGAAGTTAAAGTCGGTACCAAACTCGAAGTTGCCTATTTTGACCAATACCGTGAAGCGTTAGATCCAGAAAAAACCGTTGAAGAAAACGTAGGCGACGGTAAGAAAACCGTTACGATTAACGGTCAAGATCGTCATATATTAAGTTACTTACAAGACTTCTTGTTTTCACCTATGCGTGCACGTACCCCTGTTAAGGCGTTATCAGGTGGTGAGAAAAACCGATTGCTATTAGCACGCTTGTTATTGCGACCTGCAAACTTAATTATTCTCGATGAACCAACCAATGACCTTGATATTGAGACCCTAGAATTGTTAGAGTCCTTACTAACTGATTTTAAAGGGACCTTATTGATTGTTAGTCACGACAGGGAATTTATTGATAATACCGTGACCAGTAGTTGGTGGTTTGCCGGTAATGGTAACTGGCATGAGTATGTTGGCGGATACAATGATGCCGTCTCTCAGGGCGCTAAATTTTATTCTGAGGAACAAGCAGCAACATCTGTTGTCCAAACTCCTGCGCCAGTAGAAACTAAGCCTGTAAAGCAGACTAAAGCTGCCAGTACAGCACCTAAAAAATTATCGTTCAAACTTCAACGTGAACTCGAACAACTACCGAGTAAAATGGAAAAGTTAGAACAAGAAGTAGAAGAAATACAAAATACTGTGGCTTCAGCTGATTTTTATAGCCAACCACAAGATACCGTCAACTCAGTGCTTAAAGCATTGGCGACAAAAGAACAGGAATTGGACACTTGCTTCGAGCGTTGGGAAGAACTCGAATCACTGAAGTAAGCGTATAATAATAATAGGAATTATAATGAAGTCGAAGTTTGATAAGGCATTATCTGTCGTTGCCTTGAGTGTGCTTGGCACTATCGGAAGTGTACATGCCGCTCCAGTATATGAAATTGTAAACATTGAAGATTTTGATCTTAAAGGCACAGTAGACGGTACCCGAAGTGGTTACGCCATGGCTGTTAATGCCAACAATGAACTTGTAGGTGTTTCTAAAGGTAAGAAAAAACTATCTGTCGATGATGAAGATGACAATGACGTTATTGATGTAGAAGATGGTATCGCACCTGAAGAAACCATTATTTATTCAGTATTTTTGCCTCTGGTGGCAAATAACTTTACTTTCACAGCGGAAGAAAACGATGCTGAGTCAGCTTGGTATCCAAACTTCTATAGCGTTAATGGCACTACAGCACCAACCGATGTTGATGATGAAGGCGAGTTAATTATCAACTCGGTTGATACCTTTTTCTATGGCATGAATGACAACAATTACAAAGTTGGTTCATATACTGCGCCTGAAAAAACTATCGACTATGTTGGTAGTGATGAAGACCAAGAGTTTTGGTACTATCGCGATTTTGAGCTTCGTGGTGTCGCTGTCACGCCTGACGGAGAAGAACTTGAATTGGTACCGTCTTACGAAACTTATATTCGTGAAGATGACGATTTTGTGGTTGAGTTAGGTGGTTGGTCAGCGGCTGCGGCAATTAACGATAATAATTTGGTGGCAGGTTATGCCAGTACTGACATTATTGAATTCAGCTCAGATCGTATCGATAGTTGTATTGACGCAGATTTAGACGCAGATGAAGACTCGCCAGCGCCAGTTGAAATATGTGTACAGGCAGATCAATTCCCATCAAATGGTCGTCGTAACATTCAGTATCAAACCCGCGCCCACGTATGGCAAATTGCTGATGATAATACTATTCCTGCTGAAAACGTCATTGAGCTAGAGTTAGGGTTAACCCCTGATGAAGACTCTACTTTAGTGTATACCGCTCAGGCTTTAGGTATTAACAACAATGATGTCGTCGTAGGGCGCTCACACGTTTACCGTAATGGTAAAACGGATGATCTTTATCAAGACGCTGCCTATTGGGTGAAAAATTCCCAAGGAGAATATGAATACCAGTGGATTGATACCGATATTTTCAAAGATGATGTATATAGTTCAATAGCTCGTGATATTAACGACAACGGTATTGTCATTGGTACTTTTTATAAATATGTCAGTGGAATTTTACGAGATAAGTTCTTCTATTACGATATTAACAACCCATCTGCTGAAATCGTAGTACCTAGTGACTTTCAAGATTCAGGTATTTCAGAGCTAAGTAGTTACCCAAAAGCCATTAATAATGCAGGTCAAGTGGTTGGTAATATTGAGGTCACTTATGATAAAGATAAGCCGCGACCAAAAGCAGGTTTTCTTTATAACATCGGTGATGATGAATTTGTGAACCTTAATGCGACTTTAACGTGTGAGTCAAAAGGCTATGAGCAAGATGCTGATGGCAAATGGACTCGTTATCCGGTTGAGGTTATTGATGGTGACGGCTCAATTTTAAGCTATGACAGTGAAATATATGTGGTTGAGGCCAATGACATCAATGAAGACGGCACCATTGTAGGTACAGCATTTATTCGTAAACCTTTATACCAATTTGATACCGATGGTAATTTGATTCTTGATGAAGACACTAACCTACCGTTATTTGAAATAAATGGTAATGGCGACCCTGTAACGTCTTATTTACCGCGTATGGTGGTAATGAAACCGGTATCAGGTAACGAACAAGCCTGTACTGAAAGTGATGACGTAGAAGATGAGCCCTATGTAAGAAAAGGGGCGGCTAGCTTTGCTTGGTTATTCGCTCTGCCGTTACTTTGGTTACGTCGTCGCAAGCTTAAGTAGAGAGCATTTTTTGAACTAAAAGTCGAGGATTATTCCTCGATTTTTTTTTGCTTTTTATCTCAATACTTTAATTAAAAACACATAATTTTGTCATATTTTTGCATTGATCTTGTGTGAAATTTCACCTATTTCTAATGCTGAAGCGAACGCTTCTTGATTAACAAAATGAGGATGTGTTAATGAAAAGACAAAAAAGAGATAAGTTAGATAGAGCTTTTTCTAAGGGATTCCAAGCAGGTATTGCAGGGCGCTCTAAGGAGCTTTGCCCTTACGGAACTTTAGATTCTAAATCTCAATGGTTAGGTGGTTGGAGAGAAGGCGTAGATGGACGTATGAGTGGTTTGTTTAATAAATAAATGAAAAGGCATCATATTAATATCTTTGCCCTCAGGGGGTTGATTGAGGGCAAAATAATGCCGTTTAGCTAAGTTAACCTAAAGCAACATTAGCTAACAGTGATTACTATTCATATTCAGTGAAATGCTTAAAAGGTCGAGGTATCCTTAAAAATACCGACTTTCAAATCAGTAGCCGAGTAAATCTCACGGCCATCCACTTCCATAGTGGCATCAGCAATCCCCATAACCAGCTTACGGTGAATCTTTCGTTTTAAAGTGAGCTTATAGGTGACTTTTTTCGCTTCCGGTAATACTTGCCCGGTGAACTTTACTTCGCCAACCCCAAGTGCGCGCCCTTTACCTTCTGCGCCTTCCCAGCCTAAATAAAAGCCAACCAATTGCCACATGGCATCTAAACCTAAGCAACCTGGCATCACAGGATCGCCATTAAAGTGGCAGTCAAAAAACCATAAATCAGGGGTGATATCGAGTTCAGCGACTATTTCGCCTTTACCATATTCACCACCGTCAGCATTAATGGTTGTGATCCTATCTATCATCAACATATTATCGACAGGCAGACGTGGTGAGTTAGGCTCAAAAAGGTTGCCATTACCACATGCGATCAGCTCTTCTTTAGTGAAACTGTTAGCTCTTTTCATTTAAATATTTACCACTTTATTACGAATAGGCTGACAAGATAGCGAACACGTGTAAGCTAAACAACTCCGATCACTATAATATCTTTAATTTCATTAATATTTTTTGTAAAAAGCTTAATTCGAGCTCTTCATCATCGTGGCCAGCCATTTTTTCTAAACGTGTTTGGACCTGGCCATAAATTGATTCAGCAGGAAAATCATTGTCTTCGTTTCTTACCCCTGCTGGAGCTTTCATTAATAAATCGATAGCTTGATCCATATGCTCAATTGCATGAATATGAAACAAGCCTTTTTCAACGGCCTCAATAACTTCGGCTTCAAGGTTTAGTTGTAGCACATTCGATTTAGGAATAATAACGCTGTGCTCACCTGTTAAGCCACGTCGCTTACATAAATGATAGAAGCCTTCGATCTTTTCATTCACACCACCAATGGCTTGCACCGCGCCGAATTGATCTAGTGCGCCCGTAATGGCAAATGCTTGGTTAATCGGCTGCTCGGCAATGGCAGACATTAAGCAACAGTACTCAGCTAAAGAGGCACTATCGCCATCAATCTCTTGATAAGACTGCTCAAACACTATATTGGCATTTAAATGCAAAGGTACATCGCGACCAAAAATACGGTACAAGGAAGCTGAAAGGATCATCATACCTTTAGTATGAATATTACCGCCCAACTCTGATTTCCTCTCAATATCAATCACTTCACCGTCACCATAATGGACAGAGGTAGTGATCCTTGCCGGCTCGCCATAACTTGAATCATCAGTGTCAATCACAGTTAAGCCATTAATCTGGCCGATTATTTCACCGCTCGTTTGCAGATTAATGAAATTATCATCAAAGTTTTGTGCTGAATAAACCTCAGAACTGTCATGGCGTGACTTTGACTGTCTAAGAGCTTTTGCTATGGCAGTTGAATTGAGCGAAGCACTATTAGAGTATGCTTTAGCTTGAGTCAGTACCTGAACTATTTGCAGCATTGATAAACTTAAGCGTTGCTGATGCTCAGTAAGTTTGGCGCTGTAATTAAATAGCGGTATCAAGCTTGATGGCTCTAATTGAATGTTATAGGCATCAGCTAAACTATTTAGCCATTGCAGGTACTGAGTTTCATTATATTTAGTTAAATCAATTTCTGAGTTAACCTCGCCAAGCAGTGGAAAGTTTTTATAAAAAACTCTGTCTTCAGTTCTTAAATGAGTAAACAAGTTAGCTGAGCCCATTAGCACAATTTTACAATTGAGTGGGATTGGCGCGATATCGTTGCTAATTTTATATTGTTTATGCTCGAGGATCTGCATGACAAAATCCCACAGGCCTTCACGTTTCCATAAAGAGTTAGCATCAATAAAAACGAAATGGTTGGAGGCTAAAATGCCAGCTTTATACTGGCTAGACTTATCAGTCTTATGCATTTTACCGACTAGATCAGCGCGGCGAATAGAGCCACTAACATAGCTGTAAAGGGTATTTTGATGCGCAACAGTGCCAACATTCTCTGCCGGTAACTCAGCCTGCCAGCGGAAATTAAAATTGTGATTTTCATCTTGGCTTTTAGTCGCAACCAAAAAGGAATCTGATGGCGTATTAGCCTGACTCACAAGGGCTTTAATAAACAGTTCACGCTCAATACCCGCAAAATCAGCGACAAATAAATGTTGGTGTGCAAGTTTAGTCATTAAATTAAATGCATCTAAACAACGCTCTTGTCCCAACAATAAATGGCTTAGATAAGCAGTAGAAGGTAAAGATTGAGGTAACGTAAACTGAGGAGCAAGTTTGGGTATAGAAATTAAAGTTGTGGTCATAGCTTTAAGTATCAGAAATAGTTAAAGCGATTTTAGCATATATTATCGTCATATCATTGAAATGTTCGATGCTTTGCGGATTATCTATGGGCTTGCTGGAAAAATATGACACTGGATTGCTATATTCAAGGCCATTGCTGCTTCTTATTTGGGGGTTAGCGTAATTCTTTAAACAAAATGTAATCGCTAAAAGCGTGTTTGTTGATAGAAAAGGTGAGGGAATCCAGTGGTGTAGAAGGTGATTTTTACTCACCTGATTAGCAAATGAGCCAACAAAGGTGGAAAAATGTCTTAAAAGCTTATTTGATGAGCATTTGAATGTTTTTTTATAAATTCCGGTTTACAACGAGGTCTGATACTTATATTATTCTCGGCGTTCGGAGAGATGGCAGAGTGGTCGAATGCACCGGTCTTGAAAACCGGCATGGGTTTGTAGCCCATCTAGGGTTCAAATCCCTATCTCTCCGCCATATTTAAGACGAAAGGCTCATCAGAAATGATGAGCCTTTTTTCGTTTAACTTACTAAAAATATTGAAGATTAATACTATCAATTCAAAACTACTTTATTGTCTAGTGTTTGAAGTGCCTGTTTTATAGTCACTTATCTTCCTTGAGAGGATTGACTCAGTCAATATCCCTGCTTTTCGCATCAGCAGAGCTCCTAATAACGTGTACTTCACACGTATCTGTTTAGCCAAATCGTTACGCGATAAAGGCTTTCCTTTTGATATTAAAGTTTCTTTGTTGACTCGTGACAGAGCACAAGCGGTTATTCGCAATATCGATGTCGCAGGCACGCTGAAAAAAATCATCAATACCATAGACCATCAAACCTGTATCAATGACTTTATTCGTTATGTTGATGAAGTGATTAACAGTCTTCGCAGTGAATTTGAGAAAAACAAGTCAACCATCAGTACAAAGCCAGCAAGTTATAGCATCCCCATCAGAGACACTAAGCTGCCACAACACCGTGAAAGCACGGCTGTAGCCCAAGCAATGCCCGTGGTGACGTTACATGATGCTCTAGCAGGTTTTGTTACTTCAAAAGAGAAGTCAGGCATTAGACCACTCTCTATTAAACAACTTGAACAGCGAACCTTTCACTTCATTAAATTACTGCCAACAATCGGTAACCGGTCACCAAAAAGCACTCAAGCTATTTGCACTAACGATATTACCTCGGCCGATGCGATGAAGTACCGTGATGAACTGCTTACACAGGGCAGAAGCTATAAAAGTAATAAAGAATACTTAGCGGCCGTATTTCAGTTTTAATTCGTATGGTCGATGACATAGTAATTGAGTGGAAAAAGAGGCATTAGCACGTTATATATATGAAGTAATTTCAGTTTCTGAAAAACAAAATCATGATAGTCAATTTGAAGTTCCACAGGGTAATAAAACTCAAGATAGACAATAAAAAATAAGAAGTTCTAGAGGTTAGATTTTAAAACTGAAATTAATTAATTTTATGATTAAGATCAGCTTTAATTGGTAATTTCGAAGCTTGTCGCGATTTACTCATATTGAAGTGAATTGAACTCAACTCTTAGCTACGACTTATGGTTGAAATAATTATCATCTTGAGTCGTTATTTTGCTTTAATAAAATATATATATAGTGTGTCTATTTTTGAATGAGTCACTTACTTATTGATTATATGAGATAATATCTGTTTTTATCTGTGGCATTTTTTTTATCCGCTTAATTGTTCATTGGCTGAAACTGTGTAGTGCTACAGGCAAGGTTGATGTTTATCCTGTTTGTTGATATTTGTAGATTTGATAATTTACTAATCTGATTTAGACTTAAAACTGTCATTTTTATGGCGTATTTTTAATTTAGGCTGTTAAAGGGTTATTTGTATTTTATTAGACCAAGCTACAATTGATAAAGCATGCTGTTATGGCTAAATTCAATAAATTGCATTAGTTAGAGTAGAGTCTTGAGGGATCGAATCTGAACTTTACTCAAACAACATAGGTTAATGATTCGGTATGTATTGGGCGGCATAGTAGTTGCGGCTACGGACCAATACTCTATGAGTATTTAGTAGAATTTAAGCTTAACAGCGTCTGCTTTGAAGCATCGGGCTGTAATCTATGAACATTGGAGTTTGCTATGAATTATAAGTCCTTTTGTGATTTGAGTGATGATATTAAAAATAATATTCACAAAATCAATCAACAAGACTTTGATTTAATTGTAGGTATTCCAAGAAGTGGAATGGTACCTGCATATATGGTGGCGTTATTGCTCAATGCTAACTGTATCGATTTACCTGCTTTTATTCGCAATGATAAGTTAGGTAAAGGCATTACTCGTGATGCCAAAAAAGCCTTAAACTTCCCCCATGAAGCAAGCAACATTTTAATTGTCGATGACAGCATTCTAACTGGTGGTTCGATGATAGATGCGCTAGCCAAAATACCTAGCAGCTTCCAAGGCAAGGTGACCACAGCTGCGATTTACACCACTGCGCTTGTCAGTGACAAAGTTGATATCTTTTTTGAGCATGTGGACTTTCCACGGGTTTTTGAATGGAACTTATTTCATCATCCTATCGTGACTGAGGCTTGTGTCGATATTGATGGTGTCCTGTGCCAGGATCCAACTGAGGAACAAAATGATGATGGGGAGAAATATATTCAGTTTCTCGCTGATGCGACTCCTCGATTTATCCCAACCATGAAAGTTGATGTGCTGATAACTAATAGGTTAGAAAAATTTCGACCACATACTGAGCAATGGCTGGCAAAACATGGCGTTAATTATAACAAACTAGAAATGTTAGATTTGCCTTCAAAAGCCGCAAGACGGGCCCAAGTAGATTATTTTTCCCATAAGGCAGACTACTTTAAGCGTAGCCCAAATGTGTTATTTATCGAAAGTGATTATCAGCAAGCAATTGAAATTGCTAATCGGTCTAACAAGTTTGTTTATTGTGTTGATACAAACCAAATGATTGCGCCTAATGGTCTTAAGCGGTTTAAAAATAAAAAATACCTTGCTGAGACGATTAGAATGCAATTTTCAAAAATTAAGCCATTAAGAGCGATATACAAAAAAGTTAAAAATTTGGCTAGGGCTTAATTTATAAGCTCTAAACCTTTATCTGGCGTGAAAAATGGGCAGATTATTACCAGCTGCAGATGTTAGTTTTTTAGTGGTGAAATTAAGGTCTTGATTTGTCTAATTAGGATTTTTCATTCTGTAGGAATGCTTTTGAGTTGATCTTTATACTTGCTTTGCTTTTTTAATATTAGGCAATTAAAACCAAGCAGCTTTTAAAGAATACACTTAATTTAAAATAGATTCTTAAGTAGTAATAGTAACAATATACATCGCAATTTAATGCAATTCCCCAGCAAGGGCCTTCTCAAACGGCCGTTCAAATCATTAGTTAAAATCAAAATGTTAAATCAATAACTTAAGTAAAGGGCTTAAACACAGCTTTCTTGCTTGTTCATTGAGCTAGAGTGTTGAGTTTTGAGCAAAAATAATCCTATACTGACGTTAATGTAACAACTCTACTATTTATTAACATTATTAGCTCATGCAAGCCGTTAATTTAAAAAGTAATGCAATTGATTTCAATGCAAGGGAAGGGTATGGCAGATAAGCATAACGATATTTCATCCACTGAATTACCGGCAAATACACCGGAGCAAGCCGTTTTATCAACGCCTACAGATGACATTCATGTTGCTAATGGCGCAGCGGATAAGTCCAAAAATCAGAAAATAAGAAAAGCGACCAATATCATACTGATAGTGGTCGCTTTTTTGTTTGTGTTTCATCTTATTGCTGATCGTTATATTCCTTCAACTGATTTAGGTCGAGTTCGCGGTTTTGTGGTCCCCATTACCCCGCAAGTCTCAGGGGAGGTAATTGAAATTTTAACCACGCCAAATACCTTGATCCGTAAAGGGCAGGTGCTTGCGAGAATTAACCCAAGAGATTATGAGATTGCATTATTTACCGCTGAGCAAAATGTGACGCAGGCTGGGCAAAATATGGGAGCTTTAACCGCTAATGTCACCGCTGCAAAAGCAAAGGTTGTTAATGCGGAGGCAAACTTTACTAATGCAAAAGTACAATCTAAGCGTATTTTTACCATGGTTGAGCAGCAGGTGATGTCAGAGGCTGATGCCGACAATGCTAGAGCGGAACTTGCTAGCGCAGAAGCGGGTGTCGCTAGTGCTAAAGCAGATTTAGCCAAAGCAGAAGAAAGGTTGGGCTCAGAAGGTGAAAACAATACCGCGGTAAAATCAGCGTTATTGGCCTTAGAGCAAGCTGAACTTAACCTGGCACGCACCGAAATTAAAGCGCCCACCGATGGCGTGGCATCAAACTTTCGTTTAAAAGAAGGTTTTTATGCTAACGCTGGTCAACCGGTAATGACCTTTATTTCATCTGAAGATGTGTGGATTGAAGCGAACTTTAGAGAAAATAGCTTAGGCAATATGCAAGCGGGCGATAAAGTCGAGTTTGCACTGGATTATGCTCCGGGTGAGGTTTTTACTGGGAAAGTAGCCTATATCGATTATGGTGTTGATTGGGGACAAAGTGAACAAACGGGAAAGCTGGCTCAAACAACAGGCCAAACAGGTTGGTTAAGACAATCTCAGCGATTTCCTGTAACCATTCATTTTGATGACGAAGAGGCTAAAGGGTTGCGACGTGTCGGCGGTCAAGCGGATGTCATGGTGTATACCGAAGAAAGTTCACTGATGAACTTATTTGGTAAGTTTTGGATCCGAGTCGTTAGCTGGTTCTCCTATGTCAGATAGCGAGCTAGCCTTTAAAGCCATTAATGCTCAATTTGCTGAGGCGATATTTACCCGTCGAGTATTACGCTTCACTTTGGGGATAGGCATTGCAGTGGCCATAGCTGCGGTGTTTGATTGGCAATTAGCTTTTATACTACCGGTGTTTGTCGCTAAGTTTTTAGTTGATAGAGTGGTGCCGACAGTGCAAACCATTTACGAATTGCTTATTTCAATGGTGGTCACTATTGCCATTGCTTGGATGGTGAGTTTTGGGCCGGTTCAATATCCATTTGTACTGTTGCCATTACTCGCATTAATGATGCTATGGGCCTATTACCTGTTTTCTGATCCCAAGTGGAATTTTTTCGCCACTATATTAATTGTCTCGACATTAGTATTACCCTATTTAGGGATTTTACATCCAGGTGCGGCGATTTTTTTTGGTGTCGGCTTAAGCTTTTCAGGCGTGGTGGCGGTCATCATTTTTACTTTATTGCATATTTTGTTGCCTGATTTAGCACCAGAAAAAGAAACTCATTCTGAGTCAGAATTATCTAATGACGAGCGGCTTTACGAGTCAGTTAGGGCATTAATTATTTCATTTCCGGTGATCACCTTTTTCTTTTTATTTGAGGTGACCGGCGCATTACTGACCATGATATTTATTGCAATTTTATCTTTGCAAACGGCCGGCACTAAGAGCGTTAAAGTGAGTTTGTTTTTATTACTCACTAATGGCATAGGTGGTGTGCTGGCGATTATTTTTTATAACATGTTAGTTGTCGTGCCTGAGTTAGCGTTTTATATCGGGCTCACTATGATAGCCGCGTTATTTTTTGCACAAAAAATTTATGATGATCCTGCTAAAGCGCCTATTTTTGCGGGGATATTTTCAGCCTTGCTAGTGGTTGTCGGCTCGACGGCTTCGTCAACAGATGCCGATGTCGCAACCAACTTCTATATTCGTATTGCGCAGCTATTTATTGTCGGTGTTTATATGGTTGTGGCTTCATTTTTTTTAGAAACCAGAAATTGGAAGTTCTTACAAACTAATCATGATTAGGCGGTTTTATTGTAGCCGCTAGGCTATATTTTATTGAACGCTAAGTGTTGATTTAATGGCGGAAATCAAATTTTCTCGTTTATCAATACTAGGTTTACTGAAAAATCACCTATTGTTGTGATGGCTTTTCACTGCAATAAGTTCGATGTTCATAAAGGTGTCAATACATTAACTAAGGTTTAATTTTAAAACGCAACAGCATTTAATTAGGGATAGATAAGTTATGAGTGATAAACCAATATCAAGCTCGAAAGAGTTTACTCATGCGGCAGTGGATGCCGCGATTAAAATAGCCCTGATTTTTATCATGGTCATATGGTGTTTTAAGATTATTCAGCCTTTCATTATGCCCATTTTATGGGGCGGTATTATCGCCATTGCGCTGTATCCAGTGGTGTTATTTATCAGTAGCAAGCTGCGATTGTCGGTGAGTAAATCTAGCCTGTTAATTACCTTGCTGGCCTTAGCCATATTATTGGTACCTACCTACTTATTTTCAGGTGCGATAGTTTCAAGCACGCAGGACTTTGTCGCAGAAATACATGACGGCACTTTAGTTATCCCCGCGCCGAAAAGCTCTGTAGCTGAACTCCCGATTGTTGGTGAGAAACTATATGAATTCTGGTCAGACGTCTCTGCAGATCTCGAGCATGTGGTAAAAACCTATGCCGATGAAATAAAAAGCTTTTCGACTAAGGCTGCCAGTGCTTTTGGTAGTTTTGGTATGACAATTTTGCAATTTTTAATTTCAATCATTATCGCAGGGGTGTTTATGGGTAAAGCATCTGGCTCAAGCCAAATGTTCCATAAAGTCTCAGTCAGGCTAGCTGGCAAACATGGTGAAGAGTTTTCTGAATTGGCCGTTGCAACCGTCAGAAGTGTGGTTCAGGGGGTGATTGGGGTAGCCTTTATTCAATCAATATTAGCAGGTGTTGGGCTTGCTTTAGTCGGGGTGCCAGGAACCGGGATTTGGATGTTACTGGTGCTAATACTCGCGATTATTCAATTGCCACCGATTTTGGTTTTAGGTCCTATTATTGCGTATGTATTTTCTGTTGAATCATCAACCACCGCGATTATTTTTATGATTTGGAGCATTTTAGTGAGTGCCAGTGATGCATTTTTAAAACCGATGTTGATGGGCCGTGGCGTTGATATACCTATGTTGGTGATTTTGTTAGGCGCTATCGGTGGGATGATCCTCTCGGGTATTGTTGGCTTGTTTGTTGGCGCGGTGATTTTAGCTTTAAGTTATAAATTATTTTCAGCATGGCTAGTGGTTGAAACGGCTGAAGTTGATGGTGATGAAGTGTTACCGAACTCAGAGAACTCACAAGGGTAGTTGTTGCAATGGTTAAACCTATGTCTGAAGAAGATAACTTCAGCTACCTACTGGGGTCGTTGGTGTTAGTGCTGTTAAGTTCAGCTTTTGTGGAACAGTTTTTTGAACAGGGCCAGCTCATTGTTGTTTCGACAACTGTGATGAGTTTGTCTATTTCAGTGATTGGATTAGGCGCGAATAAACACTGGTTTCGCTCAAGTTTCGGGGTGATGTTTACTATCTTAGTGGTAGCCAGTATCGGCTCAGTTTTTGAATTGTTGAACCTTGATATTATCGCGCTATTTACCATTTTAACTTTTTTTATTTTGGCCAGCTGGCGCGCCGCTAAGCAGGTCTTGTTTAGCGGGGTTATTTCTACTAATCAAATTATCGGATCTATTTGTATATTTCTGTTACTAGGGCTTATTTGGGCGTTTATTTATCTATTGCTGATTGAGATTTTTGGTGTGGCTTTCAATGGTATTGAAGCCCAAAATTGGACCGATAATTTAACGACTGTGATTTATTACAGTTACATCACTTTGACTACAGTCGGTTATGGTGAAATATCACCAGCAGTGCCAATGGCGCGTTTTTTCGCTTTTTCTGAAGCGATTACAGGTCAGTTTTATATGGCGATCATTGTTGCCAGTTTAGTTGGAGCCAAAATGTCCAACCACGAACCGAAATAACCTGGAGTGACTTATCATCAACTGTACGCAATATTTATAGCGATAACTGCAATAAAGCTGAGAGATTACGCAACTAACTATTACTCAAAAAGCACTTATTGCGACGTGATATTCAAGGTCAACCGTCTCGCACAACAGTATGGGGAACAATAAACATGAATCTATTATTAAGCCTCGTCATTGTTGGGTTATTGCTATTACTAGGTTGGTGTTTTTGGCGTCTAAAGGCGCAAGTTAATCATGATATTGCCCGCTATTTTGAAGGCGATAAAAATAGGATTTACTTTAGCCTCATCATTGTTTCTTTCTTACTGCTCATCTCATCTATCGCTGCAATTAGTTTGAATGTTGCTTATAAGCATGACTTGCAAAAAAGTGGCTTAGCCTTGGAGTCGGTGTCTAAAACCACTGATGCAGCCTTGGCATCTTGGTTTTTGGGCTGGCAAAACCGAGTGAGTGCAGTGGCTACAAATCCTTTATTACTTAAGCGCACTACAATGTTAGCTAAGTTAGACTCGAAAAAAGCGCCACTTGTCGGAAATCAACATGTGCTTTGGTCTCGCGAAGCTTACGGGCGTTATAGTCAGGCCTTTGGCACCTTAGGATTTTTTGTTATCTCAGTTGATGGAGTCAATATATCTTCAAGTCGTGACAGCAATTTAGGTCAAATCAATATCGTTAAACAACAGTATCCGATGCTATTTAATCAAGTCTTGGCCGGTAATATTGTCATTACTCCACCTATGCCATCAGAAGTGGCGTTATCAAACCCATTTGGGTTGAAGCAAGCTGAAACACTCACCATGTTTGCCTTAAGCCCCATTACTCAAGATGATGGCAGTATCAGTGGCATTTTGTCACTTCGTATTGACCCTTACATTGAATTTGCCAAGCTGACTCAAAGTGGCGCGGTGGGTGACACTGGTGAATCATACTTTGTCGATGCCCAAGGAAGAATGCTGTCTCACAGTCGCTATGAAAATGACTTGGTGTCACTGGGTTTATTAAAAGCAGGTCAGGTATCAGTACTTAATTTGACTGTGACTAATCCGCAGAGATTATTATCAAAGCAACCTGCTAACGGCCGTCGGGGCAAGGGAGCGTTAACCTTAGCAGCAAAAGAAATTAGCCTTAAACACGATGGTTATAGTTATCAGCCTTATCGTAATTACTTGGGGCAATATGTTATCGGTGTCTGGAAATGGGATGAGCGCTACGGTTTTGGTATTGTGACGGAAATGACCCTTGAAGAAGCCAGCCGAAACTATTTATTTTTTCGAAATATTGTCGTGATGCTGATTGGTATTATTGCCATTTCTTGCTTGCTTCTGACATTTGGTGGTTGGTGGCTAAGTCGTCATGTACATCGGCGCTTTAAAGCTGACAATGAAAGGTTAGAAAAAACTATTTCAATACGAACCCAAGATTTACAAGAGCGTGAAGAGCGTTTATGGGATTTATATGAAAACTCTGCTGTAGCTTATGCCACATTAGATCTTCAAGGCCGCTTCACTAAACACAACAAACAATTTGCACAGATTACTGGCTACGACAGAAAAGACTTCTCGTCGTTAACTTGGCATGACGTACTCGCCACTAAGCACGCTAAAGGCGAACAAATCTTTAGCCAAGTGTTGCAAGGCATTGATACGTCTGATGCACGTGTAGAGCTTGTTAATCATTCTGGTCATACCTTAATTGTTTCATTATCGACCCGTGTTGAAACCGATGTTGCGGGTGAATTTAGTGAAATCCGTTTATCTCTATTAGATATTAATGAGCAAGAAACTGTCCGTGCTGAGATGCTACAAAATCAACATCAATATCAAACATTGGTTGAGAATATTCAAGGCGCAGTATTTAGATATAAAGTCACTGATTTTGACATAAACCATTACCATTTACAGTACATTAGCCCCAACATAGAACCAATAACTGGCTATAAAATGGCAGACTTTATCGGTGAACATCCAGTTAGAAGACTTGCTGATATTGCTTTTGAAAATGATATAGAGCATTTAAAAGTCATGGTTGAACAAACCATCAAAGCGCAAGATAAAATTGTCGCGGAGTTTAGAATTATTAATCGCTCAGGTGAGCTACGCTATTTACAAATGAATGCTCAGTTTGACGGTAATGGCAATAACATGTCAGGTTTTTTTGATGGCATTGTGTTTGATATTACCGAACAAAAAATTGCTGCCAATCGGTTACTCGCATCAGAAGAAAAGTTAGAAGTGGCCTCAGAAAGTGCGCAAATGGGAATGTGGGACTTTTATCCTAATGAGCAACAAGTCGTGGTTAACCGCATGTATTCAAAGATGCTAGGTTATGAACCAACTGATTTATGTCAAGAGGATGACAAGTGGTCGCCATTAATCAATGGCGCGCAAACCTTTATTGATTTAGTCCACCCCGATGAGCAAAACTTGATCTCCAATCCGCAACAAGCATTGGCTGCAAGTGACAATAAAATTCTTCGCCATGAACTGAGAATGCGCAGAAAAGACGGCAGTTACGATTGGATTTTAAGCGTTGGACAACCTTACTCTTTTGATAAGCATGGGGTTCCCGATCGGATCAGTGGGGTTCATATCAACATTAATGAAGCGCGAGCATTACAAACTAAACTTGCCGCCGCTATTTCAGCCGCTGATAGTGCAAATCAAGCAAAAAGTGATTTCTTAGCCAATATGAGTCATGAAATTCGTACACCGATGAATGCCATAATTGGCATGTCCCATTTAGCATTAGACACCCAGCTGACCCCTCAGCAACGCAATTATATTGAAAAAACCCATCGCTCGGCACAATCCTTATTAGGGATTATTAATGACATTCTCGATTTTTCTAAAATTGAAGCGGGTAAGCTAGCTTTAGAACATATCGAATTAGATATCGAAGCAGTGTTAAACAATGTTAATAACCTCATTGGGATCAAGGTCGCAGATAAAGGTTTAGAGCTGCTATTTGATATTGATAATACTATCCCTAAAAACCTATTAGGAGACCCACTTCGCCTAGGGCAAGTGCTCATTAACCTCGCCAATAACGCGGTAAAGTTTACTGAACGTGGCAATATTATTATTGCAGTCAAACTCGAAAGGTTAACCAGCCAACAGGCTTTCATTCGCTTTTCAGTAACAGATTCCGGTATCGGAATGAGTCAAGAACAACAATCAAGATTGTTTAAAGCCTTTTCCCAAGCTGATGCTTCAACTACCCGAAAATACGGCGGCACAGGCTTAGGTTTAGCCATTTGTAAGAATTTAGCCGAATTAATGCAGGGCAGCATAACGGTAACAAGTGAGCTTGAGCAGGGAAGTACGTTTAGTTTGTATTGTCCTTTTGAGTTAAGTCGTTCAACGTCAGTGACTCTCGATACCTTGGAAAAACGTCGCTTTGATGGGCAATCAGTGTTGCTGGCTGATGATAATGATATCGCTCGCTCGATACTGAATAACCTATTGGGCTCAATAGGTTTACAAGTAGTAGCCGTTGCCAGTGGCCGTGAGGCTATACAATATATTGCGGCAGGTAATAAGCCAGATTTTGCTTTAATCGATTGGCAAATGCCAGGGGTTGACGGTGTTGATGTAGCTAAGTTTATTGGCGAGCTTGCGCCCGAGCTTAAACCTAAACTCATCATGATTACCGCTTTTGGTAGAGAAGAGCTACTCATGAGTCTAATGTCTGTTCACATCGACCATATTTTAACTAAACCTATTACGTTAACAACATTAACCCAAAGCCTATCTTCATTAGTGTCTGGGAAATCTTTAGCAGATCCTCGAACTAAGGTTCAAAGCCCATTCGATAAGGCGATCACCTCTTTGGTAGGAGCAAAGGTGCTTGTTGTTGAAGATAATGATCTCAACCAAGAGTTAATTGAAGAGTTATTAATTAATAAGCAAATTGATACTGTTTTGGCTGAGAATGGTCAACAAGCCATTGAGTGTTTAGCGCAGCAAGATTTTGATGGGGTGTTAATGGACTGCCAGATGCCGGTGATGGATGGCTACACTGCGACCTCGTTACTCAGGCTGCAGCCACAATTTCAACACTTGCCCATTATTGCCATGACAGCGAATGCCATGGCTGGTGACCGTGAAAAAGCGTTAGCCGCTGGGATGAATGATCATATCTCTAAACCTATTGACGTTGAGTCGATGTTTATCACTATGGCCAAATGGATAAGCCCAACGGTTGCCACTAACACTACTAAGCCAGCGAAATCGGCAATAGAAACGACAGATGCCGATGTCGTTAAGTTTGCCCTAAACCTCAATTCAATTGCCTGTGATCATATTGACGTAGCCCTAGGCTTGAGCCGAATTCAAGGTGATATAAGCTTGTATCACAAATTATTAGTAAGATTTATCCGAGGGCAAAAAGCTTTTCCGCAGTATGTTGAACAAGCTGTTATAGATAATGATACCGAACTGACTCAGCGGTTGGTACATACCTTAAAAGGGGTTGCTGGCAGCATTGGCGCACAAATGCTTGCCACATTGGCAGCAAAGTTTGAACAAACGCTTGATAGTCTATCTGAAGCACACTATGAGCGGGTTTTTACAAAACTATCAATAGAGTTACAAGGAGTATGTCATGACATTGAACGGCTATTGCCTAAGCGACTACAAATATCAGAGCCATTGCAATTATCAAAGCTACAACCAATAGGTGCTGATTTCGCCCAAACTGCATTAGAAAATCAAACTTTGAATAAGTCATTAGCAATTGAAACCTTAGAAGTCCTCATTTCAATGCTATCGAATTTTGATATGGAAGCCACAGAGTATTTTATTAGCCACGGACAATGCTTAAACTTAAAACCATTAATACATGAGTATCAACAGCTTGATTATCAATTGTCGGAATACGAGTTGGATCGTGGTCTCGAAATTGCCAACCAAATGCTTGAGAAAGTAACAGCCATGTAATTGAGGCTTATTCACTAAAAATTTTTGCGTTTAATAGGAGTTCAAATGGAAAGGCAAACCATTTTAGTGGTCGATGATACCGCTGAAAATATCGATGTGTTAGCCAGTGTATTAAAATCTGACTATCAGATTAAAATTGCCAAGAACGGCAAACTCGCGTTAAAAATTGCTAAGGCAATGACATTAGACCTCATTTTGCTCGACATTATGATGCCCGGTATTGACGGTTTTGAAGTTTGCAGGCAATTGAAACAAGATAAACGCACCCAGCACATTCCGATTATATTTGTTACCGCAAAAATATCTGCGGCAGATGAATTAAAAGGGCTCGAGTTAGGGGCAGCAGATTACATCACCAAACCCTTTAATCCCCCCATAGTGCTTAGGCGAGTGCAAACCCAGTTAGCCTTAACCAGTCAAAGCCGCTTGTTGGCCTTACAGGTAAGGCAAAAAACAGCTGAAATTGCCCAAAATCAATTGAACGTGATCCGCCGCCTTGGGCGCGCTGCTGAATATAAAGATAACGAAACCGGCATGCATGTTATCCGTATGAGTTATTACACCCATATATTGGCCCTTGCAGCAGGGTTAAGCGAAGACGATGCCGAGCTATTAATGCACGCCGCCCCCATGCATGATGTGGGTAAAATCGGCATATCGGATGCCATCTTAAAAAAAACCGACAAATTAGATTTTGACGAATTTGAACAAATGAAAAAGCACTGTGAAATCGGCGCTGAAATTTTAGGCGAGCAAGACTCTGAATTAATGGATGTTGCGCAAACTATAGCCTTAACCCATCACGAAAAGTGGGACGGCAGTGGCTACCCCAATGGTTTAAGCGGAGAGGATATACCGCTTTATGGCCGTATTGTGGCAGTGGCAGATGTGTTTGATGCACTCACCAGTAAGCGTCCTTATAAGGAAGCCTGGCACGTTGAAAAGGCGCTTGAATTACTTAAAAAAGAAGCTGGAACACACTTTGATCCGCAGCTTGTGCCACTTTTTGTTGAAAAATTAGATCAAATTCTTGAAATAAAGGCTAAATTTAATGAAAGCGATACATAGTAGCAGTTTAAAAGCATGTAATAAAAGTTGAGGTGTTGGGAGTGTTTGTCAAAATTTTGCTATGAATTAGGTACTGTTATCGTCAGTTATTGTTGGATTCACAAGCAGTTATTGGCTAAATAAGCCATTTGTGATTTTAAACGATGAATAGCGAGTATGATCCGAATATAAGCGGCTCATATTCTTGATGTGCCGTTAAATGCTGTCATTAAATACACTCGATAATTGCTATGGCTAAATACATATCGCAATACTTGTTCAACAGAGGAAATATCAATGTCTAATACGCTTTTCAGTAAAAAAATGCTGCTGGCTGCGGTTATGCTTCCAGCACTGTTAACCGGCTGTGCTACAGGTGATACACCAGAGGCTAAAAAAGCCAATGCCCGCAAAGAAACCCAAGCCGCATTGCAAGAAATTTATGCTGAGCACAATGAAGCTAAAGCTGCGGTAGCGAGCTCTGTGGGATATGTCGTGTGCACTGGCAGCAATAGTTACTTATTTGCATTATCAACCGGTGGCGGTGTTTGCGTACTCACCTCTAAAGGCCAAAACTCCTATTACCGTTTTGCAACCGGAGGCGTCGGTGCTGGCATTGGCTGGAAGCAAATGGCATTCGTGCAAGCATTTATGAATAATAATGCTATGACACGTTTTAAAGAGTCAGGCTATGAAGGCCAAGCTCAAGCAGAAGCGAGCGCTAAATATGAAGACAGTGGCGATCAAGCTTCAGCTAACCAATCAGTTGATGTAACAGGTGTAAAAACCTATCAAGTTAACTTAATGGGCGCCGCAGCTCAGGCAACCGTACAAGGTTATAAGTATTGGGAAACCGATTTTTCTGATGATTTCATGGAAAATAGTGAAGACTAATTTTTTCTAATGACTTGAAGCACAAAAAATTAAAAGCCGTAGTAGGCAACTGCTACGGTTTTTTGTTGGTTGTTATATTTGTATATCGCAACAGTCTAATAATTAACCGTCAACAGGGGCTAGTTGTTAGTGGTTGCATAAGGAGTGAACAATTATGCCATTATTGTGGTTAATATTGCTTTGCGATACTCGTTCAATAGGCTAAATTACAACGGTAAGGATATGATAAAAATTCAGGAAGAATACGCTTAAGGTGGGTTGAAGTTGATTTCAGTATATTTAGTTGATGATCATGAGCTAGTGAGAACCGGTATTCGACGTTTATTGGAAGATGAGCGTGGTATAAAAGTGGTTGGCGAAGCGCCGGATGGCGAAACCGCCGTGCAGTGGTCACGTCAAAATGAAGCTGATGTTATTTTGATGGATATGAACATGCCCGGTATGGGCGGTTTAGAAGCGACCCGTAAAATTTTACGTTATCAACCTGAAGCTAAAATCATCGTATTAACCGTACAAACTGAAGACCCTTTTCCTACCAAAGTCATGCAAGCTGGCGCCTCTGGTTATTTAACCAAAGGGGCAACACAGCCTGAGGTATTAAGAGCCATTCAGCAGGTATCTCGGGGGCAACGTTATTTATCTCCAGAGATTGCCCAGCAAATGGCCTTGAGTCCGTTTAGTCAAACAGACGAAAACCCTTTTAGCAGCCTGTCAGAACGTGAGCTTCAAATTATGTTGATGATCACCAATGGTGAAAAAGTCAACGACATTTCTGAAAAGCTCAATTTAAGCCCGAAAACCGTTAACAGTTATCGCTATCGTTTATTTGCCAAGTTGAATATTGGTGGTGATGTAGAGTTGACCCGTTTGGCGATTCGCTACAAAATGCTTGATGCCAGTTCTTTTTAGTTAATAGGTGTTGAGTCAAACTGGTATTTCACACCTATTTTAGGATAGTTGATGCCATCTCGTTTTAATCCAAAGTTATTTCTCAAGAATGTTTCTTCTTCGCCAGGTGTTTATCGGATGTACGATGACAAGGGCGAAGTCATTTATGTTGGTAAAGCAAAAGATCTTAAAAAGCGCTTATCATCTTATTTCAGAGCCAATATTCCCCATGTAAAAACTCAAGCATTAGTGGCGCGTATTGCCAATATTGATGTCACACTGACCCACAGTGAAACCGATGCGTTATTGCTCGAAAATGATTACATCAAGCAATACATGCCCAAATACAATGTATTGCTGCGTGATGACAAATCCTATCCTTACATTTTGCTCAGTGGCCATAAGCATCCACGACTTGCTTATCACCGTGGCCCTAAGCGTGAAAAAGGCCATTATTTTGGCCCATATCCAAATGGCGGTGCAGTTAGAGAAAGCTTACATCTGATGCAAAAGCTGTTTCCTATTCGTCAGTGTGATGATCTTTATTATAAGTCGCGCTCTCGACCTTGCTTGCAGTATCAATTAGATCGCTGCAGTGCACCCTGTGTTGGTCGCGTAAGCGATGATGAATATTCCGAGCAAGTGAAATTAGCCAGCCTGTTTTTAAAAGGCAAAGATCAGCAAGTGATCAGTGAGCTAGTGGTGAAGATGGATAAGGCTGCCAATGAGCTAGAGTACGAACATGCAGCGCAATTTCGCGATCAAATCACCGCCCTAAGGCGAGTGGCTGAGCAGCAAGAAGTGTCTAATCACAAAGGCGATATGGACGTGATAGGGGTACATTACGCATCAGGTATCGTTTGTTTTCATTTATTATTTATACGAGATGGTAAAATCTTTGGCAGTCGCAGCTATTATCCAACCGTGCCAGCACAAACTGAGCTTGAAGAAGTACTCGTCTCTTTTATGGGGCAGTTTTATTTAAATGCCGACATCCAGCGCACAATTCCTAAAGAAGTATTATTAAGTCACTCCTTTGAAGAACTAACTAGATTACAACAAACTATATCTGCGGCATTAGAACGAAAGTTTGAAATCAAAACACATGTCAGAGGTGAGCGAGCAAACTTTTTACGCCTAGCACTAACCAATGCCACCAATGCGGTTAATACGCGCCTGTCCCACAAAAATACCGTTGAGCAGCGCTTTCAATTATTAGAAGAAGCATTAGAGCTAGGTCACCCAATCCAGCGGATGGAATGTTTTGATATCAGCCATACCATGGGCGAAAGTACCGTTGCCTCTTGTGTGGTGTTTAACCGTGAGGGGCCTCACAAGTCCGATTATCGCCGCTACAATATTAATGGCATTACCGGTGGTGATGACTATGCTGCCATGGAACAAGCCTTAAGTCGCCGATTTGATAAAATTGATAGCAAGGGTAAGGTGCCAGATATTGTATTTATTGATGGTGGTTTAGGCCAGTTACGTATTGCACAGCAAATAGTTGATGAAAAATGTGTGCATTTAGATAATGCGCCTTTACTGATCGGGGTAACGAAAGGCGAAGGTCGTAAAGCAGGGCTTGAAACCTTTGTGTTTGGTGGCTCGGAAGATACCTTTGAATTACCCAGTGATTCACCAGCATTTCATTTAATTTTGCATATCCGTGATGAGTCCCACCGCTTTGCAATTACAGGCCATAGAAATAAGCGCCAGAAAACCCGAAATACATCGACGCTAGAATCCATTGCTGGTGTGGGGCCTAAACGGCGCAAACTATTGTTACAACATTTGGGCGGTATTCAAGAAGTGAAGGGCGCAAGTGTCGCTGAATTAACAAAAGTTCCTGGAATTAGCCTAGAAATGGCACAAACAATCCATGATGCATTGCGAGGGGGATAAAATTAAGGCAAGATTGGCGCTGCTTCTGACTATTTGGTTTCGTTCATGCCTTTTAATTTACCTATAGCATTAACTTTATTTCGGCTTGTTTTATTGCCGGTATTTGTTGTTGTGTTTTATCTTCCCTATTCGTGGGCCCCTTTTGCTTCGGCATTTATCTTTTGGCTTGCTGCGGTAACTGATGCGTTAGACGGTTATGCGGCGCGAAAATTAAAGCAGTCGACTCGCTTTGGTGCTTTTCTTGACCCGGTTGCCGATAAAATAATGGTGACCACGGCGTTAGTATTACTAGTGCAGCAAAATGATAATATTTATCTAACCTTAGCGGCATTATTCATGATCGGCCGAGAAATTGTGATTTCTGCGCTACGTGAATGGATGGCAGAAATCGGTAAACGCGGTGTTGTCGCAGTATCATGGATTGGTAAATACAAAACGGCGGCGCAAATGGCGGCGATTGTTGGTTTGATCTGGCAGCCGAATGAATTTTTGACCGATGTGGCTTATGGCTTGTTTTATATTGCTGCAGTGCTGACTTTCTGGTCGATGATGAGCTATATTTCTGCAGCATGGAAAGACTTAACGGCTGAGTAGCGCAATAAAACTTCAATACGTTTACTTAGTGTTCACTCAGTTAATTTTGTTGAAAACAGCAATTGACACCGACACTGAAATCGGTAGAATGCACCCCCGTAGACAAGGATGCTTCGGCTTATAACCAAAAGGTTTTAGCTACAAGACATCAGGTTTATTTGAAAAGATAAACAAATGATTTACGCGACATTAGCTCAGTTGGTAGAGCGATACCTTGCCAAGGTATAGGTCATCGGTTCGAACCCGATATGTCGCTCCAAATCATGTTTATATCGGCGCGATGGCAGAATGGCTATGCTGCGGATTGCAAATCCGTCGACCTCGGTTCGACTCCGGGTCGCGCCTCCACAAATTTTGTTTAGTTGTTATATTAACAATTAAAACAACACTTATGCCCGAGTGGTGGAATCGG
>NZ_JBFRKG010000032.1:0-223523 GCF_041469325.1 Shewanella sp. 10N.286.51.B8
GACCATGCCCATCCGAAACTGGCGTACTGCGATGAGCCGATTTATTATTGAGTTCGAAGACAGAATTGCTTAAGGTGTCAGGCGTTACACGTTACACATAATGTATTCTCTTTTTCAGCTATTAACCCCAAACGAATGTTACAGTTTTGTTTGATTTGGTGGTGTGTGTGTTTTTACCAACCTTACAGCTTGCCAAGTAGGTTCTGAACCAAAAACACCACTCTTTCCACCTTTCAAAAAACTTACCGAATGGTAAAATATAGCTGTACTTGAGGGGGCAATGTATCGCGTGTTACTAATATAATTGGTGTGAATAGCAACATTGGGGAATATTGCATCGTAAACAGTTGGATTGTCATTATTGGGGTTTTGACAGCTATAATCCTCAGTCGGCAAAAAGTAATTAGGCTTACCATCCTTACAAAATACTAAAGTGGTCAATTCTGATAATTCAGGTAACCTCCACTCGTTCCCTTGCGATGTTGCATATTTAGTTGCTTGATCGTGTGACATTCTCGTTACTTCACCTACGCATGCCTTTTTTGCGTCATCCCATGTCTGCCCAACACTACAACGATCCCAAGTCAACATTGTGTTTAAATCAGTGATAGTGCTGCCATTATCTAAGTACCTTGGTATAGCGCTCACAATAGCACTTTGCTCACTTTCTTGTTGTTCTGTCTTTGCTACAACAGCAAAAAAATATACTTGTGAATAATCGGTCGGTTTAAAAGAGTACGGTGGATAAATATCTTTTATCCATTCAGAGTTATCATAAGAAGCGTAATTATTAAATTCAATAGACTCCTCTGTTGAAATATACAGGTCATATTTTTCCGAGGTCTTACTAGTCCAATTTATTACAACATTTCCTTTAGAACTTATAGCTGTTACATCTGTTGGAGTTATTGGATCTGGAGTGCTGGGGGCAGAGGTACTATCACCACAACCTGTCAGTAGAAAACTTATTAAAAAAATTAAATATACTTTGATAGAAATACTCATTTATCTAGCCCTAAGGTGCTGAATTTAAATGGATAAGTAGGGTTTTTGTGATTGGGGATTGATGTCGATTCACATAAACGCATGTTATTTGGCTTATTAATCCCATGACAGCAATGTGCAATTATTTTATTCATATTAAAATCATACAGAGACAGTAATAAACCTCGCTAATTATACTTCCAATAGTCAACTTTATTGATTGGTTTATGAACAAACCTTTTTTTTGCACTCATTATGTAATGGGTTGGTTTTGTGTTGCGCTTAGTTGTTTTGGTGGTGTTGGCTGTTTGTTTTGCTTGTGTTTGTCTTGGCACCCATTTGTTGTTCTGTTGTTGCTTGATTTATGATTCAAAAATCTAGATGAAAATTTCACAGCCTTTGCTTTGGCATATTATGAAGGTGACGATAATGGGCAAATTCCAAAAAGGTAATACAGTAGGTAAAGGACGACCACAAGGAAGCCGAAACTTTAAAAATGTATTGCCACAAGAGCTTACAGATATTGCTTTGAAGCAACTCCAAATTAAAGTTGAGGGAGGGGACAGCCAAGCCATAATGTTTGTGCTTAATCGCGTCTATCCTGCTTTAAAAGCTATTACGCCCCAAGAATCTTTAGAGGGAGAGTTACTGAGTTATAAGCTAAACGAGCTGGATCGTATAGATGAATATATCAGTGATTTTGATGCTTTATTTAAAAAATAAAAGGCTGGTGGCTTGTATCGGTGGGCTACGTTATTAATTCTAGATAGTAGTTACTACAGGCACTACTACAGGCAGAATCATTAGATATGAAAAAGCCGTAGTAGGTACTAACCTACTACGGCTTATCAAAATTGGTGGCCCCTCCCAGACTCGAACTGGGGACCTGACGATTATGAGTCGTATGCTCTAACCAACTGAGCTAAGGGGCCGACTTAAGATAGTCGTCACTATCGAAAGCGGAAAGAAGTATACGAAGTTTATTCACGGTTGTCACCCGCCAATTGCTGAGAATTGTGACTAAAAGATTCAATTGGTTATCTGTTAAGCAATCATGAGGTTTTTTATATTAAATAAAGTAATTTTGAGGCAAAAAAAAGCCCGAATTAACGGGCTTTCATTATTGTTGCAACTTCTTAGTGAGACTCTATTCGTCTAAGAAAGACTTCAAGATTTCTGAGCGAGAAGGGTGACGCAATTTACGTAGTGCTTTTGCTTCAATTTGACGAATACGTTCACGGGTTACATCAAACTGTTTACCCACTTCTTCAAGGGTATGGTCGGTATTCATATCAATACCAAAACGCATACGTAACACTTTAGCTTCTCGGGCTGTTAGGCCTGCTAGCACTTCATGAGTGGCATTTTTAAGACTTTCGCTTGTTGCTGAGTCTAATGGTAGCTCAAGCGTGTTATCTTCAATGAAGTCACCTAAGTGCGAATCTTCATCATCACCAATAGGTGTTTCCATTGAGATTGGCTCTTTAGCGATTTTCAGCACTTTAAGGATCTTATCTTCAGGCATTAACATGCGCTCTGATAATTCTTCAGGTGTTGGTTCGCGACCCATTTCTTGTAACATCTGACGTGAAATACGGTTAAGTTTATTAATCGTTTCAATCATGTGTACTGGAATACGAATGGTTCGTGCTTGGTCAGCAATTGAACGAGTAATCGCCTGACGGATCCACCAAGTAGCATAAGTTGAGAACTTATAACCACGACGGTATTCGAACTTATCTACTGCTTTCATCAAACCAATGTTACCTTCTTGAATCAAATCCAAGAACTGTAAGCCACGGTTGGTGTACTTTTTAGCAATAGAAATTACTAGACGTAAGTTCGCTTCAACCATTTCTTTCTTCGCACGACGAGCTCTTGCTTCACCGATTGACATACGACGGTTGATGTCTTTAATTGCGCGAATGACTAAGCCGGTTTCTTCTTCGATAGCAGCAAGTTTAGTGCTACAACGAATCACATCGTCTTTAACCATACGTAAGCCTTCAGCATAAGGCTTATTACTGCTCATTTCAGCATGGAACCAAGTTAAGTCAGTTTCATTACCGGTGAAGAACTTAACAAAGTTTTTCTTTGGCATTTTAGCTTGTTCAACACAAAGCTTAAGGATTAAACGCTCTTGTACACGTACGCGGTCCATCATAGAACGCATGCTTTTTACTAAGCGATCAAATTGCTTTGGTACTAAACGGAATTCTTTGAAAAGCTCGCCAATGACAAATAAAGCACCGATGGCTTCAGGGTGATCACGGCCTTTTTTCTCAATAACAGCTAAGCCTTTTTCAAACACTTCGCGTAATTGGGTAAACTTCTCTTTAGCTTCTTCAGGATCTGGACCTTTTGGGCCTTCCTCTTCGTCTTCAGCATCTTCGGCATCATCTTCGTCTTCTAACTCTTCTTCTGATAACTCAGAACCAACGTGTGTTGCTGTTGGTGCTACGTCATCATCATCAGGGTTAACAAAACCTGCGATAATGTCAGTTAAACGTATTTCGTCAGCTTCATACTTATCAAACTGCTCTAAAATCATCGCAATCGCTTGCGGATATTCAGAGACAGAACTTTGAACCGTATTAATGCCTTCTTCAATACGTTTTGCGATGACGATTTCGCCTTCGCGAGTCAATAACTCAACTGTACCCATTTCACGCATATACATACGTACTGGGTCAGTGGTACGACCTAATTCACTTTCTACCGTTGCAAGCGCTGCTGCAGCTTCTTCTGCTGCATCTTCGTCGGTGTTGTCCTCAGACATCATCATGTCATCGGCATCTGGCGCTTGTTCAAACACGCGGATGCCCATGTCATTGATCATCTGGACAATATCTTCAATCTGATCAGAATCGACCATGTCAGCTGGCAAGTGGTCATTGACTTCAGCATAGGTTAAATAACCTTGCTCTTTACCTTTAGCAAGCAACAATTTAAGTTGCGACTGCGGAGTATGCTCCATAGATATCATCCAAGTTGGTAACTGAAATAACGACTGGACACCTGCCGAGGCAAAGTGTCAAGCAAATCGTCAATTATAGCTCTATGAACTAAAGTACGCTAGTCCATGACATGACTTAAGGGAACATTTTTTTAATAAAAGATGTTATTTAGCAATGCCTTTCATTATAGAAATAAGCTTCGTGAGCTGAATTTTTTCAGCTTTATTTAGAGTTTGTTTAAGACTCAGTTCCTGATAGCGTTGTTCAATATATTGATTGTTCAACCAGATCAGGGATTGTTTAAACTCTTGAACTAGGTTTTCATCCGCCACTTGGTGGTCCCATTGGGCCAATTTTATCAACGCATTTTTTTGTTCATGCTGACGATAAATCTCAAGTAGTTGTGCGCTGTTTAACTTTCGGTCTCGAGTTAAATTCAATAAATCACTGAGCAATTCGATGCCAGCAATCTTTAAATGTGCAAGTGAGGGTTGTACAGCTAAGCCATATCCTAACTCTGGACGTTGTACTAATAATGCAATGGCTAATCGCAGTGGGGTACCACGCCCTTGTAAACCTTTTTTATTCATAGGTTGTTGCTGTTTTACTGCAAAACCTAACTTTTTCTTTAGATCATCTGCGCTATTCATACCAATTTTATGGGCGAGATTTTCTAATAATAAATTTTGTAACACAGTGTCTTGAACACGTTCGATTAGCGACATAGCTTGTTTAGCCAATGAGCTTTTATCACTACCGAATTTACTGGTTAAGGTCTCAAATAAAAACGCCGGTAAGTCGAGGGCGCTGACCATTAACTCTTCAAAACCGTCTTTGCCTACTTGGCGAACCATGGTATCTGGATCTTCGCCTTGAGGTAAAAACATAAACCTAACGACATCACCAGGCTTTAATAAAGGCAGTGCGGTTTCTAGTGCACGCCAAGCGGCTTCTTTACCTGCTCGGTCACCGTCGTAACAACAAATGACTTCTTTAGCACTACGCACTAACAGCTGAAATTGTTCAGCGGTTGTTGCTGTGCCAAGTGATGCAACGGCATAATCAACACCAAATTGGGCAAGCGCCACAACGTCCATATAGCCTTCAACAATTAATACTTGTTGTGGGTCTCTATGGGTTTGCTTGAGTTCGTAAAGACCGTAAAGCTCATTTCCCTTATGAAATATGGGCGTTTCTGGCGAATTCAAGTACTTTGGTGTTCCATCGCCTAAAACTCGACCACCAAAGCCAACAACTCGGCCTCTGCGGTCGCGAATAGGAAACATTAACCGATCGCGAAAGCGGTCATATCGCTTGCCATTATCGTTGGCAATTAGCATTCCGGCGGTGAGTAATTTGTCTTGTGCTGCAGGGTTTTGGCGATATCGACTTAATAGTCCATCCCAACCATCTGGCGCAAAACCGATTCCAAAATGCTCTACAACATCACTGGAGAGCCCTCTGAATTCTAAATAATCTACAACTTTTTGTTTGTCGCTGTGTTGACGCAATTGATTTTGATAATAAAGATTCGCTTCTTCCATCAATTGGTATAAGTCACGACTTAAACTTTGATCTTTTTTAGGACCAGTACCTTGCTCTCTTGGTACCTCGAGTCCGAGTTTACCGGCAAGCTCTTCAATGGCATCGACAAATTCTAGTCGATCATATTCCATGATAAAATCAATGGCGTTGCCATGAGCACCACAACCAAAGCAGTGGTAAAATTGCTTGTCTTGACTGACGGTAAAAGAAGGTGATTTTTCGCTATGAAAAGGACAACATGCAGAGTGATTTTTCCCTGCTTTTTTCAAAGGTACACGGTGATCAATTAGATCAACAATGTCAGTTCGAGCTATTAGCTCATTGATAAAGTCACGAGGTATCGCCATAAATGCTATAGGTCTCGCATTACCAAATAGATAAAACAAACAAGCCGTGCAAGGTGCACGGCTTATTCACACATTAACGATCTGTTAGTTTAATTTAGCACGGATTAGACTGCCAATGGCACCCATATCTGCACGACCTTGAACCTTAGATTTTAATGCTCCCATTACTTTGCCCATATCCGCCATGGTTGATGCACCTACCTGAGAGATAGCTTCATCAATGATTGCGGCAACTTCTTCTTCTGTTAAAGGAGAAGGCAAGAAAGTTTCAATGACTTGAATCTCTGCTGCTTCAGCTGCTGCTAACTCCGGGCGATTTGCTGACTCATACTGAGTTATAGAATCGCGACGTTGTTTTACCATTTTGGTTAAAACGGCTATTGTCTGTTCATCAGTCAGAGTTTCGCGGGTATCCACTTCAATCTGTTTAATGGCAGACAGTGCCATACGAATTGTCCCCAAACGCGCCTTATCTTTGGCACGCATAGCTTCTTTCATTTGGTCTTTTAGCTGTTCGACTAGGCTCATAGTGAGATTAGTATAAACGTACGCGACGTGCGTTTTCGCGAGAAAGCTTCTTAGCTAGACGCTTAACAGCGGCAGCTTTTGCGCGCTTACGTGCAGAAGTTGGCTTCTCGTAGAATTCACGAGCGCGAACATCAGCTAAGATACCTGCTTTTTCACAAGAGCGCTTGAAACGACGAAGAGCTACGTCGAATGGTTCGTTTTCACGTACTTTAATAATTGGCATACGCCATCACCCCTTAGGTGTAGTTAATTTGGCACTACCTGTTTTGGTAGATTAACCAAGGCTATTTAAAATGGTGCCGAATTCTACATCGATTACGATGCTTTTGTAAACCCCTTTGTTAATCGCAAATGACAATCAAGGTGTCATTTTTTTGAGACTGATGATTATGCTTGGTGGAATAAAATCTTCTCAACAGGTAGAATTGCCGCCCTTACAAATTTATCAAGACGAGATGCTATGCGGGTTTTAGGTATTGAAACATCATGCGATGAAACTGGAATCGCTGTTTATGATGATGAGCAGGGACTATTATCCCATGCTTTATATAGCCAAGTGAAATTACATGCAGATTATGGTGGTGTTGTGCCTGAATTAGCATCTCGTGATCATGTGCGTAAAATTATTCCATTGATTAAGCAGGCGCTTAAAGAGGCTAACTCTACTGTTGATGATATTGATGGCATCGCTTTTACTAAAGGACCTGGATTAATTGGCGCGCTATTAGTCGGCGCTTGTGTTGGGCGTTCATTGGCATATTCGTGGGACAAGCCTGCAATTGGAGTTCACCATATGGAAGGGCATTTATTAGCGCCAATGCTTGAAGATGATGCGCCTGAGTTCCCTTTTCTTGCTCTGCTGGTATCTGGCGGTCACTCAATGTTAGTGCAAGTAGAAGGTATTGGCCGTTATCAGGTGTTAGGTGAATCGGTTGATGACGCTGCTGGTGAAGCATTTGATAAAACCGCTAAGCTGATGGGGCTTGATTACCCTGGTGGGCCACGTTTAGCTAAGTTAGCAGCAAAAGGTGTTGAGGCAGGTTATAAATTCCCTCGACCAATGACAGATAAACCAGGGCTTAATTTTAGCTTTTCAGGCTTAAAAACCTTTACCGCGAATACCATCGCTAAAGAGCCTGATGATGAGCAAACAAGAGCCAATATTGCCCGCGCTTTTGAAGAGGCAGTGGTGGATACTTTAGCGATTAAGTGTCAACGCGCATTAAAACAAACAGGTTATAATCGCTTAGTTGTAGCAGGTGGAGTGAGCGCTAATACTCGGTTAAGAGAAAATTTAGCGACCATGATGGCTAAGTTAAATGGTGAGGTGTTTTATCCAAGAGGTGAGTTTTGTACCGATAATGGTGCAATGATCGCTTTTGCTGGCTTACAGCGCTTAAAAGCTGGGCAGGTGGAGTCGTTAGAGGTAGAAGGCAAGCCGCGCTGGCCATTAGATACCTTGTCTGCAGTGTAATTAAGTCATTACCTGATATGAAAAAACCTAAGCCATGGCTTAGGTTTTTTTATATCAATAATATAATCAGTTAGATAGTTTGAGTTAAAACTAGTTAGCTTGTTTTTTCTTACGGGAAAGCTTGCTTTCTTCGCCCACTCTCAAGCGCTTAATATTATCTTTATGGCGAATGACAATTAATAAAGAGAGCATTGCCACTGGAATGACAAAGCGCTCGTCTAACCACCATGTGTAAACTGGTGCAAGTATTGCAGTTAAAATGGCGGCTAATGATGAATAGCGAGTAATAATTACAAATACTAACCAAGTAATAATTAACATGGCGGCTAAATCGCCGCCAATAGGAGCCATCGCGCCAAAGGCAGTCGCTACGCCTTTGCCGCCTTGAAAGTTAAAAAAGAGCGGGTAGATGTGGCCTAAACAAGCTGCGATGGCAATGAGCCCTAATGACACCGCATCTTGACCGAGTAAGTAGCTGCAATAGCTGGGCGCGGCGCCTTTAAGCATGTCGAAAAATAAAACTAAGGCAGCAGAGCTTGCGCCACCGATACGAAGTACGTTGGTTGCCCCAGGGTTGCCTGAGCCTTCAGTGCGAGGGTCGGGTAAACCTCTTAATTTACAAACCAAAATGGCACTTGAAATAGAACCGGCTAGGTAGGCGGTTATAATCATCAATATTGTGATTGTAACAGCGCTCAAATTGGTGTCCTTAGTCTTCTTAGGGTATCATCGCCCATTAATTTATATCACTTGATCTTAATGGTTATTATCAGCTTTTAAAACGCTATTTAGAATGGTTATCATTCATAAATAGCTAGCCATTATCCTACTGCTTTAGTTGCTCAGGAAAAAGACAAAAATCATGATAACGGTTAATTGATGTCATTATCAGCTTTTTTAGGCTGTTTTTTTTAAAAAATGAGTAAAACTCGGAGAAAGCATGGATAAAGTACTTATTCGCGAGCTAAAAATTGAAACTGTAATAGGGATCTACGAGTGGGAAAAACAAATACAGCAAATATTGCTCATCGATTTAGATATGGCTTGGGATAATAAAATGGCTGCTGCCACTGATGATTATCAACATGCCTTGTGCTACGAAAGTGTGTCTAATCGCCTCACTGCATTAATCACTCAAAAACCCGTTGAGCTAATTGAAACTGTCGCAGAAATGATTGCCGAGTGTTTGATGACTGAATTTAAGGTTGAAGGCGTTAAAGTGACAGTGATGAAACCTGGTGCGGTACCTACTGCAGTCTCTGTTGGTGTGGTTATTGAGCGCGGTCAATTTTAGTAACATGTTTTAGCACTATTTAATCATCTTTTCATGTTTGTTCTTTATATTACAGAGTGAGTTAATGGCACGTATTTATATCAGTCTAGGCACTAATATTGACCCTGTTGCACACATGCAGTCAGGATTAATTGATTTGCAGCAGCAATTTGGCCCATTACAGTTATCAAGGATGTTTGAAAGTGAAGCCGTTGGGTTTCAAGGTACCAATTTTTTAAATATGGTGGCCGCAGCTGATACCGATATGAGTATTGCTGAGGTGGTTGCCAGCTTTAAACGAATAGAAAAGCAAAATGGCCGCATTCGCGGTGAAAAAAAATTTAGTCCACGAAGTTTAGATATCGACTTACTGCTTTATGATAATGAAATTTGTCAGCAACCGGTTGAACTGCCTCGAGGTGAGATTTTATTTAATGCTTTTGTATTGTGGCCGCTGGCAGAAATTGCGCCGCAATTAACTCACCCAATAACGCATCAACCCTATCAATTACTTTGGGATAATTACGATAAATCTAGCCAGCATATTTGGCCGATTGAGTTTGACTTCCCTGCAACACTAACACGTTAATATTATAAAGGACAATCATGGAAACCATTCAGGTTATTATACTTGCCATCATTCAAGGGCTAACAGAGTTTTTACCGATTTCAAGCTCCGCTCACCTGATTTTGCCGGCGCAAGTTTTAGGCTGGCAAGATCAAGGTCTTTTCTTTGATGTCGCTGTTCATATTGGTTCATTATTAGCGGTAGTGATCTATTTTAGAAAAGAAATATGGCTCATGCTCAATGCGTGGATAGCGAGCATGGTTAAAGGTGTTCATACCCAAGACAGTAAATTAGCTTGGTGGATCATTTTAGCGACATTACCGGCGGTGTTCTTTGGCTTTATGGCAAAAGATTTAATCGAAACCTACCTTCGTGGCCCTGGGGTAATTGCTATCACAACAGTTATATTTGGTTTGCTGTTGTGGGTCGGTGATAAAATGGCCCGTAATGAGCTAACCGAGTATCAAACCGGTTGGAGAAAGGCGCTATTAATTGGTTTTGCTCAAGCGTTGGCGATTATTCCAGGCACGTCACGTTCAGGTATTACCATCACCGCCGCTTTGATGTTAGGTCTAAACAAAGAAGCTGCAGCACGCTTTTCATTTTTAATGTCAATACCGGTGATTTTAGGTGCGGCGATTTTAATGACTAAAGATGCCGTTTCAAGTGACTTGGTGATTAATTACGGTGAGGTGCTACTGGGTATCGTGGTTTCGTTTTTTGCAGCCTATACTTGTATTTACTTTTTCTTGAAAATTATCAGCAAGATTGGCATGACCCCATTTGTGCTGTATCGCCTAACTCTTGGCGCAGTATTATGTGGCTTTATATTCCTGTAATATAAACCACAATAGATTAATCATTATGAGAGACAAAATCATCAATGATTAAAAAAATAAAAAACGGGTGTTATCACCCGTTTTTTATTCCTTAAATTTAGCTGTAAAGTCTAGGACGTTTTCTGTAATGAACTCAATTTTGATCTGCCCTAAGTGTGCGACAGCATTGCATTATCATCAGGCCTCAGCAGGCTACTATTGTGATAATAAGCATCATATTGATAAAAATGCCCAAGGCTATTTATCCTTTGTTACCTCAACCAAGTTCAAGGGCGCGAATGAGTCACGTCAGCAACTGCGCTCGAAACGCTTTCTTATGGCTGAAGACTTATTTAAACCGTTAATGGATAAACTGAGTGAGTCATTTAATCAATTGATTGATGGGCGCACCGAACTACAGCACCTGAATTTTAGCTGTGCAGATGGTCTATATTTGCGACACCTTGCTACCAGCACTAATGTTGATGTTAGCCATTGGGGCGTTTCTGAAGCTGAGAACGCACTATTTGCAGCCAGCAAAGAAAATACCCCAGCTAGTCTAATCCTTACCCCTTATAAGAAGTTACCTTTTGCTGATAACAGTTTAGATATCGTGTCGCTATTTGACGTGGCTTTAAAAGGTAAAGAGTGCCTAAGGGTGTTAAAAGACAGCGGTCGATTATTAATGTTAGTGCCCGGTCCTCGGCATTTATGGCAACTGAAGCAGCAGGTATATGACAATTTAGCGGAAAAGCCATTGCAGTTGAATTTACCCAAGCAGATTGAAGTGGTTAATACAAAATCGATTAGCTTTACTGGTGATGTGAGCGGCGAACAAGCGATGACACTGTTGGAGATGAACCACCTTGCATGGCGGGTTAATGATCAATTAAAGCATCAAATTAAGAGTCATCCTGTGACAGGATTAGAATTTGATTATGTATTGATTACTGCAAAGCTAACAGAAGCCAAGTAAGTTTATTACAGAGTTAACGTTTGCGCGGCATACCCTTATGTTGATTTAATCCTGCAGATACAATTAAGGCTTGAAATGGTAAACGACTTAAGTCTGTTTACTATGTTCAAGCCTTAATAATCAACCTATAAAAATAAGCTAATTTTCATGGTTTCTTACTTTTTGTAAGAAGAAGCCATGTTATCGATGCGATCGTTTGCACGCTTAGCTTCAGCTTGAGCGTCCATAGAAGCTGCTTTAGAATCTTTCACATCAGCAGATAATTTGCTTTGCTCTGATTTTAAAGAGCTAACTTCAGAAGATAGTTGATCAACTTTGTTACCTAGGTTAGCAACACTTTCTTCTAAAGCAGTAGTGTTTGCACAACCACCGATAAGAGCAGTCATAGCAACACCAGCAATCATTAATACTTTCTTGTTCATGGAAAATCCCTTCATTATAGGTTGTAATAAGTTGCTGAGGAGTAATACCCAACAGCCTTTTAATTATGTCACAGCTATTGTATTTTGCTACACAAAATGGCAAAAAAAATCATAAAAAACAGCGTAAACCCAATTAATATAAGGATATTCATCTGTAGAAATTTGTAAAAAGGCATAATCTACGGCGTTAGTATTAGGTTAATCACTCTGATATTGAAGTAGTGCTAAGGTTTCGTTTAGTGCATCACGAATGCTTAAACGTTACAATTGCAACGCTTATTGTACTTGGCTTTTTTTATACAGGCTAATGGCCTCAGCTCTGCGTATGCTCAACTGCTGTTTAATTTCTGCGCCCTTAAACCCATCACTAATCACCTGTTGCACATCGACCTCTTTAGCAATGTTAAAGCAATGGGTTAAAAACTCGCTTTGAGGATACTGCGCTTGCTCAAAACCTGTTCGACCTTGAATATCGGCCTGACAACATAATAGTAAGTCTGTTAAGCGTTGCGGTTTGCGCCAAAAATCACCCTTATCAAAAATCTTTATAATGGTTTCAGCGCGTAACTCTAGCGCATTATGGATATTTTGATGTTGGTCGCTGCACAGCAGTGCCAATTCCTTGTATTCATTTGGGGCTTTAATTCTTTGTACTAGCTTTTTGATTATCGGTAAGCCCTTTTGGCCGTGCCCATGATGTTTTGGCCAAAGCTCTGCAGGGGTGATGGCCTTACCTAAATCATGAACCAAAGCGGCAAAACGAATGGTTTTTTTATCAGTGAGCTTAGCCGAGGCTTGCAATACCATCATGGTATGAATGCCTGAGTCAATTTCTGGATGCCATTTTTCAGGTTGAGGTACGCCGAACAAGGCATCTATCTCTGGAAATAGCACCTTAAGCGCCCCACAACTACGCAGCTGCTCAAAAAAGACTTCAGGGTTCTGACTACTTAAAGCTTTATCTAGCTCTTGCCACACGCGCTCAGGCGTTAAATACGCTAACTCGCCTGAGTCACAGATACTTTGCATCAGTGCTATTGTTTCTTGGGCGATAGTAAAACCAAGGTGGGCAAAACGCGCCGCGAATCGGGCAACCCGCAGAACCCGTAATGGATCTTCAATGAATGCATCCGACACATGGCGTAATTGGCGACTTTCAATATCCGCCATGCCGCCATAGGGATCGTATAGATTGCCTTGGTCATCTTGGGCCATGGCATTAATGGTTAGATCGCGACGCAGTAAATCCTGTTCCAGTGTTACCTCTTTATTGGCATCGCAGCTAAAACCAGAATACCCCTGGCCGCTTTTTCTTTCGGTACGTGCTAAGGCATATTCTTGTTGGGTTTTAGGGTGCAAAAAAACGGGGAAATCACGGCCAACTTGACTATAGCCAAGGGCGAACATCTCCTCGGTTGAACCGCCCACTACCACATAGTCTTTATCTTTGACTGGAAGTGATAAAATGCCGTCACGTACAGCGCCACCCACTAAATAGATTTTCATAAATGTTTTTGCCTAAGGAGCTTTATCTTAAGTATCTTAAGATAAATCTTAGCACGACTAACATTTCTGCTGCTAAATTTTGACAAGCAGTACGGCAAGATATAACTTGAACCGTCAGTTATAGATAAGGATTTTTGGCCCGATGTATAAAGCATTTTATGGATTAAATGATAATCCATTTTCAATCGCACCCAACCCACATTATTTGTTCTTAAGCGACCGTCATCGAGAAGCATTAGCCCATTTAACCTATGGTCTGGGCGAGACCGGTGGCTTCGTGTTATTAACTGGTGAGGTTGGCACTGGCAAAACCACTGTGTCACGTTGTTTATTAAAGCAATTACCTGAGCACACGGATACTGCTTTTATACTTAATCCTTCATTAACTGAACAAGAGTTACTGGCAACCTTGTGTGATGAACTTGCCATTAGCTATGGTGATGCTCCTTCAATTAAACAACTGACCGACTTAATCAGCCAGTATTTACTCAATAATCATAAAAATGGCCGCAATACCGTATTAATTATCGATGAAGCGCAGCATTTGCGCCCTGAGGTGTTAGAGCAACTAAGATTACTGACTAACCTTGAAACAGATACCAAAAAACTGCTGCAAGTGATTCTTATTGGCCAGCCAGAATTACAGCAACTGCTTAAGCGTCAAGAGCTACGTCAGTTAGCCCAGCGAATTACCGCAAGATATCATTTGTTGCCTTTGACTGTTGAAGAGATAGCCTTGTATGTGCAACATCGATTACAAGTTGCTGGGCGTTTTGAACCATTATTTTCTAAAAAAGCCTGTAAAGCATTACATAAGTACAGTGGCGGTATTCCACGCTTAACTAACCTGTTGTGTGAACGAGCCTTAATGGCCGGTTATGGCCAATCAAAAGTGCCAATCGATCAGCATATGGTTAAGCAAGCTGCTGCTGAAGTATTAGGTGAAATGCCGGTTGAGACTCGCTCCCATTGGCCTTTAACCATTGCTGCGACATTAGTGATTACCTTTGGGGTGTCTTTTTATGGCTTTTTTCCTCAACAGGTCGGCTCAGAGCAGGCGAGTGCTTTAGTCAATAAACAAGCGGTTGATAAAGTAGCTGTTATTGAAGATGTTGTCCCTGTGGCATTAACACAAGTTAATCGCAATCAAAGCATTGTCCGCGCCGCAATGGCGCAAAGTCGCAGCATTGATAATGCATTTGCTGGACTGTTTGCCTTATGGGGAAAACAACCCATTATTGGTTTATCTTCTTGCCAAGCAGCGACTGAGCAAGGGCTGTTGTGCCATCAGCAGCAGGGGAACTGGAACAGTATTGCAAGGCTTAATTACCCGGCGGTGGTGTATTTAGAAGATCAGCAAGCTAAGCAATTCTATGGGGTTGTGGTAGCTCGCGAAGGTGAGCAAGTATTACTGCAATTAAATGAGCAGCAGCTTTGGGTCAGCAAGGATTGGTTTAACCGTCATTTTAGCGGCACCTTTGAAATTTTATGGCAAACCGATGGAGTAATGCCAAGTGAAATTGGTCAAACATCCAGTTTGTCGCAAATTCAATGGTTAGAAAATAACTTAGCCTTGGTGCAACAACGAGCGCCGAGATTATTAAACCGTTTCGATGATACCTTAGAGCAAGATTTAATGGCCTTTCAGCGTCAACATGGACTTAAATCTGATGGCATAGCAGGGAACCAAACCTTGGTGCAGCTTAACTTATACCTCAGCAAGCAAGGCCCAAGATTAACTAAAGTAGGGCGCAGCTAATGTCTATTTTATTAGATGCCGTGACCAAAGAAAAACAGCAACAGATGGGCGAATTACCTGATGCGGTATTAACCCCAAGGGCTGGTTATAAACCAGCGACTAACCAGCATTGGTTACGTCAGCTTTGGGGCAAGGCGCTGGTGTTAATCTCAGTGATCTTATTAGGTGTGTTATCTGCTTGGGGCTTAGCGAGATTAGTGAAACCGACTTTAACGGCGAATTCAGGGGTAAGTTCTAGTCAGGAAAATGAAGCTGTTAAGCAAGCCACATCGCAACAAAGCCTGAGTTTAAATACCGTTCAAGCGGGCACAGCAGAAATAAGGATTGCTAATAAAGTGGCTTTGCCCTTGGCAAAACCACAAGCTGTTGCTGGCTATGACTTATCTTCAAATAACTCGTCTTTAAATAGCTTATCTTCAAGTGATTCACCTGCAAAGAGTCCATCAAATAGTGGTGATAATACCCAGTATGAATATCGCTTGAATGAGAGTAATCGAGGTCAAGTAAGCTCACTATCGCAAAATGAGCTTGCAGCCACCGCTGTAAGTTCAACAGGTACTGCAAATGCTAGCTCGAATAACTCCCAAAGGCAGTTAACTGCCGCTGAGTTAACCGCGCTCTATGGCGAAGATGCGATTATTTTAGGGGCCAATTCTAACTACAAGCAAACATCGGATTTAACTGCACTGCAGATGAAAGTGGCAACCGCAGCTGAAAACGTCAATTTTGAGCAGCAAGGCGTGAGCAATGAAGTGACCGCTACCCAAAACACCCCAGAAAAAAATCAGTTAACTGCTGAGCAATCGAATAATTTAATGGCCGCTTTTCAAGCCGCTCTTAAAGATGTTGAATATGAAGAATCAGCCAATAAACCTGTGACTGAAGCTGAGTTTGACCCAATCCCTATTCCGAAATCAGATAGCATCCCTAAATACGGTGAGCTACCTGCCAGTGTGCAATTACAAGTACCAGAGTTTAATATTCAGGCTCATGTCTATTCTTCTGATGCAAATAATCGCTGGTTAAACATTGATGGTGCAGAGCTTCAAGAAGGCGATGTGATCAGTGGTAAGCTTAAAATTATCGAAATTAGACCCAGAGATGTGGTACTTGAAATCGATGGCTCAGAGTTTAAAGTGCCAGCAATTTAGTTTGGGTAACTTCTTTAGTTAATCTCTGATTTTAATAAAGGCGCCAATGGCGCCTTTATTGTTTTATGTGTGCTACTAGCGCAGAGTATCGGGCCTGCACAGACTATTAGCGCTTAGTTATTAGCTCTGATTATTTTAGCGCTTAGTCTGAAAGCTAACACCTTAGCTATGGATCTGATTAGCGATTAAAATCGTTAAGCCATAACCCACGGAGTAACACAGTAATAATGCAGGAAAGTATTTTAAGTAACTCACAAAGGTGAGCTCTTTGATCTTACTCATGGCAATAATCCCCGCAGCAGAGCCAATGACTAGTAGTGAGCCTCCGACACCGACAGAATAGGTTAAACCTAACCATTGGGCTGTGGTGAGTACTGGCTCTGCTTTAAGTAGCGCCGCAGTCAGTGGTACGTTATCTAAAATTGCTGAGCCTACTCCGGCAAAATAGTTCGATATCGCTGGGTTATACAGCCCATAAGCCTGCGTCAGTAGCTCCAAAGTGCCAATTTCCTTGAGCATGCCTACAAGCAATAAAATCCCTAAAAAGAATAGTAAAGTGTCAAATTCTACTTGGCGAATGTACTCTAAAATTTGAATTTCTTCTTTTTTAGTGTGACTGGTACGCCCAACTAAAAACATCACCGATAATCCAGCAAGAAAGGTAAGCACGGGCGGAATATCAAATAAGATATTAAATAGCATTGTCAGAACAATCGTGACTAAGAAAATCAGTCCGATAATGATATCAATAGGGTTTAGTTGTTTATCTACCGGTGTGGTACTGACATGACCTTCAGCGTTTAGAGAGAATAACAGCGCTAATAGCATCACACTAATGCCGGCAGGTAAAAACAAAATCAGTAGTTGTGACATTTGCACTTTACCGGCAAGAAATATCATTAAGGTGGTGACATCACCCGTTATCAAGGCTACTCCGCCTGAGTTAACCGCGAAGATAATTAATACTGCCATACGGCGACGCATTCGACTTGCTAAATTAAATGTGGTTAATAAGCCTAAGGACACCAAGGTGGCAGTGACATTGTCACAGAAGGTGGATAGTACCAGTGCAAAAAGGCCGACTTGCAGCATCAGCATTCTGACAGAAACTTGCTGCGGAAAGATTTTTTGTACTAACAGCTGGATCATGCCTTTGGCGTTGAGATAAGCCACAAAGGTCATTGTCGACATGAGAAATAACCACAAGGTGGCAATTTCCAGTAAATTGTCGTTTAACTCTGCGGCAATGAATGGGGTTTTGTCGGTGCCAGCAGCAGAGATGAATAAACTAATCCAAGCAATACAGCCGAGAAATAGCGTGGTTTTGGCTTTGTTAATATGAGTGACTTCTTCAAACACAATACTGAGTAAGGCAAGTACTGCCAGCGATATGAGAAAGACTTCAAACATATTGATATTTCCATTGCTGCTTAGCAAAGCTAGATTGCTAAAATGAAAGTAGGCAAACCAAGTTAATATTGGTTTGTTTCAGTGCGCGGAATTTCATCACATAAACAGGGTTGTTGCAACTTTGTTCTTATTTGGTTAAAAAAGGGGTTGATAGCAATGCTATCAACCCCTTTTATTTTATCGGGCGATTACAGTGCTTTTAACGCCGCAAAAGCTTTATCTGCTGCCGCTAGGGTCATTTCAAGTTCTTCTTCGCCATGAGCCATTGATAAGAAGCCTGCTTCATAAGCACTTGGTGCCATATAAACGCCTTCATCTAGCATAAGGTGATAGAAGTTACGGAAATGCTCCATGTTGCACTTAGTCACTTGATCAAAACTAGTAATAGGGCTGGTGTCTTCAGTGAAGAAGAAGCCAAACATGCCGCCAACATAGTTAATGTTAAGTGGTATACCGTGCTTGTCTGCAGCGGCTTTAAAGCCTTCTGCAATACGTTTAGTTTTTGCTGCTAACTCGTCATAAAGACCGTCTTGGCAAAGGGCTTCCATTTGTGCAAGACCTGCAGTCATCGCAATTGGGTTACCTGATAAAGTACCTGCTTGGTAAACTGGGCCAGTAGGTGCAATAAACTGCATCACATCTTTACGACCACCAAAAGCGCCCACTGGCATGCCGCCACCGATTACTTTACCTAGGGTAGTAAGATCTGGTTTCACATTGTAGTGACCTTGAGCGCCGCTTTTAGACACGCGGAAGCCTGTCATTACTTCATCAATGATCATCAATGCGCCGAATTCATCACAAATTGCTCGCAGGCCTTCTAAGAAGCCGGCAACCGGAGGAATACAGTTCATGTTGCCAGCAACTGGCTCAAGAATAATACAAGAAATCGCTTCAGGGTGTTGCTCGAAGATAGCACGTACTGAATCTAGGTCGTTATAAACCGCGGTAAGTGTGTGCTTTGCAAAATCTTCAGGGATACCTGGTGAGCTAGGTTGACCTAAAGTTAACGCGCCAGAACCTGCTTTTACTAATAAACAGTCAGCATGGCCATGGTAACAACCCTCAAATTTAAGGATTTTGTCACGGTTAGTGAAGCCACGTGCTAAACGAATCGCACTCATGGTCGCTTCAGTACCAGAACTTACCATACGAACTTGTTCAATTGATGGCACCATCTCAATCACTTTTTCAGCCATTTTGACTTCAAGTTCAGTCGGCGCACCAAATGAAAGGCCATTTTCCACAGCGTCTAATACTGCTTGGCGAATTTGTGGGTGATTGTGGCCAAGGATCATTGGGCCCCAAGAACCAACGTAATCGATGTATTTTTTACCATCAGCGTCAAAGATATATGCACCATCGGCTTTTTCGATAAACAGTGGCGAGCCACCGACACCATTAAATGCACGGACTGGAGAGTTAACGCCACCAGGGATGGTTTGTTTAGCCTGTTCAAAAAGCGCTTCTGAGCGGGTCATGTGTAATCCTTTTAAGTCGTTAGCCAATTATTTATCGGCTTTGCGTGAATACCAATTAACGGGGCACTCGTATTGTTGTAGTTGATTTTCAACCCCAAGTGTTAGAGCAAAAAGTGCCATTCTTATAAGTAAGCCATTATCAGCTTGTCTGAAAATTGCCAGACTAGGATGGCTATTTAAATCATTATCTAATTCATTGGCTTGAGCACGAGAGTCTCTTGGCAATGGATGCATTATCACAGTGTTAGATTTACAGTGTTTGGTGTAAATACTGTGATTTAAACGGAATTTTCCGCGATATTTATCCGCTTCATCTTGTGAAGGGAATCGCTCTTCCTGAATGCGAGTTAAATAGAGTATATCAGCCTGATGTAAATTACCTTCTAGCTGATCTGTAATTGTGATCTGATGACCAGCATTTTCAATGTCACTGATCACATAGTCAGGCATTGCTAAGTCAGTTGGTGAAATTAATGTGAACTTCACATCTTTATACATGCATAACAAACGTGACAAGGAATGTACCGTGCGACCATGTTTTAAATCACCGACCATGGCAATGTGCATGCCGCTGATATCTTGTCCGTGATGCCCCAATTCTTTTTGAATGGTAAATAAATCCAATAAAGCCTGTGTCGGGTGCTCGTTAGCGCCATCACCGCCATTTATCACAGGAACGCGGCTGCCTTGTGCGAATTCTTTAACTGAAAAAGCGTCCGGGTGGCGCATAGCGATAACATCTGAATAAGTCGATAATACTCTTGCAGTATCGTAAAGTGATTCACCTTTAGACAATGAGGATGAGCCCATGCCGACGGTTTCTCTTACGTTGCCACCAAGTAAATTAAATGCGCAACCGAAGCTGACTCGAGTGCGAGTACTAGGTTCGAAAAATAAATTACCTAAAATGGCGCCATCAAGCACTTTGGTTCGTTTTTCACGAAGTGCATAAGGGGTCATATCATTGGCAACGTTGAAAATAGTGTTGATTGAATCAATATTCAGTTGGTTAACTGAAAGGATGTGAGAACCTGTAAACTGTGTCATCAGCCTGATTTCCAATTATTAGGCGAGTAAATAGAACTATCTACTCAGTGGTTATGTAGGGTGGCTGAGGCGAGATTTTAACAGAGAGTGAACCAATATTAAATCATGCTAATGATTATTTCTGTTATTTAAGATCTCACGCCAATTATACTTGCCCAGAACGGATTTCTTGCCATAGGTTAGCCCAGCTAATGACCCCAACGACATTATTGGTATTATTCTGATAAATATACACTTCACCACTGCGTTTTAGTGACAATAGCTCGTACACTTCATTTAAGGTTGCGGTATCAGCAACGCCGTGCATCAAATGCCGTGAAAGGGTGGTTTTATCTTCAAAGGACTGCATCTCAAGGCTGAGCATTTCAATTTGGTTATCAGCATTACGTACCATCACTGGGCGGCCTTGCGCACGTTTCATGACTTCAAGCAGTAAGTCATTATCGTCATTAACGATCACAAAGCGTTTATCCATCAGCGCCCGTACGCCTTTCTTTTGCAGCCCAAGATTAACCGGCGGCACTTTATAGCCAAGCCCCATAATGTCCAATTGTTTTAAAAAAACCGAATTGGTATTAAAGCCCTGATAGGCAATCAAAAAGGCGGGGATAGTGACAAACATGGCAGGTAAAATAATCGCAGCGTCATTGGTGAGCTCTAATAGTGCCACTAATGCGGCTAGTGGCGCACTTAAACACACCCCCATCATCGCCGTCATTCCGATCACGGTATAAAGGCCAACATAAGGCGCAATTGACGGGAAAAAAATCGCACTAACAAGGGCTAACATGGCGCCAATTAATGCCCCTATTCCGTACAAGGGGCCAATTAAGCCACCAGGAATGCCAAAACTGATTGCAGCAATGGTGGCGATTATTTTAGCCACAAGCAATGCGCCTAAAAACCATAAACTTGGATGCTCGCTAATGGCGGCTTCAATGGCTAAATCACCAGAGCCTAGTGCTTGTGGCAGTATTAAGCCGATTAAGGTGGTGATGACCGCGGCAATCATTAATCGATAAATTAAAGGCCAATGCTGACCAATGGCGGTCATTTTAAGTAATGAGTGATTAAACAGCGCCGCAGTGCAGCCTAAAACGATACCGCCTATGGCAAGAATTGGGTATTGATCTAACGGAATACGAGTGACGTTGATTAAGTCATATTCATGAATATTGCCGAAAACTAACTGGCTTGATAATGCACCACATATGGCTGAAAGCATGATCGGAAAGAAGTAATGAATCTTGTATTCGCGCACAATCACTTCAAATACAAATAATACAGCGGCTAATGGCGCGTTAAAAATGGCGGCGATACCTGCAGCAATGCCACTGGCACACATAATGCGCACACTGTTGTCAGGCAATTTAAATTTTTCAGCTAAAAAGCTCGCGCTCACCGCGCCAAGGTGAATAGCTGGGCCTTCTTTACCCACTGAAAAATTTGCCACTAGCGCAATTAATGCTTGAAAAAACTGACCCGCAGCCGATGGTAACGGCACTTTGCCGTAATGTAATTTGAATCGGTGTAAGACATAGGCAATGCCCATACGGCGATAGCGTTTGGAACCAATACCAGCCACCAACCAAATAAGTAATGCGCCTAAAATGGGTAAGTAAGTGCGCCAATCACTGACTGTGTCAGTGAAATGGGTGGCTTCGGCAAGGGTATACACTTGTGCCCAGTTCAAGGTTAAGCGAAATAAGATGATCACACCGGAGGTAATGAGAGCAAATAAAAGCGCTAACGCACAAAGTTGCACACTAATTTTCGCTTGAGAAAGTTTATCTCTCAAATCGTTACGAAGATATTTGCGTGTAACTGCTTTGGTGTGAATAATAGCGGCTTTACTAAACTTGAATTGCACTTTATTGCCTAACTTCCATCTGTGGGCATATTGTTAGCATTGTATTTTATTAAAGGCTTGTTACCTAATGTTAAATTATCGTCGCTTGCTGAACCGCTTGCAAGTTTTAGAACGAAAAAAGCGCACTTCAGGTCTGTATTTATTTGGGCTGATTGTGATTAGTTTCACCATTGGGGTGCTGAGCCAACATTTTGTTATGTCAGAAGTGATAGAACCCGAGCTTAATGCGGAAGAAATTCAGGCATTACAAACGGCTTACCAGAAACAATCTCTGGTGATTTCACGGCTTGAAATGGCAGTATCAATTGCTGAAAAAGCCAATAGCAACATGCAAACCATGTTCAAAGAACAACTGCAACAGCAAAAAACTATCGAACAAGAGTTAGCATTTTATCGCAGCTTAGTGTCACCAGAAAAAGAGGTGGATGGCATTGCTATCCATGGTCTCGAACTGTCAAAAGGCTTAGTCGCCAATAGTTATCAATTAAGATTAATTTTGACCCAAAACCAAAAGCGTAAAACCAGCGTTAAAGGGGTTGCAGATATTGTGTTGGTGGGTTTACAACATGAACAGCAAGTTGAAATTTCATTATCTGACATTGATATTGAAAAATTTGCATTTGGTTTTCGCTACTTTCAAATATTTGATACTGAAATGAACCTGCCAGAAGGCTTTGCTTTACAACGTGTAAAAGCGGTAGTGCTAGTCTCAGCTGCCCGCGGGGTACGAGGTGGACGTATTGAGCAAACGTTCGATATCGCAGAGTTACTAGAAAGCTAAAAAAGAACTAAGGGTAATACTTGAACAAATTAGTCAGGTAATAGATAATCCCGATCTGAAACTGAAGTTAGAGGTAGTAATGACTGAACAAACAGATGCAGCAATGCCAATCCAATTTACCGATGCTGCGGCAACTAAAGTTAAAGGGCTGCTAGAAGAAGAGCAGAATCCTGAATTAAAACTTCGAGTATACGTAACTGGAGGCGGTTGTTCAGGTTTCCAGTATGGTTTTACTTTTGATGAAAAAGTGAATGAAGGTGACTTCACTATTGAAAAGCAAGGGGTACAACTGGTTGTTGATCCTATGAGTCTTCAATATCTTGTTGGCGGTGAAGTTGACTACACTTCAGGCTTAGAAGGGTCACGTTTCTTCGTGAAAAACCCAAATGCAACAACAACCTGTGGTTGTGGGGCCAGTTTCTCAGTTTAATAGCTAAACTGAGACCAATAAAAAAGCCGTCATGTGACGGCTTTTTTGTGTCTTAAATTGACTATCAAATCAACTAATAATATTGAAGTTCATCCGCGGCTTAAACCACTTCAGCACTTTTGCATTAAAGCTAATCCACACTTGGATTAATGCCAAAATAATTAGCGCTGTAAAGATAATCCAATCAGGCAGTACCATTTGCATAAAGCCAAAATCAAAAGTAGTCGGCCCAGCGACTAAGTTGTCAGGATCATACATAATGACAGGTAGCATGCTATATAAGGCCAGCTGCAAGATCCCGTAGCCACGAAGCATGTATAAAGCCGCTTTTTGACGTCCTGTAATACCGAGCACCATCATTAAGGTCAATATACAGAGCAATACACCTTGCTGGGCCATTAAACCGCTGACGGACGAGATAACGTAGACCGCCAATAAAGCCATTAACCTTTTAGGGAAAACAGCTTTAGTTTGGCTTTCAGCGCTTTGCTCCATTGCGGGAGTATTATCTTTATCAGGGCATATCTCGCTTGTGGTCACATTTTTATCTGTCATGGTTTATATCTGTATTAAAGTATTATGTTTGTGCTTAAGAATTATGTTTTGCTTAAGAGTTAGTGCTTTGATTGCTTTTTCGGCGTTAAACGTGAATCAAGTTCAAATGGTGGGATCACTACACCCAAATCTTCATGAACTGGGAATACGGCAATGAATAAATCATCTTCTTCCATACCGCTTACCCAACGCTGTTGAAATTCATTAAGTGGAATTGATAATGGTTCACAATCACTCCATTCATCAACAGCCCATAATTTTGCCGCATCTTCAGAAGGCCACATTGGAATACAATCTTCATCTTCAGTGGTGAGCATCACGCAGCCATCTTGATCTTGTAGGCTCCAGATTTGCTGCTCTTGCTTAACTTGCTCAACAAGGTAATCGTATCTTGCTTCTGGGGTCATGTTTAATTGGTCGGCAATAGATTTTGGTTTGCTACTCATGGTGTATTCTCAATAAAATAAGTAAATAGGTTGCGGTATTGGCTAAATTGAGCAGCTAAAGAGCAAGCTTTAGCGTTACCAAATCCCGTCGGTGGCTCATGATAACATCGACTTTTAGATTGAAAAAGAAAAGAGCACTCAAGGTGCTCTTTTATTCGTGACTCAATGGCTAATGAGTGTGCTTATGCATTGTCAGCTGGCTTTTCAAAAAAGCGATAAATCAAACCTGCAATAATCGCCCCTGCAATGGGTGCAAGCCAAAATAACCACAGCTGAGATACCGCCCAATCGCCGACAAATAATGCAGGCCCAGTGCTACGAGCAGGGTTAACTGAGGTATTTGATACTGGAATACTGATCAAATGAATTAACGTTAGCCCTAAACCAATCGCAATCGGGGCAAACCCCGTAGGAGCACGAGAGTCTGTGGCACCTAAGATGATTAATAAAAAGAATAACGTCATTACCACTTCAGTAATTAATACCGCCGTTAAACTGTAGCCACCAGGAGAGTGCTCACCAAAACCATTTGAGGCAAAACCGCCTGCTAAACTAAAGCCATCTTGACCTGTGGCAATAAGGTATAAAATACCTGCGCCAGCAATACCGCCAGCCACTTGGGCAATAATATAGGGCGCTAGCTCAGATGCGGGGAAGCGACCCCCAGCCCATAAACCAAATGAAACTGCTGGATTTAGATGGCAGCCAGAAATATGACCAATGGCAAATGCCATGGTGAGTACGGTTAAACCAAAAGCTAAGGATACGCCCAATAGCCCAATACCTACTTCAGGAAAAGCCGCGGCCAATACCGCACTACCACAGCCGCCTAACACTAACCATAAGGTTCCTAGAAACTCTGCAAACATTTTTTGCGAAATACTCATTTAACCTTCCTTAATTTAAATTGAATACTGCTGTGCGAACAAAAATTAATCACTACAAAGAGTTAAGCAGTAATTTACCGTTATTACAATGTGACTTTGTACAAGAGAGGGAATTTAAAGAAAAAGTATTAACGCTGAACAAAGCTTGTGGGTGAAACCCCACTCACTTTTGTTCAGTTATATGCATCGCTTTGATATCGAGTTTTGATAGCGAGTTTAGGTACTAGTATTGCTATCTATTCACTTACTAAATAGCGCTGTAAAAGCTGCCAAGGATCGCCGCTCTACTTGCGCCAGTCACAGCGGGTAAGTTGGCCGTTAAGCCGTGGTGATGTCTCATAGCAAGCCAGGCAAAGGCGATGGCTTCAACCCATTTGGGGTCCATACCGATTGCTGTGGTACTTGACAGGGTAAAGTTAGGCACCAGCATGGCTAAACGCTGCATCAACTCAGTGTTAAAAGCGCCGCCGCCACAAACAAAAATATCGCCAGCATCCGTGAGTTGATTAATATCATTGGCGATTGTCTGACAGCTAAGATCAAGTAGCGTGGATTGAATATCCTCTAGTGCTAGATGAGAAAAATCAGCCAATTGCTGTTCAAGCCAAGCATGATTAAATAGCTCTCTACCAGTGCTTTTAGGATAGGCCATCGAAAAGTACGGGTGAGTTAACAGGTGAGTTAATAACTCGGCATTGGTGTTACCTGATGCGGCCCATTGACCTGATTCATCAAAACTGAGCTGCTGCTGTTGCAGAATGAATGCATCCATGAGGGTGTTACCTGGGCCTGTATCAAATCCAATAACCTGATCAGATTCCCCTGGCAAGTAAGTGATATTAGCAATGCCGCCAATATTTAAAATAATCCGTGGTGTGTGAGCTTTAGCAAATAACGCTTGATGAAATGCTGGTACTAACGGCGCCCCTTGACCGCCTAAGGCAATATCTTTGCGCCTAAAGTCTGCAATGACGTTAATACCCGTGGTAACCGCTATGGTATCCGCATCACCAATTTGTAAGCTGAAACCATGCTCAAGATTGGGCATGTGGCGAATGGTTTGGCCGTGACTACCAATGGCTATGACATCGGCTTTATTAATAGTGGTGGTTGCTAATAATTCGTTGACCGCCTGTGCAAACAGTAAGCCCATACTTCTGTCCATGCGGCCCATAATGTTCAGTTCATCATTATTAGGACTACATAGACGGTGTAATTGATGCAGAACATGCTCTGGAATTGCTACCGTATAGGTAGCGATTAAGCGGGTTTGGTTATTGCTAAAATCAACTAAAACAGCATCGACACCATCCATACTGGTGCCTGACATTAAACCGATATAATACTGAGGTTTATCCATGGTATTGGCTCATTTATGAAGCGGGCTAGATTCTGTATGAAACTAGCCCAACAAAGGAATGGGTGACTAGAGAAACGCTAGTTCAATCGCGGCATCACAGGTTAATTACTGGCATAATGCTGCTGCTTGTTTTGCTCAATTTTAGCCATTATTTGCTTGCTGAGTATATCAAACTGCGCTTTTTCTTTTTTATCAATTGGCTTAGATTGCGGTAACTTGATGGTTCTTGGATTGCGATGCACGCCATTAACGATAAATTCGTAATGTAAGTGAGCGCCAGTAACGCGACCTGTTTTTCCTAAAGTACCAATAATCTGCCCTTGCTTAACGGTTTCGCCACGTTTTACTTTGCGTTTTGTTAGATGCAGATATTTAGTGGTGTAGGTATCGTTATGCTTGATAAAGACATAGTTACCATTGTATTTGTTATAACTTGACTCAATCACTTTACCGCGACCTGCAGCTTTAATAGGGGTACCAATAGCAGCCACATAATCTACGCCACGGTGTGCTCTAACCTGGCCTGTGACTGGGTGTAAGCGACGCGGATTAAAGCTTGAGCTGACATATTTAAAGTCAACAGGTGAGCGAAGGAAGGCTTTTCGCATGCTACTGCCTGTTTCTGAGTAATATTCGCCATCGGTATAACGTACAGCTGTGTAGCGCTCACCTTGGTTAACAAATTCGGCGGCTAAAATGTTGCCGGTACCAATAAATTGGCCATCAACAAACTCTTCTTCAAACATCAATGAGAAATGATCGTCTTTACGTATATCTAGAGCGAAATCGATATCCCAACCAAAAATGTTGGCAAGTTGCATAATATGGTTAGCTGACAAACCGGCGCTGGCTGCAGCGCTCCAAAAATTAGTACTAATATTGGCGGTGATGAACTTCGTTTCTAAGGTAATGGACTTAACATTGACCTTTTCTTCGAATTTATCATCAAACTTTGAAATCAATAGGGTAGAGACTTTGTCCATTTGATAACTAATTTGAGTCACTTCATCTTGGGCATCTTTAGAGACAATAATCTCTTCACCGGGCATGATTTTGAGTAAATTTTTCTTAGATACAGGCAAACGGGTAATTTGATAAACATCTTTTGGACTTAAGCCTGCTCTATTGGCTAAGCCACCAAAAGTGTCACCTTTAGCGACTTTAAAGGTTTTATGTGACAGTAAATCTGCTTCACGATAGGGTACGGCATTTTCAACATCTGCTTGGGTGGCTAATAAGCCGTCTGAGGCTGTCATTAATGGGTTTAAATCAGCAATAGGATTACTTTCTTGCGAAGGGCGAAGCTGAGCATCATTATTGCTTGCCGTTATAGTGTTTGCTGGGGCGCTGCCTCCAGGCGGAGTTGGGGTTCTAAAGGCCAGCGGTACAGAGTATTGGCTTTGTTTGTCATTGTTACTGACATGACCTTCTTCAGACGAAGGGGCTTGGATGCCAATTCTATCGGAAATATCAACTGTACCAGTGTTAGCTTGTTTGGATGCTTGGGCATTATCTGATGGGAATAACACGATAACTATCGTGAGAATAACTAATGAACACAGTGCAATTTGGTGCACTTTAGGGAGCAATTTAAATAAAGTGATAAACTTTGCCATTGACCTAGGTACCAATTTCTCTTTTTCGTTGTAATTCCCTTAGTGTACACACTTTCAATTACTGTGGCTAACAAGTAACATAGGCGTCTTATTTTTTATCCAAGCTGCAGGAGTAGGTGCCGAAATGGCTGATTTAGACCAAGTGTTAGCAGAAATTAAACGCGGTACTGACGAGATTTTAGTTGAGTCTGATCTGCTAGAAAAACTTAAAGAAGGTCGTCCTTTAAGAATTAAACTAGGTGCAGACCCAACCGCTCCAGATATTCATTTAGGTCACACGGTGATCTTAAATAAGCTACGTACCTTCCAAGAGTTAGGTCATGAGGTGATTTTCCTTATTGGTGACTTTACCGGTATGGTTGGTGATCCTAGTGGTAAAAACACCACGCGCCCGCCATTAACTCGTGAAGATGTACTGGCCAATGCTGAAACATACAAAGAGCAGGTATTTAAAATTCTTGACCCGGCAAAAACCCGCATTGAGTTTAACTCATCGTGGTTAGAGTCACTGGGCGCTGCTGGTATGATCCGTTTAGCATCACAACAAACCGTTGCACGCATGATGGAACGTGATGACTTTAAAAAGCGTTATGCTGGTGGACAGTCAATTGCTATTCACGAGTTTATGTATCCATTACTGCAAGGCTACGATTCAGTCGCATTAAAAGCCGACGTTGAATTAGGCGGAACCGATCAAAAGTTCAATCTATTAATGGGCCGTGAGCTACAAAAAGCAGAAGGGCAAAAGCCACAAACCGTTATTATGATGCCTTTATTAGTGGGTTTAGACGGCGTGAAGAAAATGTCTAAATCTGCACATAACTACATTGGCGTTAGCGAGCCTGCAAATGAGATGTTTGGCAAAATTATGTCAATCTCAGATGACCTAATGTGGAGCTACTTTGAATTGTTGTCATTCCGCCCATTGGCTGAAATTTCACAATTTAAGCAAGATGTTGAAAACGGTCAGAACCCACGTGATATCAAAATTGCCTTAGCAAAAGAAATCATCGCCCGTTTTCATGATCAAGCTCAAGCAGACTCAGCACATCAAGCCTTTATTGATCGTTTCCAGAAGGGCGCTATTCCTGATGATATCGAAGAAGTTGAGCTTGAAGCTGGCGAAGGCTTAGCGATTGCTAACTTACTTAAGAGTGCGGCACTGGTTGCTTCAACATCTGATGGCATGCGCATGATCAAGCAAGGCGCGGTTAAAATGGATGGCGAAAAGCTCACTGATACTCGTCAGGTATTTACTGCGGGTATGACCGCGGTATTCCAAGTAGGTAAGCGCAAGTTTGCTAAAGTTTCGCTTGTATAGGCAGACAATAAATTCTGATGGGGCTTAATCCCTAAAAGCAAAAAGCGGCTCAATGAGCCGTTTTTTTATGGGTAAAATTTACCAAATAATGGCAATCTACACAGGTTTTTAGCGCGAGTTAACTTTATTGTGACTCAAGTTGATCGGACATGGTTTGATAGTCCATTAAGTCAACTTGTTCTGTCACCCGCTCGGTTTTCATATCGAACTTTAAGGTGGTAACACCAGGCACGGCGATTTCAATAATCTTGCCGGGTTTGCCAAATTGATCACCTGGGCCTCTAAGGTGATAGTTACCAATGAGTACCACTAAAGAGCCAGTATTAAACATGTGCTCAATATTCAATTTATACTCAAGAACGCCATCATGGGCGCGCTGGAAAAACTCGATAATATGACGACCGCCGGTGTATTTTACATTGGCGGTTTTATCAAAAAAGACGCTTTCACGATTATAAAACTTCTTTAAAGTGCGGTAATCATGGCTGGTTAATGCTTGCATGTATTGCACTGCAAGCTGCTGCTGTTTTGGCATTTCGCCGCTATTAGCCAGGCTTGAAGTGCTCCAAATACTACTCAATAAACAGCATACTAATAAAATGAGTCGCATCTAATGGCCCTTAGTTTTTAAATCGAATGCAGGTAATGATAAATGCCAGCGAATTGCACTTAAGCGAATAATCAAGGTGCTAAACATGGCCAAAAACAGCGCGTAAGTGCTATCCATACCCACTGCAATACTCAAGGTATAACAGATACCGCCAACAATAGAGGCTGTGGCATATATTTCGGTGCGCAGTACCATAGGCACTTGCTGGCATAATAAGTCTCGGATAATACCACCACCGACACCGGTGATTAAACCTAAGATCACCGCAGACATGCCAGATAACCCTAGTTGCAATGCTTTTTCTGCACCAATCACGGTAAACAGAGCCAAGCCAAAGGCATCGGCTATGGGGAGGGTTAACTTAGGTAATTTATGAGGTTTACGAACTAAAATGAAACAGGCAATCACGGTTGCCAAAATGACCACCACATAACTGGGGTTACTGATCCAAAACACCGGTGTTGAGCCAATAAGCGCATCACGAATACTGCCGCCACCAATGGCGGTCACTGAGGCCAAAACAATTACCCCAAATGGGTCCATTTTATGCTTACCTGCGGCTAATGCGCCTGATAAGGCAAAGACCGCGGTGCCACACAAGTCAAAAAAGTAAATCCACTCAATCATTGCTAAGCTCTTTTAAGTGGATATTGAGTGCATCGACCGAAATACGGATTTCAACTACAGATAAAATCAGTGAATAAAGTAAAAATAATAAACTCACCCCAAATACCATTGAGCCGATATCAAACAGCCCCAAATAAATAAAAATCATGCTAATGACACAGATGGCAAAACTGATGACGCCTGCTTCTTGCATGCGTCTAATAATCTTAATGCGCTGACGAAGGTTTTTAATTTGTTCGCTATTAATTGGCTTACCTGAGGAGCTTAAGTTTCTGATTAAAGCTGCTAATGCGAAAAAACGGTTAGTGTAAGCTAACAGCAATAATGAAATAGCTGGGAATAACAAACCTGGGGTCGTTAAAGATATTTGCAGATTATCTAACAAAAGGAGTCGCCTCTACATCAAACAACAAAAAATGACTAAGCTGGGTATAATAACCTTTTTATAATAAAGTTACATCGCTTGAAACCACCTTAATGCGGTCCACAAAATCGGAATGGCAATGGTAAAACAAATCCAAAAGCTGATTGCCCATGATGTCAAGCTGATCGCGTTGCGGATATCTTGAGTAAGCGGCATTCTTGATGGGTTTATCTTGCTTAATTCAACTCGTTGCAATTGGTGTTTTAAGATAAATTTTTGCGGCCCGCCTAACTCCACTTCCAACACTTTACTGCCAATGTATAAGCTTGAGTAACCGAACACTCCAGCTGTATGAGCTGGCTGTTTAACTAATGCTGATACGTTTTTTAATTTGCCTTGCAAAATTAAAGTCAGATTCCACAGTAAACTGGGGAGAGCAAAAATTATTTGGTTGAGGGCATAAATAGGGGCGCTGAAGTAGCGGTATTGCGGCACGTAATTAGGCCAGCAATGTTCTAATTGACGTAGCAAATGGATAAATAACACCAAGGGGGCACCGCCAATGGCAAAAAATAAGATGGTGGCGACAGTGCCATAACTTGGGCTGATTAATAGCCTTTCAATGGTGGCTTTACAAATACCGACTTCTGACAAACTATCAGTTTGCTGAATTAGCCATGGGCTCAGTAACTTTTTGGCTCGTTGTTTATCATTAAGCTTTAGGGAGTTTACAACGTCATTCGCGATGGGTCTGAAGCCTGCGTCACTGATGCAAAAATACACTAATAAAAAGTCAAAAAACCAAGGGTACACTGCCAGCGACAAGATAAAGTAGACGCTAAACCACAGTGGTAAAATCAGTAACAGTGTTGCGAGTAGGCCGGCGGTAACTTGCTGTTGAGAAGAACGCTGTGGATGGTTAACTTTCGCGCTTAATTTATTAGCCAGTAGCTGAAAAAAAACAATTGGCTGCAAATGTCTAGGTATTGGCGCCACTCTAGAAATGAGCAACGCCATAAAAAGCACCAGACAGTTGGCTAGAAAACTACCATCAACCGTAATGAGCTGTTGGTAAAAAGAACTATCAAACAATGTCATAGCACCTTATTAGTCCACATCCACAGTGTTAACCCTATTGGCAGAACGACATCATTTTGCTGCCAATAACGGCTAAATTAAATTACCTTGGGCTTCTTTATAGGTTTTTTAGTAATGCAATGACCATTAGTGCTGAGTAATGACCTGCTTTTACAATGTAGGAATCAAAATCAACAGGCGAGTCGTTGTTAGCATTATCTGATAATGAGCGGATGACAACAAACGGCACCTTAAATTGATGACAAACTTGCGCAATCGCAGCGGCTTCCATTTCACATGCCGCCATAGTTGGGAAGTTAGCCAGCATCACTTTTGTGCGTTCAGGATCGCAAATAAAGCTATCACCTGTGGCGATTAAACCTTCAATCACCTTAGCTTCACCTAATGATGAAATAGCCGCTTTTGCGGCAGTGACTAACTTTTCATCAGGGATGAAAGCAGCAGGCTGCGATGCCATTTGACCAATTTCATAACCAAAGGCGGTTACATCAACATCGTGATGACGTACTTCAGATGAAATAACAATATCGCCAATATTTAAACTGTCAACAAATCCACCTGCAGAGCCAGTGTTAATCACAGCGTCAACCTTAAAGTTGTTGATAACTAATGTGGTTGCAACGCTGGCAGCGACTTTACCAATGCCTGAACGGGTGACGACAACATCTTTACCTGAAAGTTGTCCTTCAACGAATTCGATTCCCGCTACAGTTGAGTGTACTGGATTGGTCATTGATTCAATTAGGTGAGCAACTTCAGGTTCCATTGCACCGATAATAGCGATTTTCATAATTAGCGTCTCAAACAGTTCATTTAAATAATGGCGGCTAATATAGCACAAAAGCAAACAGGGAATGAGCACTGTAGTAGCAATTTCAGCAAATAAAAAAGCGCATCAAAAGATGCGCTTTAAGAGCTTTGCTATCACAAGTTTTGCTATTAATCAGCCCAAGCTGTGTTATTGACCGCGGCTTGTCAGTGGCTGCAAAAGTGAGTTATGCGTCTTCAAAAGCGTTTAAAATCCCTTGAGCTGCATCGCGGCCTTCAGCAATAGCGGTAACGACTAAGTCTGAACCACGTACCATATCACCACCGGCAAACACTTTCGGGTTGGTTGTTTGGAAAGGGTTATCGTCAAACTTACTGGCTTTTACTAAACCCCATTCATTGGTTTCAATGCCAAAGTCGCTAAACCAAGCTGCAGGGCTGGCTTGGAAACCAAAGGCAATGATAATGGCATCAGCTTCAAGGGTTTGCTCACTACCGGCAATGACTTCAGCTTTTTGACGACCAGATTCATCGGCTTCGCCCATTTGAGTTTCTACACACTCAATGCCTGTGACTATGCCATCTTGCTCTTTGATTGCCACCGGTTGACGGTTAAATAAGAAGTTGACGCCTTCTTCGCGGGCATTTTGCACTTCACGGCGAGAGCCTGGCATGTTTGCTTCATCACGACGATAAGCACAAGTGACGCTTTTAGCCCCTTGGCGCACAGCAGTGCGGACACAATCCATAGCTGTATCACCACCGCCTAATACCACCACGTTTTTACCTTCAAGGCTTAAATATGGGTTTTCAGAGCATTCAGTGCCCATTAAATGATGAGTATTACCAATCAAGTAAGGCAGTGCTTGAATGACACCTTGACTGTCTTCACCGGGTAGGCGAGCTTTCATTGCTGTGTAGGTACCCATGCCGAGGAACACAGCATCATAACCATCTAGCAGGCTTTGAAAGGGAATGTCTTTACCAACGGTAACGCCCATTTTAAATTCAATGCCCATACCTTCAAGTACTCTACGTCGGGTGGCCATAACCTCTTTATCAAGCTTGAAAGATGGAATGCCATAAGTCAGCAAACCACCAATCTGTGGGTATTTATCATATACCACAGCTTTAACACCGTTACGACTTAAGATATCAGCACAACCAAGGCCCGCTGGCCCTGCACCAATAATTGCCACGCGCTCTTTGCGTGGCTTCACTTTTGTCATATCGGGTCGCCATCCCTGGCTGATTGCAGTATCGGTAATGTATTTTTCAACATTACCAATGGTGACTGCGCCGAAATCATCATTGAGGGTGCAAGCCCCTTCACATAGACGATCTTGAGGGCACACTCTGCCACATATTTCTGGCAAGGTATTGGTTTCATGAACCAAATCTGCCGCTTCTAGAATACGACCTTGTTCGGCCAGTTTTAGCCAATTAGGAATGTAGTTATGCAGTGGACACTTCCACTCGCAATAAGGATTACCACAATCTAAACAACGGTCTGCCTGCTCAGCCACTTGAGGCTGAGAAAACGGCTGATAAATCTCAATAAATTGAGTTGAACGTTTCGAAGCGGCGTGTTTAGTTGGATCTTTACGATCGACTTCTATAAATTGAAAATCATTACTCATCTTAATTTACCCCGCCTTTACTGCAAGTTCCGGGCTTTTTTGCTCAATTTTGAGCAAGTCAGCAACGGCAATGTTCTTCGGCTTCACTAATACAAAACAATCTAACCAGTTCTCAAAATCACTTAAGATCATTTTGGCATGCTCACTGCCAGTGGCGCTTGCATGCTCTTCAATCAAGCCTTTAAGGTGTTGCTGCTGTATTGTTGATTCTAGTTTTTGGGTATCAACAAGCTCAGTATTAACTCGGCGACTAAAGTGATTAAAGCGATCAAAGATATAAGCAAAACCACCCGTCATACCTGCGCCGAAGTTAACCCCTGTTTTACCAAGAACAACTACGATGCCGCCAGTCATGTACTCACAACCGTTGTCACCCACACCTTCAACCACAGCTACGGCGCCAGAGTTACGCACCCCAAAACGCTCGCCAGCTTGACCTGCAGCATAAACTCGGCCGCCAGTTGCACCATATAGACAGGTATTACCCATAATGGCACTGCGCTCACTTTGGAATGGGCTGCCAACAGGAGGATGGATAATAATCTTACCGCCAGACATGCCTTTACCGACATAGTCATTAGCATCACCAATTAGCTCTAAATCTAACCCCGGGCTATTCCATACCCCAAAGCTTTGACCTGCACTGCCGTTAAATTGCAGTGTGATAGGTGATTTAGTGCCTTCTTTACCAATGTTGGTGGCAATAAAACCTGATAATGTCGCGCCGATTGAGCGGTCGGTATTGTTAATGGCATATTGCTTGGTTAACGCCTCACCGGCTAATACCGCTTGGGCTGTGTCTGAAACAATTTGTAGATTTAACTCACCTTTATCAGAAGGCGGGTTTAACTCTTTCCAAGTTATAGCACTTCCGTCAGCGACTTTTGGCTGATATAAAATTGGCGCTAAATCGAGTCCTAACTGCTTGGCTGTTTGGCCTTCAAGGGCATATAACCAATCAGTACGGCCGACTAAATCTTCAAATTTAGCAACGCCTAATTTTGCCATCCATTCACGGACTTCTTGAGCGACAAACTCAAAGTAAGTAATTACTCGCTCTGGCAAGCCATGATAATGCTTGTCACGTAAGTTTTTATCTTGGGTTGCAACACCGGTTGCGCAGTTGTTTAAATGACAAATACGCAGATATTTACAACCTAAAGCAATCATAGGTACGGTACCAAAGCCAAAGCTTTCTGCACCTAACAACGCGGCTTTAATGATGTCTTGACCGGTTTTTAAGCCGCCATCGACCTGTAAGCGAATTTTATGACGCAAACCATTCTCAACCAGTGATTGATGCACTTCCGCAAGGCCAAGCTCCCATGGTGAGCCAGCATATTTAACTGACGTAATTGGACTGGCACCAGTACCGCCATCGTAACCTGATATGGTGATCATATCGGCGTAAGCTTTCGCAACACCCGTTGCGATGGTGCCAACGCCCGGCTCAGATACCAGTTTCACTGACACTAAAGCTTTAGGGTTGATTTGCTTTAAATCGAAAATCAGCTGGGCTAAATCTTCGATAGAATAAATGTCATGATGCGGCGGTGGCGAAATTAAGGTAACCCCAGGGCGCGCATGACGAAGACCAGCGATTTCAACACTCACTTTATGGCCAGGTAACTGACCACCTTCACCGGGTTTTGCCCCTTGAGCGACTTTAATTTGCAATACATCAGCATTAACAAGGTAGTGGGCTGTAACGCCAAAACGGCCAGAGGCAATTTGCTTAATCGCTGAGTTACGTTCGCTATTGAAACGACTTGGGTCTTCACCACCTTCACCAGAATTTGAACGGCCACCAATGCGGTTCATAGCAACGGCTAAGGCTTCATGGGCTTCCGGACTTAATGCGCCGATACTCATTGCAGCGCTATCAAAGCGTGGGAATAAGTTTCCGGCAGCTTCAACATTTGACTCGTCAATGGCCGCATTTGTGCCTTTAATGCCAATTAAGTCACGTAAGGTCGCAATAGGGCGGTCATCGACTAACGCTGCAAATTTCTTATATTTCGGGTAATCCTGATCTTTAAGACTTTGCTGTAACGTATTGACGACATCGGGGTTGAAACTATGATACTCGCCGCCTTCAACATACTTTAATAAACCGCCTTGTGGCAGTGGTATGTGAGCGCGAAACGCTGCGGTATGAAGCACTTTTTGATCGGTAGCTAAATGTTCAAAGCTTGCACCTTCAATACGGCTAATCACGCCTTTAAAGCACAATTCAATTACATCTGAAGATAAACCAATGGCTTCAAATTGCTGGCTACAACGGTAAGAGCCTACAGTGCTGATCCCCATTTTCGACATGATTTTACGCAGGCCTTTTTCAATACCTTGGCGGAAGTTCAACATCAAGATACTGTCATCTTCTACTTGATGTTTCTTTGCCATGGCTGAAATAGACTCATAAGCCAGATAAGGGTAAATCGCTGTCGCGCCAAAACCTAATAGCACGGCAAAGTGATGCGGGTCGCGCGCTGATGCAGTTTCAACAATAATGTTGGTGTCACAACGTAAGCTTTGATCAACAAGGCGTTGCTGCACCGCGCCCACAGCCATAGCGGCAGGGATCACTTGAACATTTTTAGCGGCGGCTCTGTCTGACAGGATTAGTAAGGTTGTGCCACTTCTTGCTAAACGCTCAGCTTCATCGGTAATGCGCTCGATAGCTTGCTTTAAGTTTTCGTGGGCGTCGTAGTTTAAATCAATAGTATTCGCACGGTAGTAACTGCTATCAAGACCAAGTAACTGATTAAAATCACTAAAAAGTAAAACGGGTGATTCAAACATCACTCGATAAGCCACGCCGGTTGTTTCGCAAAATAAGTTTTGCTCGCGCCCAATACAGGTGGTTAACGACATCACATGTTTTTCACGTAATGGATCAATAGGCGGGTTGGTGACTTGTGCAAACTTTTGACGGAAATAGTCATACAGTGAGCGAGATTTTTTCGACAATACCGCCATTGGAGTATCATCACCCATTGAGCCAGTAGCTTCTTCACCTTTACTTGCTAGCACCCAAATAACTTGCTCTAACTCTTCACGGCTGTAACCAAATTGCTTTTGATACTGAAGTAACACATCAGCACTAAAATTACTGGCGCCTTGTTGAGCGGCATCAATTTTGGTCGCAGGTTTTAAGGTGCGGCTATTTTTAGCCATCCATTCTTTGTATGGGTGGCGACGTTTTAAGTCATTATCGATTTCAAATGACGAATACAAACGGCCATTCATGGTATCGAGTACTAATAATTCGCCAGGGCCAACACGGCCTTTTTCTACCACTTCATCGGCAGAATAATCCCAAATACCCACTTCTGATGCCAGTGTTAGGATGCGATCCTTGGTTATAACGTAGCGAGAAGGGCGTAGGCCGTTACGGTCTACGGCGCAGGCAGCATGGCGGCCATTGCTCATTACGATGCCAGCAGGGCCGTCCCACGGCTCCATATGCATCGAGTTGAAATCATAAAATGCTTTCAACTCATCATCCATTTCAGGATTACTTTGCCAGGCTGGTGGTATAAGTAAGCGCATAGCACGGTATAAATCCATGCCACCGGCTAATAGCATTTCCAGCATATTATCCAATGATGATGAATCAGAGCCAGTTTCATTAACAAAAGGCGCGGCTTGTTGTAAATCAGGCAATAGCGGTGAATTAAATTTATAAGCACGGGCTCTGGCCCATTGGCGGTTACCGGTAATGGTATTGATTTCACCATTATGTGCTAAAAATCTAAATGGCTGCGCTAATGGCCACTTCGGCGAGGTGTTAGTTGAAAAGCGCTGATGGAATAAGCAAATGGTGCTTTTGAGACGAATATCGGCTAAGTCAGAATAAAATGCTGGCAAGTCTGCAGGCATCATTAAGCCTTTATAGACAATAACCTCACCCGATAAGCTGGCAACATAGAAGTCGCTATCATCGATGATTTGCTGTTCAAGACGGCGTCTGGCCATATAAAGCCGACGTTCTAAATCTTTTTCACGCCAGCCCACAGGGGCATTAATTAACACTTGGTAAATTTGTGGCAGGCTTTTGCGGCCAATCTCACCCAGTACATCAGGGTTTACAGGCACCTTTCTCCAACCGGCAACACTTAAGGTTTCACGCTGGAGTTCTTTTTCTAAAATGGCTTTTGCGGTTTCAGCTTTGACTGGATCTTGGCTGAGAAATAGCATGCCCACTGCAAACTTGCGGCTAAGGTGCCAATCATTTTCAGTTGCAATGGCTGCAAAAAAGTCTTTCGGCATCGACATTAATAGTCCACAGCCATCACCTGTGCGACCGTCTGATGCTATCCCGCCACGGTGTTTCATTCTATCCAAACCGTGAATAGCAGTACGGACAATACGATGGCTAGCATCGCCATCCATTTGGGCTATTAAACCAAATCCACAATTGTCCCGCTCAAAACTGGGATGATATAAGCTCATACAAAAACTCCCTAAACCTAACTTAATACGACTCGGATAATGCGGAGAAGTTCTCATAGATATGCACCCGAACCACCCAAATTAGCTTGATAATGGATAAAGGTCAAACTTAAATTACTCAACAAAATGAATTGTTACTGTTATTACAAATGTTATAAAAAAGCTACCTTACGTTAACGTAAGGTGTTTTTTTGTTCGTATAACCTTATGAATAAAAAGAATTTTAAAATTACAAAATTGTCACTTTTACTTTTGGTTAACATTTGGTGTTGATTGATATTGATTTATGGATAGTGAATTTATTTTCAAGTACAGTTTGAACAGGTAAATTGCCTTAAATGATTATTTATTCAATTAATTTGACTAAGAGTTGTAACTGCCAAGTTCAAAAATGTGCCCTTTGTCACTGTGTGAATATAAATTAATCGATTTATTTACTGTTTTTTTGATGTGGCACTAAGTTTTTATCTGTCAGAGCCTGTATTGTCTGCCACTTTTTGCCGTCAGGAGCAATTGTGGGTTTAGATGATTTTGTAAATACCTTCGGTGCAGTATGTAAGCAGCAATATGGCGGCAGAATTAAAAAGCTGACAATTGATGCTAAGTTCACTTGCCCAAATCGAGATGGAACCTTAGGTAAAGGCGGCTGCACTTTCTGTAATGTGTCGTCATTTAGTTATGAGCAAGGCACTGAAGCCAGTATCTCTGAGCAATTAAAGCAAGGTAAGCAGCGCTCGCTAAATGATAGTGCCAAATATATTGCTTATTTTCAGGCTTATACGAGTACCTATGATGAGTATCAGGTGCTAAAGACGAAGTATGATGAGGCCATTAAAGATTCAGATATTGTTGGCTTACATATTGGTACCCGCCCGGATTGTGTACCAGATGATATTTTAGATTTGTTAGTCAGTTATCAAGATAAGGGGACTGAAGTCTGGCTTGAGCTTGGCTTACAAACTTCAAACAATGACACCTTAAAGCGCATTAACCGTGGTCATGACTTTGCTTGTTATCAAGATACAGTGCAGCGCGCTCGAAAACGTGGCATTAAAGTCTGTGCTCATTTGATCCTTGGCTTGCCCGGTGAAGACTATAGTGATTACTTGCGCAGTTTGAACAGTGTCATTGAAACCGGAGTTGATGGCATTAAACTGCATCCATTACATATAGTAGAAGGGAGTGTAATGGCTAAGGCATGGCGTCATAAAGGGATGGCATTACTCACAAAAGAAGACTACGCCAACTATGCCAGTGAGCTTATTCGTCATACACCTAAAGATATTATTTTTCACAGAGTCACAGCTTATGCTAAAAAACCGCTATTACTGGCGCCTGATTGGTGCGGTTATCGATGGGAAGGCTTAGTGGCTATCGTGCAAAATTTAGCGGCTAACGGTGGACAAGGGCACTATTTGTCAGCCCAAAAAAACTAAAACTCAATCTTTAACTGCAATTTATGAAAGTTTATTCACTTACTTTATAAAGTTTTTTTAACAGCTTGTTAAAATACTGTGCTCATTTGCCAGAAATTAGACTTGAAAAGCCTTGTTTAGTTGCATAGGGGATTTTAGCGAGTATTATAAATTCAATTTTAAAGTTATGAATTGATTAAGAGGTGCCGAGATGGCCACAGTTGAGTTAGAGTCTGTATTGGATCTCAATACGTTAGAGCAATATTGTAGTGCTATTGGTGCTGGAACTTTATTAAAAAGTGTCGTGTTATTTGAGCAGCTAATGCCTGAATATTTAGGAAGCCTCATTAAAGCGAATGAAGCGAATGACAAAGATACCCTTTGTGCTGAAGCGCATAAATTTAAAGGTGCTGCAGGTTCTGTTGGATTAAAGCGTATTCAGCAATTTGCACAGCTTGTTCAACATGGCGAAGAGCCAGCTTGGGATACTGAGCATGATAAATGGTTAGGTCAAATCGTTGAGCATGCAGGTTCAGATCTACAGCAATTAAAAGAATTTTTAGAAGCAAAAGCTTAATTGCTTTTGACTTTTAAAAGCCCCGCAAGGGGCTTTTTTTTGCCTTTAAAAAAGTAACAGCAATAAATTTGCTGATTATGAGGACTAGATCCAGCTTAATTTATTGTTATTTATGTTTAGTTAATTCATTATTTGAATGACATCATCTTATGGTAATCGATTAAATGAAAAACCTGCCAAGCCTTAAAAATCTATTTTATTTAGTGAATTTGCATCAAGAGCAAAACTTTAACCGAGCGGCAAAGTCTTGCTTTGTTAGTCAGTCGACTCTTTCAAGTGGGATTCAAAACCTTGAAGAGCAATTGGGATATCAGCTTATCGAGCGTGATCATAAATCATTTATGTTCACAGCCATTGGTGAAGAGGTGGTTGATAGAGCGAGAAAATTATTGACGGATGTTGATGATCTTGTCGAATTAGTCAAAAACCAAGGTGAACCAATGACAGGTGAAATCCGCTTAGGTTGTATTCCGACCATAGCGCCTTTTTTATTGAGTCGAGTGGTAAAACAGTGCCAAGCTGATTATCCCCAATTGAGTTTATTGCTAAGGGAAGACACCACAGAAAGTTTGTTAGCATCACTGGGAAAAGGTGAGCTGGATTTACTTATTTTAGCTTTGCCTGTGGATACTACAGGTTTTCATAGTATGAAAGTGGGCATTGACCCGTTCAAAATGGTGGTTCATCAGGAACTATCTAATGGGATCCATGTGCCTATTGATTATCAACAAATGCCCGATGAAAGTATTTTCTTACTGCAAAGTGAGCATTGTATTACTGGCCATGCGATTACGGCTTGCCAATTAGGCAATAGTGCTAAGATTAACCCCTTTGCCGCCACGAGTTTACATACTCTGGTGCAAATGGTGGATAGTAAGTTAGGAACGACCTTTTTACCGCAAATGGCCATTGATGCTGGTATTTTGAATGACACTGAACTTCAGATTATGACACCGCCTGGTGAAGCGCCATATCGTGATATTGGATTGGTTTGGCGACAAACCACTAGTCGTATTTCAACCTTTAGAACCTTAGGCTTGATGCTAGAAGGCTTATTGCAAAAGCAGTAATCAAGCTGGCAACGGTTTATCTTGTTTGGTGTTGTTTCATTAAGGGGTTATTTTCGGAGCTACACCAAATACTTCAATTTCGTGTTTTTTACCTTTTAGCATCATTGCACCTAAATCAGTTAAATCGTATTGGCTGGTTTGACGTTCTAAACGGTGGGCGACTTCACCGGAGATCAACATTCTCTGACCTAAAGGGTTACACTGATCTTGAAGCCTTGCGAGGGTATTGAGTACATCGCTAAAGTAGCTAATTTCTTGCTTATGAACGCCAACTACGGCAGCGACAACCTGACCACAATGGGCAGCAGCTTTAAATTTGGGTACAAAACCATAATGTTCTTCAAAGTAAGCGCGATGCCAGTTTAACTGTTGGCTGAATTCATAATAGATATTCATACAGCGATCTTCTTTAACACCTTCATCTAACGGCCAATGAATTAATACGGCATCACCCATATAACGGTAAATTTCAGCTTCATTATTGGTTACTGTATCTGCCAACATGCTAAAACTATCTTGGATTAGACGACTGAAACGGTAATCACCTAATGTTTCTGCATGAGCGGTAGATGACACCATATCCACAAATAAAAATAGTCGGTGTTCATAACGTGGCTGGTGGTATTTACCTAAACCTATGTTAAGTAACACTCTTGGGCCTACAAGTAGCGCCATTTGTTCAATAAAGGCTAAGCCGACGCGTACCACGGCGAGATAAATCACTAAGGCCTGAAATGCTGGGCTGTATAAAATATGCGCAGTAAGCATTTGCCTTAGTGATACTAAATGGTTTTCTATGGCCCACATGTTTAAAAATTGGGTGACATAAGCCAGCGTCATGGCACCGAGTAGTAAAAATAGGCCTTTAAATATGACTGAAAAAATATAGGGCAGGCGGCTGATGGCGCTAAAATCGGCAATAAGGTTAGACATCCAATGCAGGCAGCCGAATACGAAGCCCATAAAAATAGCTAGCGTTGCTAAGTCTATTTTTCCGATGGCCCATTGAGGTAAATCAGGAGTTTGTGAATATCGGAAAAAGACAAATGCGCTCATGGCAATACACCATGCTAAAATCGCAAATAATAGCTTTCTTGTCTGACGACGTACTTTCACAGGATTATATCGAGTCCGTTGATATTTTAAGACAGGCTAGTTTATAGAAAATTCCCATACTTGTCATAGTGGTATTTACAATAGTTTTAATAAAAAGCCTTTATATTTACAGTTTGTAACGCTAACTAAATGCATTTGTTAGTATTTGGTGGGTAAAGTTGATCTTTAAATAGAAACCTCGGGGATTAGAGAGCTTAATCAGACCGTCTTCGGCAATTGACTCAGTTAATGCTTGGCTATTGGCTGCCTTTGGTCTTAGTTGTAATACTTCACCATGACGGGCGGTGATTTGCTCTACTTTTCCTATGGCGATTAATTCCATTATCTCTTCCCAGTCTTGCTTTAACTGGACATATTGTTGTTGATTGGGTTGCCATAATACTGGTGAGCCTATTTTTCGCTCAGCGACAGGGATACTTCTTTCACCCTGAATGGGGATCCACAGCACGTGTTGTAATTTATGATAAACCACACTGTCTTCCCAAGTGAGCCCTTGAATATTGGTCAGTGGGGCAACGGTGACATAGGTTGTTTCTATTGGTTTACCCTGTTTATCAATTGGAATGGTTTTTAACTCAATCCCCAAATGAAGAAAGTCTTGCTGTGGTTTTGAGCCTGCCGTTGCCCCTAGCTCCATTTCAATCAGTTGTCCTACCCAGCCTTTGTCTCTTCTTAAGTTTTCTGGCACGTTTACGCCATGCTCTTTTGCTATGTCACCTAAACTGACACCAGCCATGTCATTGGCTCTTTGCATCAATTCATCGATTGAGTTTGGTGGGGTATTCATCATGGAGCAATGTCTTACTTTTAAAAGTTCGCGTGTATTAAAGTGTACTGTTTTATCGATTATTTTAAAATGACAACTACTGGTTGTTTTTTGAGCGTCTTGGCGGGTTAAAGTTATCCAAGGTTTTGCAGTAATATATCGCTCTGTTTATTAACGACTTTTATGAATGTTGGTGAGTTTGTTTGACCATTTTATAAAGTTACACTCCTTTTGCTCCACTATTTCACACACACTTATCCACAGAATGAATGAATAACTTTAATTTGTTTATGCTTAGCGGATATTTTTTTGACAGTCAATGGTGAAAAATAGCTTTATTTTGATATTTATAAAATAAATATGTTGTTTTTTGTGTATAACTTATTTCGCCTGTATGGCCACAATTAATAATTACCTTTGCTGTTTAAAAAGTGACCTCTTGTGTGATTTAATTATAAGTTAACAACGATGTAAAAGGTCAAGCTGTTGTATTGGTTCGTTTTTTTGCTGTTGATTTGGTTTTGTTAACGACAGTGGCTGTCACTGTAATTTGGCCTGTTTAGAGTTATTTTAGAGTTTCAAACAGAGATATCCACAGATTTTGTGGATAATAATGATAACTAAGGTCATCATCTGTTGATAAAAGTTGCTAAGGGCTTATTTTATCCAAGTGTTCTATTGAAATAGTCGTTTGCCCGTAGGCGAGCTTTATGAAACAATCTAGTCATTAATTTGTAGTGAAATTGGAGTCCATGTGATTGATAGCGACGGCTTTCGCGCAAATGTGGGCATTATTATCTGTAACAAATATGGTCAAGTAATGTGGGCCAGACGGTTTGGACAACATTCATGGCAATTTCCTCAAGGCGGTGTAGATGATGGTGAAACCCCAGAACAAGCCATGTACCGAGAATTGTATGAAGAAGTCGGTCTTAAACCTGAAAATGTGCAAATTTTAACGTCAACACGTTCATGGCTGAGATATCGTTTGCCTAAGAGGTTAATTAGGCAAGAAAGTAAACCAGTTTGTATTGGTCAAAAACAAAAGTGGTATCTATTACAACTGAAAGGCAGTGACGACACGATTAATTTGAATTCCTGTGGTCATCCAGAGTTTGATGATTGGCGTTGGGTGAATTATTGGTATCCAGTCAGACAAGTCGTTTCTTTTAAGCGTGATGTTTACCGTAAAGTTATGAAGGAGTTTTCCTCTATTACATTGGCATTTCAAGGCCGCGAGCCTAGCCGAAAAAGAGGCCGTTATAGAAATTAGCTGATCAAAAAAGGATGTGAAGCAGTGCTAAATACGCTTAGGGATATTACACAGTCTGTCGCCAGTGCTAATAGCTTAGAGACGGCATTGTCATTATTGGTTTCCCAAACCAAGTTGGCAATGCAAACGCACTGCTGTTCTATTTATATTCTTGAACAGCAACAATTGGTGCTTTCTGCTACAGAGGGCCTTGCACCTAATTCCATCAATCGTGTCAAAATGCCTTTATCTGAAGGCTTAGTGGGCTTAGCGGCAGAAAAAGAAGAAGCTGTTAACCTTGCCGATGCAAAATCACACCCCAGATTTAAACTATTTCCTGAAGTTGAAGAAGAAGAGTACCGCGCATTTCTGGCAGTACCTATAATCTTTCAAAAACAGGTTGTCGGCGTCATTGTGGTGCAGCAACCGCAGCCGAGACAGTTTAGTGAAAATGAAGAAGCCTTTTTGATGACTTTGGCGGCCCAACTAGCGGTTGTGGTACGTAATTTGAAAAACAAAGCTGCGATCAGTAATGTTCAACAACAAGTCGTCTTCAAAGGTACTTCAGCGTCAAAAGGTATCGCCATTGCTGATGGCTTTGTGCTTGGTGGTGCTATCTCTCTCGATCAGCCCGAAGAACAAGCCACAGACTTAGCAACAGAAATTCAGCGTCTAAAAGCTGCTATGCAACGCTGTAGTGATATTATCAGCACTTTATCCCAACGTTTTGATCGTGAAAATGTAGATGATGTGGCCTCTATTTTTTCTGCTTTACAATTACTGTTAGGTGAAGCCAGTCTTGGTGGCGAGTATCTACGGGAAGTGAATTTAGGTTGGCAAGCCGAATCTGCCGTTAGCCGGGTGTCTAAACGCTATATTGAGCAGTTTATCGCGATGGAAGACCCGTATTTAAAAGAGCGGGCCAGTGATATTCGTGAATTAGGCCAAAAAGTTTTACGCCAATTAATCGAACCAGACAAAATAGAACTCGCACCTGATAAACCGGTCATACTGGTGGCGAAAGAGGTTGATGCCACATTATTAGCAGAGTTTCCTCGAGGAAAACTTGCAGGAATAGTCACAGAACTTGGCGGGGTAAATGCCCACGCAGCAATATTGGCAAGAGCCTTGGGTGTGCCAGCAATTGTTGGTGTTGATCAGGTTTTATCTGCAGATGTTGACAATAAAAAGTTAGTGCTAAATGCCAATAGCGGCCAATTATTAATTTCGCCATCTGATGCCATTATTCATGAATATCTTTGCTTAATTTCTGAGAGTAAAGCCCAGCAACGACAATTTTCTGCTGAAATATCCTTACCCGCTGAAACCTTAGACGGTCAAAGAATACAGCTTTATTTGAATGCCGGTTTATTAAGTGGTTTAAGCACCGATATGGCAGAAGGCGCTGATGGTATTGGACTGTACCGCACTGAAATTCCCTTTATGCTGCATCAACGCTTTCCCAGTGAACTTGAGCAAGTTCAAGTTTATAAACAAGTGCTATCGGCAGCGCGAGACAGACCTGTGGTGATGCGCACCCTTGATGTGGGCGGTGATAAACCATTGCCTTATTTTCCTATCACAGAAGATAATCCTTTTTTAGGCTGGCGTGGCATCCGCTTATCTTTAGATCATCCAGAACTGTTTTTAATGCAATTACGCGCGATGTTGACAGCCAATGCTGACTCTTCACAATTGCAGATATTGTTGCCTATGGTCAGTAATTTAGACGAAATCGATCGAACATTACTTTACCTAGAACAGGCATATTCAGAGCTGACTGAAGAGCTCGCAAGAGAAATACCCAAACCTAAAATAGGGGTAATGCTTGAAGTCCCATCTTTGCTTTTCCAATTAGAAGATGTGGCTAAAAGAGTTGATTTTGTTTCTGTAGGTAGTAATGACTTAACCCAGTATTTGCTTGCGGTGGATAGAAATAACCCCAGTGTCAGTTCATTATTTGATAGTTTTCACCCTGGCGTATTAAGGGCGCTAAAATGGACTATTACTGACTGTAACCGTTTTCAGCTTGATGCCAGTATTTGCGGTGAACTTGCTGGCGAGCCCATGGGCGCCTTATTGTTAGTGGCTATGGGCTACGAAAAACTCAGTATGAACCAAGGCAGTATTGCGCGGATAAACTATCTACTTAGACGGATTAACAAAGCTGAACTTGAGCGATTACTAGACCAGGTATTAAGCTTGTCTAATGGTGAGCAAGTCAGGCAATTATTGAATCAATATTTGCAACAGCTTAATTTGCTGTCGATTTTAGACTAATGACAGGCCAACGTGACGCTTATTGCAGTAATTTCAAATCAGCAATTTAAAATCTGCAAGTTGAAATAAAAATACTGAAGCAAAGTTAGTTAATTAAACAAGTTGATAAAAGCAACTTGGCTAAGTCAATTTACACATTTTTCATTGTTAGGGCTGTACGTTGGACAATATATTGTTAGTTTTTTCACTTTGCTTGTTATTAGGCGCAGTGGTTGGATTTTTTGCTGGTTTGTTAGGCATAGGTGGCGGGCTTATTATTGTACCGGCACTGATTTATTTACTGCCCTGGATAGGCATTGAGTCCAGCCAGCTCACCCATGTAGCCATTGCCACCTCGTTAGCCTCAATTATTATGACCTCGTTTAGCTCTGCTATTGCCCATCATAGACACGGTAATATCCCTTGGGAGCTTTTTAAGCCCATGTTGCCGGGTATTGTGGTTGGTGCGTTAGCATCGGCTTTTATCTCAGAACAAATAGCTGCCAATGTATTACAGCAGGCTTTCTCGATATTTGTCACAGTGATGGCAATACAAATGGCATTTCCATTAAAACCCAAAGCCGTAGCGAAAGTGCCAAGTTTTAAGCTGATGTTTATCGTTTCAATGCTAATAGCTGTTGTTGCCGGCTTAATGGGCATTGGCGGCGGGGTACTGCTGGTGCCTTTCTTGTGCTATTGCGGTTTACAAATGCGTCAAGCGGTTGGCTTTGCGTCGGTAACAGGTTTTTTAATCGCGATAGCGGGTACTGCGGGCTATGTTATTGCCGGATTAAATGCCACTGACTTACCCACTTGGACAGTCGGTTATATTTATATTCCCGCATTAGTGGGGATCATCATTACCTCTATGCTTATTGCACCTTTAGGGGTAAAGGCCGCCAGTATTTGGCCAACGCCGATACTGAAAAAGATATTCGCAGTTTTGCTGATGGTAATAGGTTTAAAGCTCGCGCTTTCTGCTTAAAAAAATTACACTAGCCACGAGTTTTGATAATTAATATTCTGCAAATAATAAACGTTTTAATAATAGGACAATAAAATGCGTCAGTATTTAGATCTCTGCAACCACATCGTTGAAAACGGCCACTGGATTGAAAATAAACGTACAGGTAAGCGCTGTTTAACGGTGATCAATGCAGATTTACAATACGATGTTGCCAATAATCAATTTCCCATTATTACGACTCGTAAAAGCTTCTGGAAGGCTGCAATTGCTGAGCTTATTGGCTACATTCGTGGTTACGATAATGCCGCTGATTTTCGCGCCATCGGCACTAAAACCTGGGATATGAACGCCAATGATAACCAAAGTTGGTTAAACAATCCACACCGCAAAGGTGAGGATGATATGGGCCGAGTATACGGAGTGCAAGGAAGACGCTGGCAAAAACCTTGTGGTGGAAGCGTTGATCAGCTTGCTAAAATTGTCGATAACTTATCTAAAGGGGTTGACGATCGTGGTGAGATTATCACTTTCTATAATCCTGGTGAGTTTGACATGGGCTGCTTAAGACCTTGTATGCATACTCATACTTTTTCGCTTCTCGGTGATACCCTTTACCTAACAAGCTATCAGCGTTCATGTGATGTGCCTTTGGGGCTTAACTTTAATCAAATTCAGGTGTACACCTTTTTAGCACTAATGGCGCAGATCACTGGAAATAAGCCAGGTCTGGCTTATCACAAGATCATCAATGCGCACATTTATGAAGATCAACTTGAATTGATGAAAACTGAGCAACTTGTCCGTGATCCATTCCCATCGCCACAGTTGAATATTAATCCTGATATAAAAAGTTTACGTGACTTGGAAACTTGGGTCACCATGGATGACTTTGAAGTGATTGGTTACCAACATCACGAAGCAATTAAGTATCCCTTCTCCGTATAAATCACATTTCAGCCATCATTTCACCCAATGGCTTTGGTTTACATCTAAACCAAAGCGATTGTCTTCTACTGCGCAAAGTATCGACGATTTTTAAACCCGATAATGAAAATAACAGCTAACCTTTAATGATTTTATGGGGACAGTGTATGCAAAACAGCCTCATTGCTAAGTTGCTTTTTAAGACTAAAAAGACAATGTTAGTTAATAATGCTTGTGATAATAATTTTGCAGAGTATTGTAAATAAAAGATTAATTAATTTAGCTGATTGTATTTTTATTCAGCAGTTGATATTTTTTTCAAGAAGCTTGTTGGTAATTGATTAGCTTAAAAAAGCGATATGTTGGCAATTTGGGCTCACGTTAATACACTTAAATGTGATCTTGTTCGTGTTATTTTGTTTGATACCTCGGAAATCCCGACATATAAGACCCAAACTAACGATTATGATTGTTTGAATAATTCCGCTAGACTCGAATTAATTGTTTTTTGTGGAGAAAATTATGGAACGTGCAATTAAGAATTTCTTAAGTCAAGAATCTGCAGGGGGTATCATTTTGATGATCTCTGTAGTGCTGGCGATGTTAATGGCAAATTCGCCATTAGCGGGTTTATACAGTGGTTTTCTTGATACAGAAGTCCAAGTACGTATCGGTTCACTGGATATAGATAAGCCATTACTGTTGTGGATTAATGATGGTCTTATGGCGTTATTCTTCCTACTAATTGGTTTAGAAGTTAAACGTGAACTGCTAGAAGGTGCGCTTTCAAGCGTTTCAAAAGCATCATTACCTACCTTTGCTGCTATTGGTGGTATGTTGTTCCCAGCGTTATTTTATTTAGCGTTCAACTACTCAGATCCTGTGACTCAAGTGGGCTGGGCAATTCCAGCTGCGACTGATATTGCCTTTGCACTCGGTATCATGGCGCTACTTGGTAGCCGTGTTCCGGTGGCATTGAAAGTCTTTTTACTTGCATTAGCCATTATCGATGACTTGGGCGTAATCGTCATTATCGCACTATTTTACAGTGCTGATTTATCGATGGTAAGCTTGATTGTTGCAGCTATTTCAATTGTATTAATGGTTGCTCTGAACCGCAAAGGTGTCAGCTCACTGATCCCTTACGGTTTACTTGGTCTGATCTTATGGGTTGCAGTGCTTAAATCTGGCGTACATGCCACATTAGCAGGTGTGATTATTGCGTTCTGTATTCCATTGCGGGCTAAAGACGGCTCATCACCATCTGAGCATTTAGAGCATAGCCTACACCCTTGGAGCACCTTCTTCATTCTACCCGTATTCGCCTTTGCCAATGCAGGCTTATCACTTGCAGGTATGAGCGTAACCTCGTTAGTTGAGCCAGTAACTATCGGTATTATCTTAGGCCTACTATTAGGTAAGCCTGTAGGTGTATTACTGTTTAGTTATGTTGCGGTAAAACTAAAATTAGCTGAATTACCACCAGGAATTGGCTGGAGTCAAATTATCCCTGTGGCAGTGATGACTGGTATTGGTTTCACTATGTCAGTATTTATTTCGTCGCTTGCCTTTGATGGTGCACCTGATCAATATGGTGATTTTGCAAGATTAGGAATTTTAACCGGTTCAATGCTAGCTGCATTAGTGGGTTATTTCTGGTTAAACAAGGTGCTTCCTAAAACTGAAGCAAAATAAGCTGGAGTGATTAAATGAAACTTAAACTGCTAATGTTAGCCTTTGCTATTGGGGCCGTTGTTCCTGCCCAAGCAACGTCATTCAATGTTTGTCAAAAGGATGTTGAATCAAGCGAGTGTAAAAGTTACTTAGATGGTGTGGTTGATGGTGCATTGATGTACCACGACGACGCTTCTGCTAGCCGATTAGACGCTGATAGTGGCTATGAGTCTCGAGCGCTTAAATACCGCGCAGGTAAACGCTATCAAGAGGCTAACCGCAGTTTTTGTGCAGAAAGAGTCCCTGACAAGGCAGATATTGTTTTGGCCATTCAAGAACAAACGGCCAATAAAAACATCAATGACCTAAATGAGTTGTCGATATTAATTGATAGCTTGTTGAACTGTCAGAGACTAAAATAAGTCATCTTTCATTAGCTGGCTTATATGAATGCAACATTTAAATTATAACCATCTATATTATTTTTGGATGGTTAGAAAGAAAGGGACGGTAGCCAAGGCTGCCGTCGCTTTATGTTTAGCCCCGCAAACTATCACAGGTCAAATTCGCGCTTTAGAAGAACGCCTCAATGGCAGTCTATTTAAACGTGTCGGCCGCAACCTTGAATCCACCGAACTTGGTGAAATCGTATTTCGTTATGCTGATAAGATGTTTAGTCTAAGCTACGAAATGATCGATTTACTCTCTTATCAAAAAGATGACTCAGTGTTATTTGAAGTGGGTATTGCTGATGCCCTGTCTAAAGCCTTAGCCAGTCGCGTTTTACTGACAGTGATCCCAAGTGACGGTTCAATGCATTTGAGCTGTTATGAATCAACCCATGAAAGCCTGATAGCAAGGTTACGTGAACATAAATTAGATATGATTTTATCTGATTGTGCTGGCGTATCACTTAAATACCCTGAAATCTTATCCAAAAAGTTAGGCGAGTGCGGTATTAGCTTTTTCTCTTCATCAAAGCCCTCTGCTGACTTTCCAGCATGTCTTGAGCAAGAGAAATTACTGATCCCAGGCAAGCGTACTTCCCTTGGGCAACAGTTACATCGCTGGTTTGCTGAAAAAAATCTTAATGTGAGTATTTTAGGTGAGTTTGATGATGCAGCTATGATGAAAGCATTTGGTTTGTTTAAGCGCGGTATATTTGTTGCTCCCTCTATTTATCGTCATGATATACTCTCCCAAGGCATGGTATTACTGGGTGAAACCACTGATATTAAAGAAGAGTATCATGTCATGTTTGCTGAGAGGATGATTCAACACCCTGCGGTTCAACGCTTGTTAGAAACAGACTTTAATGATTTGTTTGCTGGTGTTGATCCACAAGTTCAAGATGTTGAGCATCGAAGTTTGCAACATCTATAAAGTATCCGAAGAGATGTTAGGAGAAGTACATTGGAATTAATGAATATAGCAAGAGTGCGCTGGGCTTGTCGAAGAGGGATGCTTGAGTTAGATGTTCTTTTTCAACCTTTTGTAGAGCAACATTACCAAGCTTTAGCTGATAAAGATAAGCAAACCTTCATTGATTTATTAGCCTGTGAAGACCCTGAGTTATTTGCTTGGTTTATGGGGCATGAAGTTTGCCCTGATGCTGCTATGGCTGACATGATAGTTACGGTTCGTGGTAGCCCTCAACCATAAGCTAGTTTATAGCGATATGAGCTTACTGCAAAAGATGAAGGTGCTTAACTGATGCATTTCAGCTTAAGCGCTTCATTTAATCAATTTTTATCACATATTGTATTGCTCTGTGTGTGTTTAAGCAGCTTTATTCTTTGGCCAGATTATCGCCACTGGGCTTATCAACTGGCATTCTATTTTATTCTTATCTCGTATCTGGCTTTTTTTGTCGCTCATCTGTTGGCGTTAAGGCATTGGCGTTGCCAATTTTCTTTACTTGATGCAAGTAAAGGTAAGTTATCCCAAGGGCAAGAATTTCAATTATGGCGCAGTTCAATAGTCACTGTATTTGCTACAGTGATGTTTATTGAACTTGACGTTTTAGATGAGCGGGGAGTTGCAACTCGGGGAAAAAGGCAGTTATTAATTGTCTGGAGCGACATGCTTGACGACAGCAGTTACCGAAACCTGTGTCGTCAATTAATCGCATATCAAAAGCGTTAATAATCTTAACGCTATCGTTCAGGTTGTAAAATAGTTGGCTTTGGATTATCGACTTGCTCTGGGTAATCGGCATTATAGTGTAGGCCACGACTTTCTTTTCTTTCCATGGCGCAGCGAATGATTAACTCAGCTACTTGAACCAAGTTTCTCAATTCCAGTAAATTGTTACTGACTCTGAAGTTACTATAATATTCTTGAATTTCTTGTTGTAACAATGCGCAGCGTCGTAGCGCGCGCTCCAAGCGTTTATCGGTTCTAACAATTCCTACATAATCCCACATGAATAAACGCAGTTCATGCCAGTTATGGGCAATGACCACTTCTTCATCTGAGTTACTAACCTGACTTTCATCCCAGAGTGGAACAGGCCCGGGTGTCGGCACTTTTTCAAGCAAGCTTTCAATATCTTGAGCAGCAGCTCTAGCAAAAACCAAGCACTCTAATAAGGAGTTACTGGCCAGTCGGTTGGCACCATGTAAGCCGGTGTAGGCTACTTCACCAATGGCATATAGGCCATTGATATCAGTTTGACCATGCAAATCTGTCATGACGCCGCCGCAGGTGTAATGGGCTGCAGGCACCACAGGGATGGGATCGGTGGTGATATCAATACCAAATTCTAAACAGCGACTGTAAATTGTGGGAAAATGTTTGATGACAAATTCAGCGGGTTTATGGCTGATATCTAAATACAGACAATCAGCACCCAAGCGCTTCATTTCATAATCGATTGCCCTTGCCACAATATCACGGGGAGCAAGTTCCGCGCGTTCATCAAATTCAGGCATAAAACGGCTACCATCAGGTCGTTTTAAATATGCGCCCTCACCACGTAATGCTTCAGTGAGCAGATAATTTCTAGCATCAGCATGATACAAGCAAGTTGGATGAAATTGATTAAACTCCATGTTGGCAATACGGCAACCCGCTCGCCAAGCCATGGCGATTCCGTCACCACTAGCAATATCCGGATTAGAAGTATATTGATATACCTTTGAACAGCCACCTGTCGCGATAGCAACAAATTTGGCTGTTACCGTTTCAACGTGCTCAGCATCGCGGTTCCAAATATAAGCACCCACTACACGATTACCGGGGCGGTTTAATTTGCGAGTGGTGATTAGGTCAATGGCATTATATCGTTCAAGGACCTTAATGTTCGGGTGCGCGATTGCGCGTTCTTGCAAGGTTGTTTGTACGGCTTTTCCTGTTGCATCGGCTGAGTGCAAAATACGTCGATGGCTGTGACCACCTTCACGAGTCAAATGATAAGGTGCAGCGCTTTGATCGCCGTCAGTTTCTTCTTTATCAAATGCAACACCGCATTGAATTAACCATTGCATCGACTTTTTGGCATTTTCAGCCGTGTAAGTTACCACTTCTTTGTCACAAAGTCCTGCGCCAGCAATGAGCGTGTCATTAACATGTGATTCAATAGTGTCCGATTCATCGAATACAGATGCGATTCCACCTTGGGCATAATAAGTCGAACCTTCCGCCAAAGGGCCTTTAGAAAGTAAAATAACTTTAGACTTTTCAGCTAGATGCAGGGCAAGTGTTAATCCTGCTGCACCGCTACCTATAACCAAAATATCAGACTGGTGTTCAACTGCTTGTTTCATAAGGTATCATGGAGTACTTAATATGTTCCTCAATGGTAAATCAATTACGCTTTTTTGGGTACTTAGACATTACTATTAGATGGGGTAATCGCTAATTTTTTAATTAAATTAATTTTTTTTCATTCAATATCGAACTTTTTCAAAGCATGCGAGTCTACTTTAATGTGAATATGATTCGAGCGACTGAGAAATCAGTATTATAGATTTAGGAGTAGTCGGCTCGGATGAGTGGACAAATAAGTGATCAACAGTTAGTTGAACGTGTTCAGCGTGGTGATAAAAACGCCTTCAATTTGCTAGTCCAAAAATACCAAAATAAGGTAATGAGCTTAATTTCGAGATACATACGAAACCAAGCGGACATAGCAGATGTTGCACAAGAAGCCTTTATTAAAGCTTACCGTGCATTACCCAACTTTCGGGGTGAAAGTGCTTTTTATACTTGGCTTTACCGCATTGCAGTAAACACTGCAAAAAATCATTTGGTTTCTCAGAGCAGAAAAACACCGGCTAACAGTGTTGACGCCGAAGAAGCTGAATACTACGAAGGCAGCGATGCATTAAAGGAATTTGCTTCACCAGAACGCTTGGTGTTATCAGATGAAATTAATCGGGTGATTTTTGAAACGTTAGAAACGTTGCCAGAAGAATTGAAAATTGCAATATCATTACGAGAACTCGATGGTATGAGTTACGAGGATATTGCCAATATCATGGATTGTCCTGTTGGGACGGTGAGATCAAGGATCTTCCGCGCACGGGAATCAATCGATAAAAAACTCCAGCCTTTGCTGGAACAGTAACAGTCTTTATGACATGGGTGAAAAATGCTTAAATCAGGTCAAGAATGGGTTTCATCAGCAGTTGACGGCGAAGTTGATGCAAAAACATTAGCGGAATTGTCAGCAGACGAAGGCTCACATAGCAAATGGCAAAACTATCACATGATAGGCGATGCAATGCGCGGCGAGTTACCACAGACAATTGATTTGGATCTTTCTGCTAATATTGCAGCGGCAATAGAATTAGAGCCAGCCATTATTGCACCTCAGACTCAAACAACTTCAGTACATGATACTGAAACCGTGAACGAGACTAAGAAAGATAATGTGGTACCGTTTTTCAAACAGTTTGGTCAATATGCAATTGCTGCAACTGTGGCTATGGTAGCAATTGTTGGTGTGCAAAATTATGAGCAAGACCCAAGTGTCGACTCACCATTACCTGTGTTAAATACTCGTCCTTTAATTGGGACTGCGTCACCTGTTAGTCTCCAAACTGGGGCTGTACAAAATCAATCTAATATCAGTAACGATAATATGGTTGAGCAACGTCGCCGTATAAATTCTTATATCCAAGACCATATGCTACAACAAAGGTTGAATTCAGGTGCGGTTGTGGACAACAATAGCGAAATTGAACTAAACGATTTTAATCATTAATTCGGAGTTAGCTTGCGTCTAATCCTGTTAGTACTTGCTGTATTGGCTTTCCCTAGTATTGCCGAAGAAGAAAAATCAGCGAAAGCTTGGCTTGAAAGTATGAGCCAAGCATTACAAACCAAACAATTCAAATCTTCTATTATTCAACTGCAAGCCGACCACATACGACCACTGGTTTATCTGCATGGTACGGTCAATGATAAAGAAGTCGCTTTTCTAGAGTACCTCAATGGCCCCCCTAAAAATGCGGTCAGAGTTGCTGATACGGTAACATTTATTGAGCATGACCAACCGGCATACAGCATCAGCGCTCCCCGTATTCAAGGTCTTTGGCCTGCTATTTTTGCATCTAATATCAATTCTTTAGAGCAGGGGTATCAATTTGTTTTAGGTGGAAGAAGCCGTATAGCTGGGCGCCCTGGGCAAATGATCCGCATTATTCCGGTTGATGAACACCGCTTTATGTCACAAGTTTGGGTGGACATGGAAACCCATTTACCACTGCGTTATGACATGATTAACCAAGACAAACAGCTTATTGAGCAAATGATGGTCATTGAGCTAATAGAGCTTGGTGAGCCAGCGAGCATTTTAGTCGAAGCTGAAAAGCAAGAACTGCCGCCTGTGATGAACCCAGCTGAACGGATTGAAGGACAGAATTGGCAATTTACTTGGTTACCTGCAGGGTTTCATTTAGTAGTAAAAGATCATCACCGCTTACTTGGCAGTGATGAATCAGTTGAATATATCGCTTTAACCGATGGCTTAGTTAACATTTCAGTGTATGTGGCCAGAATGGGTGATAGTCCAATGCCTGATGAGCTAATTACCCGCAACGGCCTTTCAATGGTGGTTGAGCAAGTGGGCAATGTTGAAGTAGTTGCTGTGGGTAAAGTGCCTGCAGATACGCTTAATCGTATTGCTAAAAGCCTAGTGTTGAAATAAAGATTCTTGAAATAAATGGTCTTGAAATAACGAGTATTAAAGTAACTAGCCATAAAACAAGCGTTAAAATAAGTGCTAGAATCACTAGCACTTAACCTACAGGGCGCCTTTCGCTATGACTCAACAAGTAGACTCAACATCAGCGCAAAAACCTCAATCACCTCCAGCATTATCGCAATCGATGTTGGAGGAGGTGGCGACGGTAATCGCTTACGATCCCAAAGGGTGGGTCACCGTTGAGATTGAACTTAAGAGTGCTTGTAATCATTGTTCAAGCAGTGACAATTGTGGCACCTCAACGGTTGCTAAAGCCTTTTCGATTAAAAAGCAGCAATTCTCTCTGATGGCAGAACAAGCCTGCGAAGCGGGTGATTTACTGAAACTTGCTCTGCCTGAATCCGTGATATTAAAAGCAGCAATGCTGGTTTATATCACTCCTTTAGTTGGGTTATTTTTAGGCGCTATTATGGGGCAGGGCTTAGCTGGTCTTTTGGATATCAACACTGACCATGGCGCAATGATGCTTGCAGCGATAGGCAGTTTCATGGCTTGGAAAGCCGGTAAAAGCAAAGCGCTAACGCTTGAAAAAGCCTCGACGCCCATCATTACAGCGTATTTAGGCCAAGGGATCAGCCTTTCGCGGGCTAGATAGCATTATTTATCAGATATGAAGGGTGATTTTATTATTGTTTTTTGTCCAGTTATTGATTGTGATTGGTATTAACCCCTTTATCAGGTACAATTCGACCTCATTATATCCACCATTTTAGTAGTAGCCATTTCACCCACATGAAACACATTAGAAACTTCTCAATTATTGCCCATATCGACCATGGCAAATCAACATTGTCTGATCGCCTTATCCAATTTTGTGGTGGTTTATCAGACCGTGAAATGGACGTTCAAGTTCTCGATTCTATGGATATCGAACGTGAGCGCGGCATTACCATTAAAGCGCAGAGTGTTACCCTCGACTATAAAGCCGATGATGGTGAAACTTATCAGCTGAACTTCATTGATACACCCGGCCACGTTGACTTCTCTTATGAAGTATCCCGTTCACTTGCTGCGTGTGAAGGTGCATTGCTAGTAGTTGATGCCGGTCAAGGCGTTGAAGCACAGACACTTGCAAACTGTTACACCGCCTTAGAAATGGATCTTGATGTGGTACCGATTTTAAATAAAATCGATTTACCTCAAGCCGATCCTGAGCGTGTCGCTGCAGAAATCGAAGATATTGTTGGTATCGATGCTATGGAAGCTGTGCGCTGCTCAGCTAAAACGGGTATCGGTATTAAAGATGTACTAGAAGTCATCGTATCGGATATCCCACCACCAGAAGGTGATATCGATGCACCACTTCAAGCGCTGATTATTGATTCATGGTTTGATAGTTACCTTGGTGTTGTCTCGTTAGTACGTATTAAGCATGGCGTCTTGAAAAAAGGTGACAAGTTTAAAGTTATGTCTACCGGTCAAAACTACAATGCTGACCGTGTTGGTATCTTTACGCCTAAACAAACAGATACACCTGAGCTTAAAGCCGGTGAAGTTGGCTTTGTTATTTCGGGCATTAAAGAAATTCACGGCGCACCAGTAGGTGATACCTTAACTCACGCTAAACATGGTGCCGAAGAGCCTTTACCTGGGTTTAAAAAGGTTACACCGCAAGTTTATGCCGGTGTATTCCCAATTTCGACAGATGAGTTTGAAAGCTTCCGTGATGCATTAAACAAGCTAAGCTTGAACGATGCATCGCTGTTTTTCGAGCCTGAATCATCTTCAGCATTAGGTTTTGGTTTCCGTATTGGTTACCTTGGCTTATTGCACATGGAAATCATTCAAGAGCGTCTTGAGCGTGAATACAACCTTGATTTGATTACCACAGCACCGACTGTTGTTTATGAAGTTCAATTGAACAATGGTGAGGTGGTGTATGTAGATAACCCATCAGATTTACCGCCAATCAATAACATCGACATGATCCGTGAACCTATTGTTGAAGCAAACATGTTGGTGCCTAAAGAGTACTTGGGTAACGTTATCACTTTATGTGTCGAGAAGCGTGGCGTACAAACCAATATGGTTTATCACGGTAATCAAGTTTCTGTGACTTACGAATTGCCAATGGCTGAAGTCGTCATGGATTTCTTTGATAGATTGAAATCAACCAGTCGTGGTTATGCCTCATTAGAGTATAACTTTATTCGTTTTGAAGAAGCGGATATGGTGCGTTTAGATATCTTGATCAATGGTGACAGAGTTGATGCGCTAGCAATGGTTATTCATCGTTCAAACATTCGTCATCGCGGCTTAGCTTTAGTTGATAAAATGAAAGAGCTGATCCCAAGACAGATGTTTGATATCGCGATTCAAGCTGCGGTGGGTAGTCAGATTATTGCCCGCTCAAACATTAAAGCAATGCGTAAAGACGTTACCGCTAAATGTTATGGTGGTGATGTCTCGCGTAAGAAGAAACTACTAAATAAGCAAAAAGAAGGTAAGAAGCGCATGAAGCAAGTCGGTAACGTTGAAGTGCCTCAAGAAGCGTTCTTAGCTGTATTGAAACTTAATGATTAATCCTGCATAGGTTTCATTAGAGTTCAGATAACGCCGCAGTTTGCGGCGTTGTCATTAGCAAAAGTTAATTTTGCAACAACGGTTTATTCGTATAATTTGTAACATTACAGTTAGTGCTTAACGATGTATTCCATAGGATACTCATTATTCAGCGGTTTATTCATTAAACTATTATTTGAAAGTGTTAAAGGCAGGAGCTTAAATTTCAATGGCAGCCCATTTTTCTCTTATTTTAACCATAATAACCCTTGTGAGTGGGTTAATTTGGTTAATCGATGCAACGATATTTGCCCCTAAACGTCGTGAAAGCTTAGCCCTTGCAGAAGCAAAGCAACCTGATTTGAGTGATGATGCAAAATACAGCATTACGCGTGAATCAACCTTGGTTGAATTTGCCCATTCAATTTTTCCGGTTATCGCATTTGTATTGATATTGCGTTCATTTATTTATGAGCCATTTCAAATACCATCGGGCTCAATGAAACCGACTTTACTGGTAGGTGATTTTATTCTGGTAGAAAAATTCAGTTATGGTTTACGTGACCCCGTCTTTCGCAGCAAGCTAATTGAAACAGGTGAGCCTGAGCGTGGCGATGTGTTTGTGTTCAAATATCCTCAGCAGCCTGAAATAGACTATATTAAAAGAGTGGTTGGTTTACCCGGTGACCGTATTATTTACCAAAATAAGCAATTTCTTATTCAGCCTAAATGTGATGCAGCAACAAATTGTCCGCCAGCAAAAGCAATTAAGCTAACGCCAGTTAATCGTGGTGAGTTTACCCATGAAGGTGTGTCGTTATCTCGCTATACCGAGCAGTTAACTGATGTAGAACATGATATTTTAATCAACCCATCTCGCCCTGATTTTAGCTCACATTTCTTTGAGCAACCGGGTACGGCAGTGGGTGAATTTATTGTGCCAGAAGGTCAGTACTTTGCCATTGGTGATAACCGTGACAACAGCACTGATAGCCGCTTTTGGGGCTTTGTTCCTGAAGCTAACTTAGTAGGTAAAGCGGTAGCGATTTGGATTAGTTTTGAATTTGAACGACCTGCAAGTAGTTGGTTGCCAACATGGGTACCAACCGGGGTGCGTTTTGACAGAGTAGGTGCGATCAAGTAATGGAACCAATTAAAAACTTACCGCGACTGTGTCGTACGCTGGGTTATGAGTTTACTAATGTTGATTTATTAACTCAGGCATTAACTCATCGTAGTGCTGCATCAAAACATAATGAGCGCCTAGAGTTTCTAGGTGACTCGATTTTATCAATCATTATTTCTGATGCCCTTTATCATCAGTTCCCTAAGGCTACTGAAGGTGATTTAAGCCGTATGCGTTCCACCTTAGTCAAAGGTGAAACCTTAACGGTTATCGCAAAAGAATTTAAGCTAGGCGATTACCTCTACTTAGGCCCTGGCGAGCTTAAAAGTGGTGGATTTAGACGTGAGTCTATTTTAGCTGATGCGGTTGAAGCAATTATCGGGGCGATTTATTTAGATGCTGACATAGAGACCTGTCGTAAGTTATTACTGACCTGGTACCAGCAGCGTTTGGCTGAAATCAAACCTGGCATCAATCAAAAAGATCCGAAAACGATTTTACAAGAATATCTGCAAGGTTATAAAAAGCCCTTACCTGAATACCATGTTGTTGATGTAAAAGGTGAGGCCCATGACCAGACATTTACAGTTGAATGTCGCGTAGCAGAAATCAATAAAGTAGTGACAGGCGTCAGTACTTCAAGAAGAAAAGCTGAGCAGCTAGCTGCCGCTCAGGTATTGGAGCTTATTAATAAATGACCAAAAAAACAGACTTGCCAGAGAACTCACCAGTTGAGCCGAGTTTAGATGAATTATTGGCAAGGATGAATGGCGCTGCGCCAGCCGCTACAGCAAAATACGAGATCACCTATTGTGGCATGGTTGCTATTGTCGGCCGCCCTAATGTGGGTAAATCGACCTTACTGAACAAGTTACTTGGGCAGAAGGTCAGTATTACCTCTAAAAAACCGCAAACCACTCGTCATCGCATTATGGGTATCCATACCGATGAAGCTAGGCAAATTGTTTTTGTTGATACTCCAGGCTTACATATTGAAGAAAAGCGTGCGATTAACCGCCTCATGAACCGTGCTGCAGCAAGTTCGCTTGCTGATGTCTGCATGGTTGTGTTTGTGGTTGATGGCATGACGTGGACTGAAGATGATGAGATGGTGCTCAAGAAATTAGAGCAAGGCAGTGGTCAGCGTAAAACGGTTTTAGCTATCAATAAAGTCGATAATATTAAAGATAAAGAGTCTTTATTCCCTTATCTTGAAAAGTTAGCTGCTAAGTTTAAATTTGATGAAATTCTGCCTATCTCGGCTACTAAAGGCACGAATATTCAACGAATTTTAGATTTAGCCAGTGAGTCGTTACCTGAAGCTGGATTTTATTTCCCAGAAGATTACGTCACTGACCGTTCGCAACGCTTTATGGCATCAGAAATTGTCCGTGAAAAGCTAATGCGCTTCTTAGGTGATGAATTGCCTTATGATGCCACCGTTGAGATTGAGCAGTTCAAAATGATGGAAAACGGCGTTTATCAAATCAATGCTTTGATTTTGGTCGAGCGTACGGGCCAAAAACGTATGGTTATCGGTAATAAAGGTGAGCGTATCCGCACTATCGCCACCCAAGCTCGACTTGATATGGAAACCTTGTTTGATAATAAAGTTTTCTTAGAAGTTTGGGTTAAGGTTAAGTCAGGCTGGGCAGATGACGAACGTGCTTTACGAAGCTTAGGCTATGGTGAAGACTAAGCCGATGCTTTACTTAATACCGACTTTAGCGACTGTGTAACCCTGTTATGTTAAGGGGGTACATACTACATCATCGACCATACAGAGAATCCAGTGTGATCGTTAACCTGTTAGTTGATGATGTAGGAAGGGTCGATGCCTTAGTCAGAGTAGGTAGCGGAAAAAAATCCCTTAAAAGTATCATTCAGCCATTTCAGCCGCTGATATTCCAGTTCAATAGCAAATCAGGCTCTACTGATTCTTCGCTTAAATTTATTACCCAAGTTGAACCCGCAGCGCCGGCATTACCCCTTAAAGCTGAAAGTTTATATTCTGCTATGTATCTTAATGAGCTGCTGGTTAGGGTACTTAATTCAGGCCAACATGCTGAAGGGTTATTCCTGCATTATCACCGCAGTTTAATGGGCTTGGCGCAGCAATTTAGTTCCAGTCATTTACGCTATTTTGAGATGGAGCTACTTTTAGAATTAGGTGCTTTGCCATCACTGGACTACGACACCTTAGGTGAGATGATCATGGCAGGTTGCAGCTATCGTTTTGTTACTGATGCCGGTTTTGCTGTCGTAAATCAAGCCGCATCAGAGCATTTTACAAGCAGTCGTAACTTGCTCGCTGGTGAGATGCTCATTCAGCTCAAGCAAAAACAATTAACCCCAGAGCACCTAAATCAAGCCAAAGGGCTCATGCGCTATCTGTTAACGCCGCTATTAGGCGGTAAGCCATTACTTAGCCGTAAGTTATTTATTAAACAATAACTTTTTAATATATGAGCAGCCAGTGGTTTACATTAGAATAGGCCCACTAGTTTGTAATATTACTTTTTAGATTTGCTAGTTAGCGAGTCAGTTTTGCCAATTAAGGAGCCACAATGAGTGGAATTTTATTAGGAATTAACATCGATCACATTGCCACTCTTCGTCAAGCTCGTGGAACCAGTTACCCTGATCCTATCCATGCCGCAGCGGTTGCAGAACATGCTGGCGCAGATGGCATCACTATTCATTTACGAGAAGATCGCCGCCATATACAAGACCGTGATGTGTATTTGTTGGCTAAAACCCTTAAAACGCGGATGAATTTTGAGTTTGCCGTTACCGATGAAATGATTGCGATAGCCTGTGAAGTCAAGCCCGCCTATGCCTGCCTAGTGCCAGAAAAGCGTGAAGAGCTGACCACAGAAGGTGGCTTAGATGTGGCAGGTCAACTTGATAAAATCACTCAAGCTGTCACGACGTTAGCTGCAGAAGGCATCAAGGTATCTTTATTTATTGATGCCGACAAAAGCCAAATAGATGCTGCTGTAGCATCGGGCGCACCTTATATTGAAATCCATACCGGTTGTTATGCCGATGCTGAAACGGATGCTGAGCAGGCTATAGAGTTGGCGCGCATTACTGAAATGGCCAAATATGCTCACAGTAAAGGCTTGATTGTTAATGCAGGACATGGATTGCATTACCATAACGTCAAAGCTATTGCAGCTATCCCTGAGTTGTATGAGTTAAATATTGGGCATGCTGTTATCGCTAGAGCAGCCATTGACGGTTTAGCGACTGCAGTAAAAGATATGAAAACATTAATGCTAGAAGGGCGTAGAGGCGAATAATGGCCATTGTGGGTATTGGTACAGACATTATTGAGATAAACCGCATTGAGCTGCAATATGCCCGTTTAGGGGATAAGTTAGCTAAGCGTGTACTCACGCCTACAGAGCTTGAAATTTACCAATCTTCAAAAATAGCCCATCGATACCTAGCAAAACGTTTTGCTGCAAAAGAAGCCGCAGCGAAAGCCTTAGGCACTGGTATTGGCCGCGGAGTTTCATTTCAGCATATTCATATCAGTAATGATGACAATGGTGCGCCACTAATTAGCTTTACTGATGGTGCATTAGCAAGGCTTGAGCAACTAGGCGCGACCCGCGGCCATATTACTATTGCTGATGAGCAGCATTATGCCGTTGCAACTGTGATTATTGAGTCTTAGTGACTGAAATTGTTAATATTAAATATCTAAAGGCGCTTAATGCGCTTTTTTGTGGTTGAGTCTTTTTAGGGCGAAACTTGAGTTTGCTGATATCGATAGGGTAAGTTAACGTGAGTTAACCATTACTCACAAAAAACTAACAACTAAAGGTGGTGATATGAAATCAGCGGTCGAGCAGTTAGCAACTTATAAAAGTGTGCACTTAAACCCGAATAATATTCGCACCCATTTCATCGGCGTACCGCTGATTATCTGGTCAGTATTTTTGATGTTAAATTTTATACCGGTGAATTTGCTGTCTTTGCCAAATTTGTATATCAATGTGAATGTGGCATCCGCGTTTGCTATCGGTACTTTAATTTACTACTTCATCTTGCATAAAGGTTTAGCGTTAGGATTAACGATTTTTATTGTTCCAGTGCTTATCACCACTACGCTGGCAGCGCAGCATGGGGCGGGCTGGCTTGTGGCCATTGCTGTATTTGTTGTTGGTTGGGCGATTCAGTTTATCGGCCATAAATACGAAAAAGCCAAACCAGCTTTTATTGACGATTTAAATCAACTTTTGATAGGGCCGTTTTTTTTAATGGCAGAGTTGTATTTTATGCTTGGCTTTGGCAAAGAACTTGAAGAAGAAATCACCCCAATAGCGCGGGATAAACGCAGAGCGTTAGAGGCTAAAAAGCGTCAAACCGCATAAGTTTGATTGAATTTTTGGTATTAAAAAAGGCGCTCAATGCGCCTTTTTAGCTTTTTAATAGCTTAAAACTAACTAATGTTAGTCATCCTGCTCAACTTCAGTAAGCGCAGCATCCGGTATGACTTTTACCGTTTTAATCATGTTATCTGATACCTCTAAAACCTCAATGTCATAGCGGCCTATTTTAAGGCGAGTACTGGCTGATGGTATCTCTTCAAGGTGTTCGATGATCAACCCATTTAAGGTTTTAGGTCCATCGATGGCAAAATCCCATTTCATTTCTTTATTTAAGTCACGTATGGTGATGCTGGCTTCGATAATGAAACTGCCATCTTGTTGAATATCAATATCTTCACTGGCAGTGGTGATCATTGAAGTGGTGAAATCACCGACAATTTCTTCAAGAATATCTTCTAACGTCACCAAACCTTGAATATCACCATATTCATCCACTACTAAGCCAAAACGTTCTTTATTCTGCTGAAAGTTAGACAGTTGTACCGTTAACGGCGTGCCTTCTGGAATGAAGTACAATTCTTTTACGGCTCTTAATAATGTCGACTTACTAAATTCTTCTTTTGACTGCAGTCTTAAGGCATCACGCAGGTGGATAAAACCGACGGCATCATCGATATTATCGCGATACACCAACACTCGTGTGTGCGGGCTTTGAGTCACCTGTTTATTAATCAGTTTGAATTCGTCATTAACGTTAATGGCATAAATGTCTGAGCGCGGGATCATAATGTCTTCAACCGTGACTTTTTCTAAATCTAGAATCGACAAAAGCATTTCTTGATGTCGCTGCGGGATCAATGCCCCAGCTTCATGAACAACCGTGCGTAATTCTTCTTGGCTAAGGGCATCATTAACACTGACATTTTTAATTCCTAATACCCGTAAAAAACCAGAAGTGATTAAGTTAATTACTTTAACTAGCGGCCATAATATCGACAGTAATGCTTTTAATAGCAAGCTTGACGGAAAGGCAATACGTTCAGGGTGTAAGGCGGCAATGGTTTTTGGGGTGACCTCGGCAAAGATGAGAACCACCAAAGTCAAAACACCTGTGGCAATAGCTACGCCCATGTCACCAAATAAGCGCATGCCAATAATGGTTGCTATAGCAGAGGCTAAGATATTAACCAGATTATTACCAATTAAAATCAGGCCGATTAAGCGGTCGGGTCGCTCTAACATTTTTAGTGCACGAATAGCACCTTTGTGGCCGCTAGCTGCTAAATGACGTAAGCGATAGCGATTTAAGGTCATCATGGCGGTCTCACTACCCGAAAAATAGGCTGAGATACAAATTAACACCAACAGAGAGAAGAGGAGTGCGCTGGTAGAAATAGCGTCCAAAAATGGCTCCAGTTATTGTAGTAAAAAAAAGACGAATGATGAGTATCAATCATTCGTCATGAGTGTCAAGCTTGGTTAATACTATTCAACCAAATATACGGTTATCGTAAAATAATTTCAGTAACGATTCGTGCGCCAAAATAAGCCAGAGAAAGTAACGTTGCCCCAGATAAGGTATATATTACAGCTGTACGAACACGACAACCGATGCTGTAATGCTGCCAAAGCATCACACAGTAAACCACCCAGGCCATAATTGATAAAATAGCCTTGTGACCTTTGCCATCTTCAAACATATCTTCCAAGAAGATAAACCCTGTCGCCAGTGATAATGTTAGTAGCATCACTCCGATAGTTACCAAATGGTACAGCTGTTTTTCAACTGTCATTAATGGCGGCATGCCGGGGCTCATCATGGTTTTCTTGTTTTTCAATTTATTTTGGATTAGCCACAACTGAATAGCGTACAAAGCTGCAATCATCAAGGCACTGTAGGCCATAAGCGATAATACAATATGTGCTAGGATTTCTGGGTGAACATCAAAGTGGATGATGTATTGAGGGGGAATGAGCCACAGCACAGCAACCGAAATAACTGAGCAAGCATAAACCACAGGCACCACAACAATCACTTTTAAGCGGTGCATGATAATGGTAAAGCTAAAGGCAATAATCCAATTAACCAGTGAAATCACATTGGTTAAACTAAAGTTTTGCCCATCAGCGGTAAAAATGGTTTGTGATAATGCAATGCCATGAAGCACAACGGCAATGGATGCAAAGATAGCAACGAGCTTGCGATTGGGACCTTCTACGTGGAAAAGTCGGCTTGTCACTAAAATAAGTGCAATGCAATAAAACAACATCGCCGAAGCTGGGAAAATGACCATCTGGAATAAACCTATCAAGTTATGAGTGCCGTTGTTTTTTACAATATAAAATCAGCACATCTTTAGTTAGTTAAGATTAACACGAACGCCCCCCAATAGTGGAGTGACCTAAGACTCAAAATTTAACAGTTTCCATCATTTAACTGCAAATTCTTTACGAAAGATGATGAATATCAAATCTGATAGCGCAGGCTGATGTCGCATCTTGAAGTAGTTTGGGTATAATGGGCGCCAATTATGGAATCGTTTAAGGTATACAGCAGCGCATGTTTGAGAATCTATCTGACAGACTGTCACGCACCCTCAAGAATATTAGTGGTCGTGGTCGCTTAACCGAAGACAACATTAAAGATACCTTACGTGAAGTGCGCATGGCGCTGCTTGAGGCTGATGTTGCTTTGCCAGTGGTACGCCAATTTGTTAACAGTGTAAAAGAACGCGCTGTTGGTCAAGAGGTGTCAAAAAGTTTAAGTCCAGGACAAGCATTCATTAAAATTGTCCAAAACGAACTTGAAATTGCAATGGGTGAGGCCAATGAAGCCTTAGACCTCGCTAGTCAACCGCCAGCAGTATTAATGATGGCAGGTTTACAAGGTGCGGGTAAAACCACCAGTGTTGCCAAACTGGCTAAATTTTTACGTGAACGCGAAAAGAAATCAGTACTGGTAGTGAGTGCCGATGTTTATCGCCCTGCAGCGATCAAACAGCTAGAAACCTTAGCCACCGAAGTAGAAGTTGAGTTTTTCCCATCGGATGTGAGCCAAAAGCCAGTAGATATTGCTACTGCCGCGATTGCCCATGCCAAGCTTAAGTTCATTGATGTTGTGATTGTCGATACCGCAGGTCGCTTGCATGTTGATGAAGCGATGATGGATGAAATTAAAGACCTTCATGCAGCCGTTAATCCTGTAGAGACGCTCTTTGTTGTCGATGCTATGACTGGCCAAGATGCAGCTAATACTGCAAAATCATTTAATGAAGCATTACCGTTAACCGGTGTGATCCTGACAAAGATTGATGGTGATGCACGTGGCGGCGCGGCGTTATCGATTCGTAATATTACTGGAAAACCGATTAAATTCTTAGGTGTCGGTGAAAAAATTGATGCCCTTGAGCCATTCCACCCTGAGCGTATTGCTTCACGTATTCTTGGTATGGGCGATGTGCTTTCACTCATTGAAGAAGTAGAACGTGGCGTTGATAAAGACAAAGCCATGAAGCTTGCTTCAAAAGTGAAATCAGGTGGCGGCTTTGATTTAGAGGATTTTCGCGAACAACTGCTGCAAATGAAGAATATGGGCGGCATGATGAACATGATTGAAAAGCTGCCAGGTGTAGGCCAATTACCACCCGAAGCGTTAGCCCAAGTTCAAGATGGCAAGATGACCGGCCAAATGGAAGCTATTATTAATTCAATGACACCAGGTGAGCGCAAGCGTCCTGATATCATTAAAGGTTCACGAAAACGTCGTATTGCCTTAGGTTCTGGCACTCAAATTCAGGATGTTAATCGTCTTTTGAAGCAGTTTACTCAAATGCAAAAAATGATGAAAAAAATGTCAGGTAAAGGTGGCATGAAAAAAATGATGCGCAGTATGGGCGGTATGATGCCTCCGGGAATGAAGTTTCCAGGACGTTAATGCCTAAGTTTTTCATGGATATCTATTCAAATACCGCTGGTTAGATTTATTTTGACCTATTGCAGGCATTAGCCTTCGATGTAAAAATCGTCGGATTTGGTTGCAATAGTTGAAAAGTCAGGTAAAATCTTCCGGCTTTCTACTGGGGCCCTTCGCGAACACGGAGTCCCAGTTTTTTATTTTTGCTTCTAGCAAATCATTAGAGGAATAAAACGCATGGTTACCATTCGTTTAGCTCGTGGCGGCGCAAAAAAGCGTCCATTTTACAGTATCGTTGTAGCAGATAGCCGCAATGCACGTGACGGTCGTTTCATCGAACGTGTTGGTTTTTTCAACCCTTTAGCTAAAGGTCAAGAAGAAACTTTACGTTTAGATTTAGATCGTGTTGATCATTGGGTTGCAACTGGTGCTGCAACATCAGATCGCGTAGCAAAATTGATCAAAGACGCTCGTAAAGCTGTTGCTTAATAGCGTTAAGGTATAAAGATGAGTAGTAATCAACAACCCATCGTACTAGGCAAAATAGGTTCTAGTCATGGTATTAAAGGTTGGATGAAAATCACCTCTTATACCGATTCTGTTGAAGGTATTTTTGAATATTCCCCTTGGTACATAAAAGAACAAGGTGAATGGCGTGAGGTTAAGGTCTCTCAGTGGCGTTTTCAAGGTAAAGCACTCGTGGCTTGCTTAGAAGGCGTAAATACACGAGAGGATGCGCAAGCACTTACAAATTGTGAGATTGCCATTCAGTCAGACCAAATGAAAAACTTGTCAGAAGATGAATTCTACTGGCGAGATTTGATTGGTTGTACTGTGACTAACACCAAAGGTTACAACATGGGTGAAGTCGATCAGATCGTGGAAACAGGATCGAACGACGTACTCCTTGTTAAAGCTAACGTAAAAGATGCTTTTGGCAAAGCGGAACGAATGATTCCCTTTGTCCCTGAGCAGTTCGTCCTTGAGGTGAACTTGCAAAGCAAACAGATATTAGTGGATTGGGATCCAGACTTTTAAGTCGAGGTACATCATATGCGGTTAGGGGTAGTAACCCTGTTTCCTGAGATGTTTCGTGCCGTTACAGACTTTGGAGTCACGGGTCGAGCCGTTAAAAACGGCCTGTTAGAGTTGCAAACGTGGAATCCTCGTGATTTCACCCATGATCGACATAACACTGTTGATGACCGACCTTACGGTGGTGGTCCAGGCATGTTGATGATGGTGCAACCGTTACGCGATGCTATTCATGCAGCGAAAGCTGCGGCAGGTGACGGTGCAAAGGTGATTTATTTATCACCTCAGGGACGTAAGCTGGATCAGCAAGGCGTTTCTGAGTTAAGTAAATCAACAAGTTTAGTGTTGGTATGTGGTCGATACGAAGGTGTTGACGAACGTATTATTCAATCTGAAATTGATGAAGAGTGGTCAATTGGTGATTATGTGCTTTCGGGCGGAGAATTACCGGCGATGACCTTAATTGATTCAGTTGCAAGGTTAGTACCTGGTGTACTAGGTAAGCAAGCGTCAGCAGAGCAAGACTCTTTCTCTGATGGCTTATTGGATTGTCCACACTATACACGCCCTGAAACTTTAGATGGTGTCGGTGTACCAGCAGTGCTTTTAAGCGGTGACCACAAAAAAATTAGACTCTGGCGGTTGCAACAAAGTCTTGGTAGGACTTTTTTAAGACGACCAGAATTATTTGAAAATCTAGCTCTGACTGGCGAACAAAAGACTCTTTTAGCGGAGTTTGTCAAAAATTTAGACAAACCTGTGTAGTCATAAGCCCAGTTATTTCTAGAACGGAGTAAGTTATGAACAACATCATTAAAATGCTCAACGAAGAGCAAATGAAAACAGATGTACCTGAATTTGGTGCTGGTGATACAGTAGTAGTTAAGGTACGTGTAGTTGAAGGCAACAAAGAACGTCTTCAAGCGTTTGAAGGTGTGGTTATCGCTAAGCGTAACCGTGGTCTTCATTCTGCATTTACAGTACGTAAAATCTCTAATGGCGAAGGTGTTGAGCGTGGTTTCCAAACGCACAGTAAACTAGTAGCTAGCATCGAAGTTAAGCGTCGCGGTCGTGTTCGTCGTGCTAAGCTTTACTACTTACGTGATCGTTCAGGTAAATCTGCACGTATCCGTGAAAAGTTGGCAACTAAGTAAGACTAGTTACCCGCTTAAAAAAATTAGATGCAGTGTTCGCACAATAGCCCGCCTTTATGGCGGGTTTTTGTGTTTTTGGAGAAAATTAAATTTAGTGGTTGATTAGTGGCTTAATCCAAGGCATAGTTAGCCCAACCTTGTAATGGTGTAGCGGTACGGTGTTGCTTTTTGGTAAGGTCAGTTAGTGCAGTCATGGTTTACGCGATAGCCCCAAGACAGAAATAATTTTTTAAGAAGTGAGAAATATCATGCAGCAAGATACGATTAATAACGTTCATATTAGTTCAGAGAAAGTACTGGTCACCCCAGCAGAATTAAAAAAAGCATTGCCGCTGTCTGATCACGCTTATCAGTACATTCTTGACGCACGTAAAACCGTTGCCGATATTGTCCACAAACGTGACAATCGAGTATTAATCGTTACTGGCCCATGTTCTATTCACGATATCGATGCTGCCAAAGAATACGCCCTAAAGCTTAAAAAATTACATGATGATCTCAGTGATGAGTTTTATATCTTGATGCGGGTGTACTTTGAAAAACCACGCACGACAGTAGGTTGGAAAGGCCTTATCAACGATCCTGATATGGACGAGTCATTCGATGTTGAAAAGGGACTGAGAATGGCGCGTGAGTTGATGATTTGGCTTGCAGAGCTCGAGCTGCCGGTAGCGACTGAAGCGTTAGACCCCATTAGCCCACAATATATGTCAGAGCTGGTGACTTGGTCGGCCATTGGTGCCAGAACCACAGAGTCGCAAACTCACCGTGAAATGGCATCTGGCTTATCCATGCCAGTAGGATTTAAAAACGGCACTGACGGTAAACTTGGAGTGGCGATTAATGCACTGCAATCTGCGGCAAGCAGCCACCGCTTTATGGGTATTAACCAGCAAGGGCAAGTGTCATTACTGCAAACTGCAGGTAACCCCGATGGCCATGTGATTTTACGTGGTGGCAAAACACCTAATTATGATGCTGACAGTGTGGCAGAGTGTGAAGCGCAGTTACATCAAGCCAAATTAAATGCCAGATTGATTATTGATTGTAGTCATGGCAATTCATCAAAAGACTATACAAGACAGACACTAGTTTGCGAGGATGTATTTAAACAAATACATGCAGGTAACCGTTCAATTATTGGGGTGATGCTTGAAAGTCACTTAAATGAAGGTAATCAATCCAGTAATAAGCCTCTGTCAGAACTGGCTTATGGGGTATCGGTAACCGATTCTTGTATAAATTGGCAAACTACTGAGACATTGTTGCGTAGCAATGCTAATTTACTTAAAACAGTATTACCTAATCGATTCGCAGCATAAACGCGGCGATGGATGGATTTAAGCGATGAATGAAAAAACCACTTTAGATTTAGACAATTTGCGTGAGCTCATTGACGGCGTTGATCAGCAACTACTGCATTTATTACGTAAGCGATTAGATCTTGTTGCTCAAGTCGGGGCGGTTAAGCATGCTGCTGGTGTGCCGATTTACGCACCGCAGCGTGAAGCATCAATGTTGGCGAAACGCCGTAAAGAAGCCAGTGAGATGGATGTTTCACCGCAACTTATTGAAGATATTTTACGTCGTTTAATGCGTGAGTCCTATTTGAATGAAAAAGATGTCGGATTTAAGCAAGTAAAAACGGATCTTGGTCATATAGTCATTGTTGGTGGTGAAGGCCAACTTGGTGGTTTATTTAGTCAAATGCTGACGCTGTCTGGCTATACTGTAAAAAGCCTTGATAAAAACGACTGGCATCGCGCAGACGAGTTATTTGATGGCGCTGGCATGGTGATCGTTACCGTGCCAATTAATGTCACTTGCGAGGTGATAAGCAATCAATTAAACAATTTAGCTGATGATTGTATTCTTGCTGATTTGACCTCAATTAAAACTGAGCCTTTAAATGCCATGCTTGCAGCTCACAATGGCCCTGTAGTGGGTTTACACCCAATGTTTGGCCCTGATGTGGGCAGTTTAGCAAAACAGGTTGTGGTGGTGTGTGATGGCCGTGAACCCCAAGCTTATCAATGGTTGCTCGATCAAATTATTATTTGGGGTGCACGCATTGTTAACGAAGATGCACAAAAGCATGATAAAGCCATGCAACTAGTGCAAGCCATGCGTCACTTTTCAACTTTTGTTTATGGTTTGAACTTATGTAAAGAGCAGGCCGATATTGAGACGCTTTTACAATTTAGTTCGCCTATTTATCGTTTAGAGTTGGCTATGGTGGGGCGTTTGTTTGCTCAAGATCCAAAGCTGTATGCTGATATTATTTTTGCCCAAGAAGGTAGCCAAGTCGCCATTAGTGATTATCTCGATAACTATGGTCAAGCGCTTCAACTACTTAAGACCGGCAATCGAGATGAATTCGTGTCTCAATTTGAGCAAGTTGCAAAATGGTTTGGGGATTTTGCGCCACAATTTCAGCAAGAAAGCCGCGCTATGCTACAGTCTGTCAATGATATGAAGACCAATTAAGCCGAGTTAACGCTGAATAATATTGCGAAATCATCAAACAGGGATTAAGGTTAAAGGGAGCTGCTTTTAAGTAGCTCTTTTTTTCGGACTAATAGGAGTGATAATCTAATGACAAATACTGAGGTTTACACCGCAGAAGATTTATCGCTTGGGCATTTTTTATATGCACTAATGAGCGCCTTTCCACTCTTTTTTTTACCAGTGTTTTTTAGTTTATTAATTAATATTTCCCAAAACCGTATTCCAGCAAGCTCTTTGCTGGGCTCTCATTTAAGATGGCAACGTAATAGCATGACAGGTTTGATGCCATTATTGATCTTAGGCTATTTTACTCCTCAATTATGGCTTAGTGTCCCGATATTTGTATTAGCTTTAGGCTGGTTTAGTTATCGTATTTTTAAAGGATGGCTTGGGTTAAATGATAATGTCAGCATGTATTAATTGTTGATTAACCAATAAAAAACCGAACTTAAAGTTCGGTTTTTTATTGGGCTAAAAGCAACCGCATGGTTTGGATAAATGATGCGGTTGGTTGCTGGTTTTATTGATGAAGCTCGTGTAGCAAGTGATGTTGGTCATCTGCCTCTGCCAGTTGTTGCTCATTCAGAATCAGCCCGTTGGCCTGTAGTTGCTTAACCGCTATGGCTTGCTGATGTAAAAGTGGGCTGTTAACCGCGTAACTGGTATTAACAATAACTGGCAAGTGGCATTGATGCTTTATTGCAATTAATCCGGCTAAATCCAATGACAGTTGCTCAGGATTAGTAAAGCTTCTAATGCCTGCTTCAACCAAGATCAGTTGTTGATTACCCGTGGTTAAAACTCTATCTGCAGCAGTAAGCCAGTCAGAGGTACTTGCCATAGTATTGCGCTCAAGCAATACCGGTTTACTGATAGCGCCAGCTGCATCTAACAGTTCTTTATCAAACATCGCCTTACCGGCAAGATAAACCATATCGGCCGACTTTACTGCGATATCGAAGCTGCTTACTGAGTCAACTTCAATGGCACTGAACAAGCCTGCTTGCTCAACGATATGACAATAGTTTTTAAGGTTTAACGGCGATAAGTTATCTGTAGATGAAGCTTGTAGCAATACCCCTTGATAACCAGACTCTTTCACCTGCTTCACCTTAGCGGCAAATAAGTCATCGGTGTCTGTAAGGGTCATTTGTTGCAGCGCAACTAAGTCCTTTTCACCAATGGCACACTGTTTGGTTTCAATAATGGTCTGCTCTTGTCGATACAACTTCGAATGCTTAGGGGCATCAAGATTGTCACTGGTAGTTTTATTGGGGGCTTTAGAGCTATTTGGCTCAATCACTAGCTGACTACTATTAAGTTGAGTTGGTTTGACGGTTTCACAAGGGTAACAGCCCAGCACTTTTATAAAGCGTGTCAGTCTTTCTAATTCTTTTAAGGCTTGCTGCATATCATGGTTTGCAAGATTTTCATCAACATCAAGGTAGAACATTTCTTCCCACGGGGTGCCAGGGATTGGGCGAGACTCTAACTTACTCATATTAATGTTATGGGCTTTTAATACGAGTAGCGCCTCAACTAGCGCGCCGGGCTTTTGTCCTGTAGCCATAATCAAGGTGGTTTTTGCCGGCAGTTGTGACGGCACTGCTACAGCTTTGCGTGCAACCACAATAAAGCGGCTTTGATTAATTTTTTGGTTGGCTAACCCTTTTTCTGTGGCACTTAATTGATATAAGGCGCCGCCTTCAGCACTGCCAATAGCGGCAACACTGTCATCATCTGCGTCAATGACTTGCTGCATGGCTTCAGCACTGCTTGAGCAATAGGCCAGCGTTAAGTTTGGATGTTGTGATAACCACTGACTGCATTGGCTAATGGGCTGTGGGTGAGCAAATACGGTTTTGATTTGTTCTAATTCAGCATTATTTTTGGTGAGTAAGCAATGGCCCACTTCAATGGTTGTTTCTCCGACAATTGAAAGAGAGGTGTGTTGCAGCACGTCATACACTTCATTAATTGAACCCGATGAGGTATTTTCAATAGGTAAAAAACCTAAGTCAGCATGGCCGAGTTCAACTGAACTGATAATTTCATCAAAACTTTGGCAGCCTAAATCAATCATTTCTACTTGGCGGCGCTGACAAAAACGGCTGGCGGCGAGATAAGAGTATGAGCCTCTAGCACCTAGGTAGGCGATGGTCGATTGTTGTTGCTGGATTTCAGGGTTAGCACGGCCATGTAAAAAGGCTTGTTGATTCAAGACTGAATCTTCAATAATGCTTTGATAAAGTGAGATAACAAAGTGAGCATCTAAACCTTGCTCTCTACCTTGTTGAACTAAGCGTTCTAATAATTCTTTTTCCCGCTGCGTATCTCTGATGGGCCTAACATCGACTTCTTTACTTCTGGCGACATCAAGGCTCAATTCACGCCTTTTGGCTAGTAAGGCTAATAAGTCCTTATCTAGTGAGGTAATTTGTTCTCTGGTCTGACTCAATTCTGGCGCTTTTTTCATAATAGCCTCAATGACGACTGCTTAGCTGACGTGGTGTTGAACAGCGAGCATTAAATATTTAATAATAAAAAGCCCCCCAGTTGGGAGGCTCTAAATTTCATTTTCGTTTTTACACAAAAAATCGGCCTCAATATGGGGGCTGAATAAAAAAGAAAATAAAATTGCGGCTAGTGATATTTTTCATACTGTAAAATTAAAGCGCTAAGCTATCAGTGTCAATCAAATAATGATCAAGTTTGCCCATTGTTTATGGTTTGCATAAAAAAGCGCACCCGAGGGCGCGCTTTGGTTTAAGAGTAATAAAAAACATCAAGCTGCGGTTTCCTCCTTATAGACATACTCAAAATCATTATCGGTTTCAGTTGTTGGTGAAACGTGACGTTGAGCCTGGGGTTTATGAGTCAGGCGATTTAGCTGTTTTTCCAGCTTTTTACCCATTGCAGTTATTGCTGCGTAAAGGTTTTCATTTTTCGCCTGGGCGAATAGTTCTCCACTTGGCAAGCCTACTGACGCTTCTATCTTAAAGAGCTGCTTTTCCTGAGTGATAATTACATGCGGGTTAATGAGTTGTAGATCATGTCTTGCGAGTTTTTCAATTTGTCCTTCGATACGTTCAAGAATCGGTGCAGTTACTTCAAGTTGCTTGCTAGTGATTTTCAGCATATTTCGAACCTTCTGTTGTTTGCTTAAGTTCAGATTACCAAGCTCTGAAAGAAAAATCGTGATCTAAATCACGTTTTGTGGGCCTTTTTAGACTGTTTGATTCATATTTGATCGCTTAGACAATTTAGCTAAAAAACCGCTTAAAAAGTCTTGAAACTCAATCTAAATAGGCGCATATTTGAATGGATAACAACCTAGCTTACCTCCCAGTTTTGAACGATTTTTGTTCACCAACTCCATTCTATGCAGCGGTTCAACGTCATTGAAACCATGTTTGCTGCCAACGTTTATACTGCTTGTCATCACTGGCTCCAAATATCTTTCTAAGTTTGACACTCATATCCAGATTTAAGGCCGCACTCATAGGCAAAGCCCTATTTTCAGAGCTGATTAAATAAACCCAAGTCTTGTGTTTTAATCCAATAATACAGAAACATGTAAGCTGTTGATGCTAATTGCTCCACAAGTGCTAGAGTTTGCACTTGTTTGATGAAACGCTGTAATACTTAATTACTTTTCTTTACCTTAAGGGTCTATGAGTGCAAGAATTTGCTCTTTATAATCAAGCATATTAAAAGAACTAAGCTTAAGGCACATCTATGAGTATAGAACAAAAAAAAATTAAGGTATGGGATATACCCACTCGATTATTCCACTGGTTTACGGTGGCGTTGCTGATTTGTTTGTGGTGGACAGCAGATGCAGGAGAGATGGAGTGGCACCAAGTTTGTGCTTATAGCTTTTTAGTGCTGATTGTCTTTAGGTTACTGTGGGGGGTTGTAGGTAGTGATACCGCAAAATTCAAAGACTTTGTCGCTGGACCTAAAAAAGTTATTGGTTATTTACGTGAGCCGTTAAAAGAGCCTGTTGTTGGCCATAACCCTATGGGTGGTTATATGGTGATGCTAATGCTATTTGTGCTCACATTGCAGTTGCTAACGGGCCTATTCGCTACAGATGATATCTTTACCGAAGGACCGCTTTACGCCATGGTGTCTTCTGATACTGCTTCATTTATGACATGGTTACACAAAATGAACTTCAATTTTATCCTTGGGTGCATCGCATTGCATCTTTGCGCGATTACGATTTATGCCATTAAAGGACACAAGTTAGTAGGTGCGATGATTTCGGGTAAAAAAACCTTAACCCATGAGGAACATAAATTACTGAGCGCTGAGCCTAAAATGAAATCACCGTTACTTGCTTTTGGGATTGTCATGATACTTGGTTCAGGTGTCTGGGTATGGCTTATTGCACCTATCATTGCGTTTATGTGATTGAATTAATTCAAGAGACTGTCAGAAAAAAGCCCACTTCAGTGGGCTTTTTATTAGCGAGCTTAAATATGAATAGCATATTTAAGGCGCTGAATTTTTAACAATGTTTTATGGTTAGTCTTTCTTGTACATGTCATGGCAGCCTTTACAGCTTTTGCCTGTATTACCAAATGCTTGCTTGATTTGCTTTTTATCACCTGTTTGGGCTGCCAAGTCTAACTTAACCGCATTTTCTTGGAATTCGGTCATCTTAGTATCAAAGTCTGCTTTATTTGACCAGATCTTTGCTAAAGCTTCTGTATCGCCGTTATCAGAGCCTGCAATAAAACCTTCATGAGGGATTTTAGCTAGTGCCGCTAAATTAGCTGCGCGAGTTTGAAATACAGTTAATTCAAACTCTTTTTTGCCTTTCATCATTGCAGCCATATCGCCAAATTGGTAGCGGATTAAACTAAAACCTGCTTTACGATAATCGATAGCGTCATTGGCATCTTCAAAGTTATGTGCGTTGACAGTTGGAATAAGCAATGCGCTGACAGCTAAGGCCAATATTTTATTTTTCATGACAGATCTCTTTTTATTTATTGATTTATAGGTGTTTGTCACATTTTAAGCATAAATTTGAACCAAGTGCGAGTCTAGTTTTGTGTTTAATTGTAAATTTGATTTTTACAATAATTATCAGGCATATTTTGCATATATGATTTCTGTAAAAGCTGAATTGTTGCTACACTTTGTACTGTCGAGGCATTACTAAAAGAGAGCGTTATGCGAGCTAATTGGGATTCAGTTGTAGAAAAGGTACTAAGCTATCCAAATTCTGACGAATTAGGCATTTTATTTCAGTTATTAATGACAGAAGAAGAGCGTAGTGCAGTTGCTGGTAGGTTAAAGGTTTTTCAACTTTTATTGCAAGGTGAGCTAAGTCAGCGTCAAATATCTGCAGAATATCAAGTGAGCATTGCGACCATTACTCGCTGTTCAAACTATTTAAAAAATATGCCTCAGGCGCAAAAAGACAAAGTCCAGCAGCTGATACTGGACTAGTTACTTATGTCGCGCTAGCTATCTAAATTTAGCTTTAATGTTCGTTGAGGGATGCTTATGGCATCGATAGCTGATACGGCGCAGTAATATATAGCCTCCGTATGTAAAAAGCCCTATCGACAGTAACTGTGCTGAATCTTGAGGGAAAAAACGAAAGGTGATTACGGCCGAAATAATGTAAATGAATGGCATAAAGCCATATATTGAATCGGGTAGGTAACCCTCGACTCGTTTTCTTTTCTTATCCGTTCGGCGGTTTCTAGAGCGTAGGTTCCAGACATGAGCGCCGTAAAAAAAGACTAATATTGAAGCAACGACAATATAGGGTTGTTCAATGAAAGGTACGCTAGCTGCGCCGACAATCATATAGGCGTAAGGTAAGATTTCGTATAGCGGTTTAATTAACATAAGCACTCCTTCGCTTTAAATTAATTTTCAAACAGCAACAAAGGTTAACTCTATAACCTTCAAACCCAGCTGCTTTCTAGTTACCAAAGCACAGAGAAAGAAACAAAACCTGTGCCCAGCAATGCTTGTGGTTAAGTTTCACAGACAATCTATCTATGATTAATAATAACGTAAAAAAAATACGTCAACCTAAAAAAGGCTAACGTATTTAATAATTCAAACTTTAGGCTGAGTTAATCCAGTCTAAGTTATTGAATCAATGTCTAGGACAAAAATTGTTTATTAGACTTTAGTGGCAGCCACAACCGCCATTGCCATCACAACCCGGTTTGTCAGTACCACAAGCTTCATGGGCGTGCTCGCTGCCACAACCACCAGCAGCATGAATATGACCATGGGCAATTTCTTCGGCAGTTGCTTCACGTACATCCATCACTTCAACGCTGAAGTTTAATGCTTGACCAGCTAAAGGGTGGTTGCCATCAACAACGACTACAGTATCTTTTACTTCAGTAACTTGAACTGGGCGTTGACCCATTTCAGTTTCAGCAATAAAACGCATACCTGGCACGATGTCTTCGATATCGCCGAATGCTTCAAGAGGGACTTCTTGTTTTAGGCCGTCATGGTATTCACCATATGCTTGTTCAGTTGGAATATTCGCGTCAAATTTGTCACCAACAACTTTACCTTCTAGCTCAGTTTCTAAGCCTGGAATTAAGCCTTCAGTTCCGTGTAGATAAACCATAGGTTCAGCTTCAAATGAGCTTTCGATTAAACGACCTTCTTGATCGGTTAAACTGTAGTGAATAGTTACTGCTGCATGTTTTGTGATTTTCATAACGACTCCAATTCTGAATGTGGCGGCATAATACTATTGTTTTTACAAAGTCGCGATAATTTGTATCAGCTTTTGCTTATTCAATCACATGTTTTTAAATCAAGTATCTCGCTGGCTGACATTTGCTTTAAATCGTGGCGCATCCGGTTACTTATCCTTTGACAATGGATGTTTTTACCATTGTTGCTGTGACTAAATTTACGCGCAGTACACAGGTCACTGTTTTTAAATAGATTAGATGAATCATTTTCATGGTGATTTGCGCTGCCATGTTTATGAAAATGCTAATTTTAGTGCTTAGGCACTGAAATTTAATGCAAGATGACTTTTGGCGCTTTTGAATAACCATATAAAAATCATAATAATAGTAAGCCTCTGACTTGTAAGTATTTATTCTTGTATATCTTTTTTGGGTTACGTTTACGTAAACATACTAAAAACTTGTTTTGGAGGCGTTTTTTAGTGTGATAGCTGCGATTATTGTGATTTCAGCAGTGATTTAGCTTGTTATCAATAGAGTGCTTAAAAATAAACCACTAATTAGGGGTTGACAACCTACCTTAAAAAAAGCAATTCTGTTATCAATTCAAAACAAACACATATTAAATCGAGTGTAATGATGAAATCCGTTAACCATGTTGTAGTTACCATTATTACAACCACCACAATTAACATTGTGGGGGCGGGCTGATTACACCCTAAAGATTTATAACGACAAGCCCGCTTCCCACAAAGAAGCGGGCTTTTTGTTTTCAGATTTAAAATTAATATTTAGTGCTAGCGAGTTAAGGGAGAAGAATATGAAAGTGATGAAGTTTGGTGGAACCTCGTTAGCCAATTGGCAACGTTTTTTGATGGCAGCAGACATTATTGAACAAGCTGCAGCTGAAGAGGCTATTGCGACTGTGTTATCAGCGCCTGCAACTGTTACCAATGCCTTGTTAGAGTTAGTAAGTCTCGCACAAACCAATCAAGACTATGCAGCGGTATTAGCCCATATTGAGTCGGTTTTTAGTGGCCTTTTTAGTGACGCTGAACAAGCGTTAATTTCACCGCAGCAAAAAGCGCTACTGGATGAAAAGCTGGCGCTGCAATTAACTGACTGGAATGACAAAGTCACTGGAATAAAGCTGCTTAACGAATGCCCCGATCATGTTCAAGCGCAGGTTATCGTCTCTGGCGAGCGTTTATCGGCAGCCTTAATGGAACAAGTGATGCTAGCAAAATCACTTACCGCAGCGCAATTTGACCCAAGAAAATTATTCTTAGCCCATGGTAAGCCACTTGAATCTATTGTTGATATCAATGAAAGCAAACCGCGTTTTGCTGCGCTTTCATTAAATGAAGCACGGGTATGGATTATGCCAGGTTTTACTGCTGCTAATGAGCAAGGTAAAACAGTGACTTTAGGGCGAAATGGCTCAGATTACTCTGCAGCGGTTTTAGCAGCTTGTCTTGATGCCTCAAGCTGTGAAATTTGGACCGATGTCGATGGGGTTTATAACACGGATCCACGCGTGGTATTAGACGCTAAATTACTTGAACAACTTAGCTATCAAGAAGCTATGGAGCTTTCTTATTTTGGTGCTAAGGTGTTGCACCCTAAAACCATTGCACCGATTGCTCAATATCACATTCCTTGCTATATCAAAAATAGTTTTAACCCATCAGCGCCTGGCACATTAGTGTCTAATCGGCCTGACAAAACAGGCTTGCAGGTCAAGGCCATTTCTAACCTTGATGAACAAACCATGTTTAACATTTCAGGCCCTGGCATGAAAGGCATGGTGGGCATGGCCAGTCGTACCCTTGAAGCGATTTCTCGCAGTGGTATTTCAGTTTCATTAATCACTCAAAGCTCGTCTGAATACAGTATTAGCTTTTGTGTTAGCTCTAATGAAGCTTATAAAGCAAAACAAGCATTAGAAGTTGAATTTGAGTTAGAAATCCAGTCTGAGTTACTCGAGCCTATCGAATTAAGACAAGATTTAGCGATTGTGTCGCTTATTGGTGATGGCATGAAAACCCATAAAGGCGCCGCTGCTAAGTTTTTCAGCGCCCTGGCTAAAGCCAGCGTTAATATTATCGCCATCGCCCAAGGCTCGTCAGAACGTTCGATTTCTACTGTAATTGAGCAACGTAAAACTAAGCATGCCATTGCCGCCTGTCATCAAGCCTTCTTTGATGTTCAGCAGTATTTAGATGTGTTTTTAGTAGGCAGTGGTAATGTGGGGGCAGGGCTATTAGAGCAAATCAAACAACAAGCCTCGATGCTTAAAGAGCAGCATATAACCATGCGAGTATGTGGTATTGCCAATTCTCGTAAAATGCTTCTGAGCAGTGCTGGGCTAGATTTAAATAATTGGCAGGCTTTATTGGCTGATAGCGATACAAGCTATGATCTCGCAGAGATGCTGGCCTGGGGTAAAGAACAGCAACTGCTAAACCCTGTTTTAGTTGATTGCACTTCAAGTGAGTTGGTTTCAGATCGTTATCTTGATGTGATGAATGCTGGCTACCATGTCGTCACCCCGAATAAGAAAGCCAACACTCGTGATTATGCTTACTACCAACAATTGCGCACAACGGCGTTATTGCAGCGCAGACAATTCTTGTATGAAACAACCGTAGGTGCTGGCCTGCCAGTGATTGATAACTTAAAGAAACTGCTATATGCCGGTGATAAGTTACAGCGATTTAATGGGATCTTATCTGGTTCATTATCTTATATATTCGGCATGTTAGATGAAGGCATGAGCTTATCAGAGGCCACCTCAATCGCTCGTGATAAGTGTTTTACAGAGCCGGATCCTCGTGAAGATTTAAGTGGTTTGGATGTGGCGCGAAAAGTACTAATTCTTGCTCGTGAAGTGGGCATGCCATTAGAACTTGATGATATTAATGTTGAATCAGTTCTGCCAAGCTCGTTTGATGATTCAGGCGATGTAGACACCTTTATGAATCGTTTACCACAACTTGATGCGCAAGTCAGTGCGCGAGTTGAATCGGCAAAAGCGCAAGGTAAAGTACTGCGTTATGTGGGTCAGATTGAAGCAGGTAAGTGTCATGTACGTATTGTAGAGGTTGATTCATCAGATCCGTTATACAGCGTAAAAGGCGGCGAGAATGCACTGGCATTTTACAGCCGTTATTATCAGCCTATTCCATTTGTATTACGCGGTTATGGTGCGGGTACTGATGTGACTGCAGCTGGCGCGTTTGCGGATGTATTAAGAACTTTAAACTGGACTCGTGAGGTGGGGCTATGAGCAAACAAGTCACTTCGGATAAAGCGATAACTGTTTATGCTCCTGCTTCAATGGGTAATGTCGGTGTTGGATTTGATCTACTCGGCGCTGCGCTTGCGCCAATTGATGGCAGTTTACTGGGTGACAGAGTGATGATTGAAGCGGCTGATGCTGGTGTTCATTATTCTCAAACGGGTCCATGGGCGCATAAGTTACCAGAAGATGGTAAACAGAATATCGTCTATCAATGTGCTGTGTTTTTTCTTGAAAAACTTAATGCTAAACAAGGTGTGGCTATTTGTTTAGAGAAAAATTTACCAGTTGGCAGTGGGCTTGGTTCTAGTGCAAGCTCTGTGGTTGCAGCACTTTATGCATTAAATGAGCATTTTGAGCAGCCTTTTGATGAACAAGCATTATTGCTTTTAATGGGCGAGTTTGAAGGAATGATTTCAGGCAGTGTTCATTTTGATAATGTTGCCCCTTGTTATTTAGGCGGCATGCAGTTGATGCTAAATACTCCCAATAAGGTGTGCGCTGGTATTCCTACGTTTAAGCAATGGTATTGGGTGGTGGCCTATCCGGGGATCTCACTGTCAACGGCCAAGATGCGCGACTTATTACCACAGCAATACGATAAAGCGGTAGCCATCGATTTTGGCCGTCATTTAAGTGCATTTGTGCATGCAAGCTATCAGCAAGATCCAAAGCTTGCTATTAGCGTTTTAAAGGATGTGATGGCTGAGCCTTATCGAGCCGATGCGATTCCGGGTTATAGCCATGCGCGCGCAGAACTTGAAACGTTAGGCATGTTAACCACCGGCATATCAGGAAGTGGCCCAACGCTGTTTTCTGTAACCGATAATCTAGAAACTGCTAAAGCTGCTAAAGCATGGTTAGAGCAGCATTATTTATCACAGGCTGGTGGGTTTGCCCATGTCTGTCAACTTGATGAGCAAGGTACGCGTCGAGTTTAGTCACCACATTTTAATTTTAAAGGCGTTTAGAAATGGAATTATATAATTTAAAGCACCCATCACAAGTGGTCAGTTTTAGTGAAGCGGTAAAATTAGGTTTAGGTAAAGATAGAGGGCTTTTTTTTCCAAAATCTATTCCTGTGCTTGATAATATCGATGAGCTACTCGCGTTACCTTTTGTTGCAAGAAGTCAGCGTATTTTAGGGGCTTGGCTTGCTGATGAAATTGGTCAAGATAAAGTTAATGAGTTAGTTAATGCAGCATTCACTTTTGATGTGCCTTTAGTGAAAGCTGATGATAAACGTGCGTGTTTAGAGTTATTTCATGGGCCTACATTGGCATTTAAAGACTTTGGCGCGCGCTTTATGGCGCAGTGCGTTAACTTGCTAGCAGGAGATGAAAAGCTCACTATTTTGACGGCGACCTCAGGGGATACTGGCGCGGCGGTGGCAGATGCTTTCTTTGGCCTTGACGCTGTACAAGTGGTGGTGATGTACCCCAAAGGAAAAATCAGTGAGCTGCAAGAGAAGATGTTCACGACTCTAGGTAAGAATATTCATACTGTCGCTGTTGCGTCAGATTTTGATGCTTGCCAAACACTGGTTAAGCAGGCATTTGATGATAGTGATGTTCGTGATGGGCTGCACTTAAACTCGGCTAATTCAATCAATATTAGTCGGTTATTGGCGCAAATTTGTTACTACTTTGAAGCGGTAGCTCAAATGAAGCAAACCAGCAATGCTGAGATTGTGCTGTCAGTGCCTAGCGGTAACTTTGGTAATTTAACCGCAGGTTTATTTGCCAAGGCGATGGGCTTACCTATTAAGCGCTTTATTGCGGCGACTAACTCAAACGATACTGTGCCACGTTACCTTGCTGCAGGTGATTGGGCGCCAAATACTACCGTTGCGACTATGTCTAATGCGATGGATGTGTCCGAGCCATCAAACTGGCCAAGAGTCGAAGCCATTTGTGAGGCGTTAAATTGGCCGTTATCGTCTATTACAGGGGTGGCGCTTAATGAAGCGCAAACCACTGCGGCGTTAAAAGAGTTATATCAGCTGGGTTATCAATCTGAGCCTCATGCCGCAATTGCCGCACAAGCTTTATCTGATGAGCTTAAAAGTGGTGAAACCGGTATTTTCTTAGGAACGGCGCATCCAGCGAAATTTAAAGATGTGGTCGATGTACAATTACAAATCGATTTACCATTACCCCAAGAGCTTGAAGCTGTAGTGAATAAGCCGATTTTATCTGCAGAACTGAGCGCTGATTTTACCAAGCTGAAAGAGCACTTATTTAACATTCTTAAATAATAAAGCTTTAATATCAGCTTACTAAAGCACCTTAGGGTGCTTTTTTGTTATTTAAACTCATCTGAATGTTTCAGATTTGTATTTTATGATCTCGGTCATAACATCTGCGCAATCCATAGTGTAGATTAATAATACTAGAGGTTTAAACTTTTTAGACATGAAGGAATTGTGGTAATGGAGAAGATGATACTTAAAAGGCTAATGAATGATCACAAACACATAGCCATATTATTGAATATTCTAGCCAAGAAAAATCACAAACTTTCTCAGGGCGAATCAGTTAATTTTGCGCTTATTCGTGATGTCGTCGAATATATGCAGGTTTATGCTGAGCATAGTCACCATCCGGTAGAAGATATTACTTTTGATTACTTTATTAAGCACTTTCCTAGCCCTAGTACGACCAGGCTTCATGATGAACATAGTAGTCTAGCAGAGTCATCTGGTGCATTGATGTATAGTCTGAATTTGATACTTTCAGATGTGGTGATTTCCCGAGAAAAGTTGGTTTCCGACTTAAAAGCGTATGTTGAAATCCAAACGGCTCATATGCAATATGAAGAAAAAGAGCTATTTCCTCTGTTTGCTAAGCACATGCAGGGCAGTGATTGGGATAAAATATGGCAACAATGTGAGCAGCGTTTAGTTGATGATCCGTTATTTAACGATAGTGATGATAATATCTTTGAAGAGCTTAAAGAGCATATTGCTGAAGTTGAACCACAGTAGCTGACTCTGTGTTATCTCGCCTAAAGGATTAATGATAACGAGTTACAGTTAAAAGCATTGCAATTAAAAAGAGCGCTATAAGCGCTCTTTTTATATATAGACCTTTGAATAACTATTCAGTTAGTTATCTTGCTTACAATGGCATCGCATCGAAATCAAAATCGAAACTTGTGTCAATGTCTTGAAGTTCCTTAAGTAAGCGCTGTTTATCCTTTAACGCTTCTATTTCTCGCCATTTACGTTTTTTATTTGAGCTTTTTGAGCGAGTTGGTCTTTCAACAACTTGGTCTAGCGCACCACCATAGTCTAAACGATCCATGGTAAACCTCCCTTGTTATTATGATGTCTCTATTCAAATAAATATCATATTCCGTCACTATAGTGCAATAGTTATGTTTCAATATTGTTAATGGGAGGTGATGTTTAAGTGATGTTCAAGTGGTGTTTTGCTGGCGTATTTAGAGGCTTGTGCTATGAGGAAATGAAAGTGTATATAAAAAAGCCAGCTTTAGCTGGCTTTTTTAGTGTTTAAATCTGACCTTGACGGTATAAATTAATTAATGAATTACTGGAGCTATCAAGCTCTGTGGCATCATTTTTGGCGCCGATGCGGTCTAGGACATCGTTGCCAAGGACTTTACCTAATTCCACCCCCCATTGATCAAAAGAGTTAATTTGCCAAATAGCGCCTTGAACAAACGTGCGGTGTTCATATAAGGCAATTAACGAACCTAAGGTCGTTGGAGTTAGCTTATCCATTAATAAGGTATTACTTGGCTTATTACCTGCCATTGTCTTGTGCTTAGCAATAAGGGCTTTATCAGCATCAGGCGTATCTTTGCCTGCCAATTCCGCTAAAGCTTCTTCATAAGTGCGACCTTGCATTAATGCTTGGGTTTGGCCAAAGCAGTTTGAAGCAAGCTGGTTATGATGTTCACCTAATGGATTGTGACTTTGCAGTGGCATAATAAAGTCAGCTGGGATAAGTGCTGTACCTTGATGTAACAACTGGTGATATGCATGCTGACCATTGGTGCCTTCACCACCCCAGATCACTGGGCCGGTATTGAAATCTACCTGAGTTCCATCAAGCATGACCGACTTACCATTACTTTCCATATCAAGTTGCTGGAAGTAAGCGGGTAAACCACGTAAATAATGATCATAGGTCAAAACTACATGGGATTGTGCATCATGAAAATTGCTATAAAGCACTGACAACATGCCCATAATCACAGGCATATTTTGTTCAAGTGGCGCTTGGGCAAAATGTTGATCCATTTGGTTGGCACCATCAAGCAGTTGCTTGAAGTTATCCATACCCACTAATAACGCTATGGGTAAGCCAATGGCTGACCATAATGAATAACGTCCACCCACCCAATCCCACATCGGGAAAATATTGTCAGCATCAATACCAAACTCAGTCGCTTTAGCAACGTTTGATGTTACTGCGACAAAGTGCTTGGCGACATCGGCTTGGCTACCACCTTGCTCGAGGAACCAGTCTTTAGCGCTTAGGGTATTGGTCAGTGTTTCTTGGGTGCCAAATGACTTCGATGACATGACAAATAAGGTTGTTTCAGCATCTAAGTTTTTAAGCTTCTCACAGATAGAGCTTGCGTCAACGTTAGCCACAAAATGGCAATTAAGGCCTTTTTGCCAATAAGGCCTTAATGCTTGAGAGACAATTTTAGGGCCAAGGAAAGAGCCACCAATGCCAATACTGACAATATCAGTAATGGTTTTGCCGGTGTAACCTTTCCATTCACCTTGAGATACAGACGCCACAAACTGAGTCATCTTTGCTAGTGTTTGCTGTACTTCAGGGACGATATTCGCCCCTTCAGCCATAATTACTTGCTCAGGATTACTCCTCAGCGCTGTGTGTAATACTGCACGGCCTTCGGTGTTATTGATAATATCGCCATTAAACATGGCAGAAATTTTAGCTGATAACTGGGTTTCTTCAGCTAATGCAAACAATAATCCTAAGCTTTCCTTATCGATACGGTTTTTAGAATAATCTAATAATAAACCGCAGCTTTTGAGGCTCATCTTCTCAAAACGTTTAGGGTCATTAGCAAATAGCTCCCGCATATGGGGAAGCGCTGCTGTATTTTTCTTTAGCTGCTGCCAAGTATTACTCTGAGTTAAATTAGTCATGCAAATCACTCCGTTGATTAGCTAAGTTTTGCGTTTAGCATAACCTCAAGTTTACCTTGGTCGATGGCAAAGTTGCGAATGCCTTCAGCAAGTTTATCAACAGCCATTGGGTCTTGGTTATATTCCCAACGGAACTGTGCTTCGGTTAATGGTGCTGGCGCGGCAACCGTTGTTGTTGCAGGTTTTAGCTTTTGGCTAATAACAGTATCGCTATTGGCTAACTCTTCTAATAGCGCAGGGCCTATCGTTAGGCGGTCACAGCCCGCAAGCTCGATAATTTCGCCAGTGTTACGGAAACTTGCACCCATTACCACAGTGTTATAGCCGTGAAGCTTATAGTAGTTATAGATATCGGTTACTGATACCACACCAGGATCGGTTTCAGCGGTGTAATCAAGACCTGTGTCTTTCTTATACCAATCTAAAATACGACCAACAAATGGCGAAATAAGGTAAACACCTGCTTCAGCACAAGCTCGGGCTTGAGCAAAGCTAAATAATAGCGTTAGGTTACAGTTGATGCCTTGTTGCTCAAGCTCTTTTGCTGCGCAGATCCCTTCCCAAGTAGATGCTAACTTGATCAGAATGCGAGATTTATCAATACCGGCTGCTTGATATAGGTTAATTAGCTTATGGGCTTTTTCGATAGAGCCTGCTTTATCAAAAGAAAGTCTGGCATCGACTTCTGTTGAGATGCGGCCTGGAACAATCTTAAGAATTTCTACACCGATGTTGACGGCTAATTTATCACCTGCGTCTTCAACTTGCTGAGCTGTGTCATTTGACTGCTGTTTTGCCCAAGCAATAGCATCATCAATTAATGGGGCATATTCAGGAATTTGCGCCGCTTTTAAAATTAGAGAAGGGTTGGTGGTTGCGTCTTCTGGTTGGTAGCGTTTAATTGCTTCAATGTCGCCGGTATCAGCAACGATTGTGGTTAGTGCTTTTAGTTGAGCTAACGTGTTCGCCATGGAAATTTCCCTCTCAAGTAACAAAGTTATTTTGTTCAATACAGTTATTAAATGCGATCTTACTGTATTTTCCAACAACATTTGTAAAAAAATAACGCAAATAAACGTGAAATGAGCTCATAAGCAACTAATTGTGTAATTTAATGCCTGATTTATTAGTTGTTTAAGTTGTTTTTATCGTTGAAATAAAAGTGTTACCGATAACATCTCTTTATTGGTAAGGGTTTTTATTTTTTAGCTGATGGCTACAAAAACAAAAAAGTCGCTGCAAGCAGCGACTTTTTATTACCAGCTTAATTAGTTGATTATTTTAGAACCGCACGTTTTTCTGTGCCGGTTACGATAGCTTCAATACGACGATTTTGCTTATGGGCTTCAGCGGTATTGCCTTCCATAATAGGTTTAGTAATACCATAGCCAATAGCTTGAATACGACTTGCTTCAATATCATATTTAGCTGCTAAAGCTTCAGCGACTGATTTAGCACGACTCTCAGAAAGGGTCATATTATATGCAGGCTTGCCAACATTAGAAGCGTGACCTTCGATTGATACGGTATGCTCAGGATTTTTCTTCAAGTAATTAGCTAATTTTTCAATGTCAGCATAAGAAGCTGACTTAATAACAGAAGAGTTGTTATCAAATAAAATACCACCTAAGTCATGATTGTCTGTTACAAATTCGTAGACAGTACAACCATTGGCATCAACTTTGTGAGTTGCTGGTGTATCTGGACAGCTATCTTGATCATCCATTACGCCATCGTTGTCGGAATCAATTGGTGCAACAGCAGCTGCAACAACAGGGGCTGCTGCTTTAGCTTTACCAAAGCGGTAGCTTAATTCTAAGCCCCAATAGTTACTTTCCATTTCAAGGGTATTATATTTATCATCGTCTAAGTTTTCGTAGCGACGATATTTAGCCTGCAGCTTTAAGTTTTCGGTAAAATTATAACCGATACCAGCACCGATATAGGGCGCAATACCGCTGTCACTGTAATACTCAGTGCCATAATTTTTTATGTTCTTTAAAAGGTAGTTCATTCCGCCAGCCTCAGCAGACAAACTCCACTTGTCAGCGAAAGGATAAAAACCGACTAAACCTAATGCCATGCCTCTAGCGCCGACATCATTACGTTTATTACTGAAATCTGTCCATTGAATACGACCTAAGTCTCTATAACCGAGTTCAATACCAAAATAGTCATTAAATAAGTAACCACCGAAGACATCCCAAGCATAAGGGTCATCATCTTCACATTGGGTCATTGTTTTAAGGTCGCAATGTGGTTCGTAATTATTAATCCCTAAACCACCACCGACATACCATGGCGTTAACTCTTGTTCTGCGACAGCGGCAAAAGGCAACATTGAGGTGAGTAATACTACTTTTAAGGTGTTTTTCATCATATATAGTCCATTGTTATTTTATGTCACCAAAACACATGTAAACCGATTGTTTACCTTAAGTGTCACCAGCACTTATTTGGCGTTCCTATTATGATTTAGCTGGCAAGCTAATTATCGTCTTAAATTCAATGGTTTTCCATAGTAGTTACGAATATTTTTAAAATATTATCAACAAACACCTAACGAATCCCCACAAGATGTTGCAGTGTTGGTTTTTTCTAATGAATTGACGATGGGCTTTGTTGTCCGTGGTATAAAGAAAAAGCGCCCAAAGGCGCTTTAACTCGTTATAAACGATTGTAGTTTGTTTTTTGAACTCTAATCTAATTACCGAGTCCAAACCCAATTTTCAATGTCTACTGGGTCAACACCGTTGGCCTTAATGTAGTTACGGTGTTCTACTAATCTTTGGAGCATATCCGTTGTGATTTGAACATGCTGAGTTTCATCAATAACACCTTGTTGGAATAGTTTGTATGCCATATCAATCACAAGGTGATAACGTGATGTGCCATTACGAACGCCCATATCAAATGGTGTTGTAGTTGAACCTTCTTCTTCATAGCCTTTAATGCGGAAACGTTTACTGCCTTTATAATCAAATACTAATTTCTTGATGGTATTTGGATAACCATGGTAGTTAAATACCACGCCTTTATCTTCAGTAAATATTTCATCCATTAACCAAGGCTTATTTTGGAATTTACGACTACCTAAACCGTTACTATTAAGTTCAGTTACACTGACATAACGAATACGCACTCTTGGCAGTAGTTCTCTAATGAGTACTAATGACGCCATACATTCTTGAGTGACATAATCACCACAACCTGCAAGTACTACATCAGGATTATCATCTGATGCAAAATCCCATACCATCACGCCATCTTTAGTTTGCTTACGGGCTTCATCTAGTGATAGCCATTGAGGTAACTCTTTTTTACCTGCAACTAAAATGTTGAGTTTGTCGCGGTCTTCATATGCACGCTCTGTATAAGTGAGTGTACTGTTACCATCAGCAGGTAAATATGCAGAAATAATATCTGGATGCTTTTCTAACATAGCACCTAGAAATGAAGGGTTTTGATGCGAATAACCATTATGATCTTGACGCTCTAATAAAGAAGACAAAACAACATTACAAGAAGGTACAGGTTTACGGAAGTGAACCCCTTGACTGGCATACACATATTTACAGTACTGATCAGCCATTGATGAAACTACTTGAGAGAAGGCTTCATAGGTTGGGAACATGGCATGCCGACCTGTTACTGTGTAACCGTGCATCATACCGAAAAGTAAGTTTTCCGATAGCAGTTCAATAACACGGCCATCACGCGCCATATCTTGATCCCAGCTTTCAATCGGCCATTGCCATGCACGATCTGTTTCTTCAAATACCGCTTGCAGTTGATTTGAGTATGTTTCATCTGGGCTGAAGATACGTAGGTTACGTTGATCTCGATTTAATTTGAATGCGTCACGCATCCACTCGCCCATTTTGTACATTGATACGCCGCGAGTACCACGTGGGGTTTCTGGACCATAACTTAGTTTTTTAAGATCTGGTTGAGCAAGTGCACGGACTACTTCACCGCCATAACTTAAGTGTTGGCGACCACAACATAACTGCTTAGGTGGAATCAAAGATTGAATTTCTTCATCAAAGGTAATTTCACCTTGCGCATTGATACTGCACAGTTCATCAAATTTGTAACTTGCTAACCAGTCATTAAGCGCTTTTAGGTGACCTGCATCTGTTGCACACTTATTGACGATGACTTGATGAGATTCGCAGTTGCCAGCTAGCTTCTTACCGCCAAACTCAGATGTACCTGTCCAGCCTTTAGCTGTTCGCATAAGAATAACCGGCCAGCGAGGCTTACAAACATCTTCGCCGCGACGGGCACGAGTTTGGATATCATTGATCATCTCGTAAGCTAAGTCCATAGCCTCTTTCATTTGAACAAACACATCCTCTTCAAGTTGATCATCAACAATAATGGGATGATAACCTAAACCACGAAATTCAAGATCTAACTCTTCATGACTCATGCGTCCCATACGAGTCGGGCCTGAGATTTTATAGCCATTAATATGCACAATGGGCAGTACCGCACCATTGGTTGCAGGGTCGACTAACCGGTTGGCATACCATGATGCAGCTAATGGCCCTGTTTCAGACTCACCATCACCAACTAAACAAGCTGCGATTAAGTTTGGATTATCAAGAACGGCGCCCCAAGCAACGGATAATGAATAACCTAATTCGCCACCTTCTAAAATTTGGCCGGGGGCTTCAGGGTTTGCATGAGAAGGGTAGCCATATGCTGCTGAGAACTTTTTACAGATATCTTCAATACCTGATTCGTTATAGGGGATGGTTTCTGGATAAAAATGGCTTAAAGAACCTTCAACAAACAGGTTAGCTTGAACTGCTGGGAAGCCGTGACCAGGACCGACTAAATAAATGAATTCTCTTTCATGCTTAACGATTAAGCGATTAACGTTTGCATACACAAAATTGATACCTGGACAGGTACCCCAATGACCTAAAAGTCGAGGTTTAATGTCTGTATGTTGTAGCTCTCTTTTAAAAAGCACATTTTGCTTAAGATAGATTTGTGAGGTAGCGAGGAAGTTAGTTGCTCTAACATATTTTTTAAGAGCAGTGATTTCATTTTGCTGTGTCATAGTGACCTCATTATGAAAGATAAGATTGATTTAGCTTTTAATGAGAACACTGTATTCCCTAAATTGAATCAATAATGTGTTATTGATCTAACTTTGTATTAAAAAAAATCATTAATAAAATGATGTTAGGTTAAGAAATTGTTGAGTCACTTGGTGTTAGGCGATTTGCAATTGTTATTCTAGATGGGGCTTTAGGCGGCTATTTAAATAAATGTGATCACTGTCACCTATGTTTGAAGTTTTTCTATGCTAGTTTTTTCTCGCATTTTTTTGAGAACACCTATAACTAAGCGATAAGTGGTAAAGAGTGGTAATGTTTGCTGGGCTTTACTGGTTAAAGTCAGTAAAGTTAACTTGAATAATGCTAAATAATAATTAACTAATATATTCGCTCACTGAATTTAATAAACAGTAACAGCTTGGCTATTTACGAATACATGCTGAGGCTGCGAACTTAGATTTTGATGAGCTCATTATAATAATTCGATAATTTTATTTTGTCTGAAGGTGTTGCTCGGTTTAAGCATATTTTTACAAAATAAAGTTATTCCAAGGAATAGATTAAGCAAATGGCAATGTTAGAAACAATTGTTGGTTTCATGAACAATTTACTCTGGGGTAAATTGTTAGTTTATGGGCTGGTAGGCGCAGGTATCTTTTTTACTGTACGTCTTGGCTGTATTCAAATTACTCATTTCGTACACGGCGTTAAAGTATTAGCGATTAGCCGCCGCCCTGGTAAGCATGGCTTATCTTCATTTCAAGTTTTTTGTACCAGTATGGCTGCCCGTGTCGGAGCCGGTAATATGGCTGGTGTTGCGGTTGCAATCGGTGCCGCAGGTCCTGGGGCAGTATTTTGGATGTGGGCCATTGCCATGCTCGGTATGGCTACGGCAATGATCGAGTCAACGTTAGCGCAAGTTTATAAAGTTAAAGACGTTGACGGGCAGTATCGTGGTGGCCCTTCATATTATATGGAAAAAGGCCTTGGCCAACGCTGGATGGGGATTCTATTTTCAATCCTACTGATTATTTGTTTTGGCTTAGTGTTTAATGCTGTTCAAGCAAATACTATCTCTGGTGCAATGACTGCCGTATTTGATTTAAATCCAATTTATGTCGGTCTTGGGATTGCGCTATTGAGTGGCCTCGTGATTATGGGCGGTCTTAAAAAGGTCGCTAGAGTGTCAGAAATTATCGTTCCGATTATGGCATTAGCCTACATTGCGATTGCCTTGGTTGTTGTTTTAATGAATGTTGAGCAATTGCCTGCCGTATTTATGTTGGTGATTAACAGTGCATTTGGCTGGCAAGAGGCCGCTGCTGGTGGTGTAGCATACAGTGTTGCTCAAGCAATGCAGGCGGGTATTGCTCGCGGCTTGTTCTCTAATGAAGCAGGTATGGGTAGTGCCGCCAATATTGCAGCAAGTGCTTCACCGAATCCTAATCACCCAGCGTCACAAGGTTTTGTGCAAATGATGGGTGTGTTTGTGGACACTATTGTTATCTGTACTGCTACTGCGGCAATTATCTTATTGTCTGGTGATGGTGGCGGCTCTGGTGATGGTATTGCAAGAACCATTAATGCATTAACGCATCATGTGGGTGACTGGGGTGGGGCATTTATTGCCTTTGCTATTTTACTTTTCTGTTTCACGTCAATTATTGCTAACTATTCGTATGCAGAAACTAACGTGATGTTTCTATCTGGCAATAAAAAAGGTGCACTACCAATCTTCCGTATCGCAGTATTAGGTATGGTTATGTTTGGCGCAGTGGCTAAGATTGGCATCGTTTGGGATTTAGCCGACGTTTCTATGGGCTTGATGGCGTTAGTTAATATGATTGCCCTGCTGTTATTGTCAGGTTTAGCGGTGAGAATTATTAATGATTACCGCCAACAAGTTAATAAGGGTGAAGATCCTGTATTTGATACGACTAAGTTCCCAGAGCTTGAAGGTCAGATAGAAGATGGGATTTGGATCAATAAAGAAGTTGAAGTGACCAAGTAACTCACTTTACTTAATCGCGAATGTTAATTGCAGATTAATCAAATCTGAAAAAAGCATTTAGCACAATCTAAAAAACCATGCAGTAATTGCATGGTTTTTTTTATGAAGCTCAGTATGATAGATAGCATAAATTAGAGTCCATTTTATAAAATAGGATTATCAGCAATGCTAGTATTAGTTTCTCCTGCCAAAACACTTGATTTTGAAACGCCTGCATCAACCAAGAAGTTTACTCAACCGACTTTGCTAGATTACAGCCAACAATTGATTGACGTATGTCGTGAATTGACGCCAATGGATATTGCCTCTTTAATGAAAGTGAGCGATAAAATAGCAGGTTTGAATGCGGCTCGATTTGCACAGTGGCAACCACGTTTTACTCTAGATAATGCCAAGCAAGCTATGTTTGCCTTTAGGGGCGATGTATATACCGGCCTTGATGCTGACTCACTGTCTGATATGGAAATCGATAAGGCTCAAAAGCACCTACGAATTTTATCTGGTTTGTATGGCTTACTGAAGCCGCTGGATTTGATGCAAGCCTACCGTTTAGAAATGGGCACCAGCTTGGTAAACCCCGCAGGTAAAAGTCTTTATGCATTTTGGGGCGAGACAATCACCAATGAAGTTAACGCAGCTGTTGCTAATCAAAGCGATGATATCGTCATTAATTTAGCCTCAAATGAGTATTTTAAAGCGGTTAAACCCAAACTACTTAAGGCCACTTTAATCACCCCGGTATTTAAAGACTGCAAAAATGGTCAATACAAGGTGATCAGTTTTTATGCCAAAAGAGCCCGCGGCTTGATGGCGCGTTACATTATCCAAAACGATGTGACGTCATTGGCACAATTGCAGCAATTTGACTTAGATGGCTATTATTACAGTGAAGACTTATCGACACCTGCAGCGCCAGTGTTTTTAAGAGAAGAGCAAATTAAGTAACCACTACAAGTTTCAGTGTAATGTAACGGGTAAAAAAATACTTAATAAAAAAGCAGCTAAGGTTTGAACTCCTTAACTGCTTTTTTGCGATAAAAGGCTGATAGATTATTTCTTATCGGCCTTTTTAGCTAATGGGCGTAAGTTAAGTTCTGATTGCGCCATGATATAAGCAAATTGCGCATAAGCAGCGACATTTTGCGCTAATGCGTTAGGTTCGATTTTATCTAAAGTGTCGTTAGGGGTGTGGTGATAATCAAAGTAATCAGTACCATCTTGTCGAAGGGACGCCACAGGGACACCTAGAGAGGGCATCATAGACACGTCAGGGCCACCAGAAGCGTTATTGTTCCCTAACTTAACCCCGTTGATGGTCATTGAACTGTGCTCAGTTTTAACTTGTTCAAATACGTGTGGATTAACGTTGAAATCAATTTGGTAAATCTTGCCTGCGCCAAAATCAGATTCTGCGGCAATATAATGATTAACCAGCTCGTCAGCATGTTGCTTTGCATAAGCCTTACCGCCAACTAATCCCACTTCTTCAGCGGCATATAATACCACTCGAATGGTTCTCGCTGGTTTTTGAGGTAAATCTTGAATCAATTTCGCCGCTGCAGTCACAATCGCAACGCCTGCACCATCATCAATTGCACCCGTGCCTTCATCCCAAGAGTCAAGGTGAGCGCCAATCAGCACCACTTCTTCAGCCTTACTACTGCCAGTTACCTCGGCAATAACATTGTAGGATGTTGCGACCCCTAAATTCTTTGAAGATAGGTTAAGTGATAAGCTGATGTTCTTATCTCTTTTTAACATGGCATTAATCATATCAGCATCTGGTGCAGACAATGCAGCAGCTGGAATTTTTGCCACTCCATCTTTGTAACGCATCATGCCGGTATGGGCCATGCGGTCATGATCGGTACCTATTGAGCGAATGACCACAGCGACAGCGCCTTTTTCTGCTGCAGCAACCGCGCCTCTTGAGCGGCCGCCAACAGACTGACCATAGCCTTTACCACTAATATGGCGCTCGGTTTTATGATCAATAAAGACAATTTTGCCTTCGACTAATGCTGGATCGGCGACTTGTAGTGCAGCAAGGGTGTCAAAGCGCACTATCTGGGCTTGTAAACCTGACTCAGGCGTTGCCACGCTGCCACCTAGAGCGCTAATGACCAGCGGTTGCTCAAACGGTGAGACGATTGATGCCTGAGCATGGCCTCGTGACCAAGCTGGGACTTGGACAGATTCCTTATAGACCTTATCAAAACCTAAGCTTTTGAGTTTATTCATCGCCCATTCGACTGCGATGAGATCTTTCTCGGAACCGGCGAGTCGAGGGCCGACTTCCACTGTCAATGATTCAACAATGTCATAACCTAAAGTAGAAGATAACGCCTTTGTGGCTAGTTGCTGGCTAATTACATCGTTAGCAGACTGTGGTAATTGTGTTACTTGGGTATCATTTGTCTGGCTTTGACAGCCTGATATAGCGGCTAAAACTATCCCTGTAAAAATTGATTTCTTATAGTTTTTCATGAGTTTCCTTCATTTTTATTAGCTAAGTCTCATTTTTAAAAACAATCTACCAAAAAGTGTGCTTCATGTCGCTGCCCGATTTGTTAGGGAAGGCTATATTAGTCTCAGTGATGATTAAGGAGAGCTAACGCGTGATGAATATAGAAATGATGCAGCAGCGAGCAGATCATGCTGTGGTAATGCTAAAGGCACTGGCAAATGAACGCCGTTTATTTATTTTGTGCCATTTGCTGAATGAAGGCGAAATGTGTGTCGGTGAGATGAATAAAAAACTAGGTCTAAGCCAATCTGCGTTATCGCAGCATTTAGCTTGGCTGAGAAAAGACAATCTCGTTTGTACACGTAAAGAAGCGCAAACTGTGTTTTATTCACTTAAAAGTGATGAAGTTCGTGAGCTAATAAAAGTATTGGATAATTTATACTGCCATTAATGGCAATAATTTTGATACCTATAACGTCTTAACAATATCTTGCTACTGATGACAGTAAGATCGAGTTAAGGCGTTTTTTTATGTCTTAAATATGGATTTGATATTTAGCGCAAAAATGTCCGTAAAAGCTTGAAGGCAGGGCAAGTGGAGAGAGTATTTTTTGTGAGTTATTTTATTGCAGGTATAAAAAAACCGACCTAAGTCGGTTTTTGTAATATAAATCGCTAAAATTAAGCAGCTAGTGCTTTGATTTTTGCGTTTATACGTGCCTTTTGACGAGCAGCTTTATTCTTGTGAATAAGGCCTTTAGTCGCCATACGGTCAACAATTGGTTGTGCTGCTGCGAATGCTTCGGTAGCCGCTTTGTGGTCACCGCTCTGGATAGCAGCGATAACTCTTTTAACGTATGTACGTAACATTGAACGACGACTAGCGTTATGCTGACGACGTTTTTCAGACTGAAGCGCGCGCTTCTTTGCAGACTTGCTATTAGCCAAGGTGCAACTCCTAAAACTGGGTTTAATACTTTGAGGGCGAGGAATATGCCTGCTTTTATTCATTTTGTCAATGAATATGATAGAAATAACGTCGAAAAGACAAATAAAACTACCTGGCTCGGTTATCTTCAACCCAACTCGTGTAAGATGTGGCGCAATTCTATCAGTTCTTATACCCCATAGACAGCATTAGAATCGAAAATTTGAGATATATCAGACTTAATTTAAACGCTTGTGTGCGGCTTTGGAGTGATGCTTGAGTAAATCGTTATTAAAATCAGGTGCTATCGTCAGTGTTATGACCTTGATATCTCGGGTGCTTGGCTTGGTTAGAGATGTAGTCATTGCCAACTTAATGGGTGCAGGTAGTAGTGCCGATGTGTTTATCTTTGCCAATAAAATTCCCAATTTTTTACGTCGATTATTTGCTGAAGGTGCTTTCGCACAGGCATTCGTGCCGGTGTTGACAGAATACCAACAAAACAAAACCCCAGCTGAAACCCGTGAGCTTATAGGTAAAGTGGCCGGTACTTTGGGCGGCATAGTGAGCGTTGTAACCTTAATTGGTGTTATCGGCTCACCGATACTTGCTGCATTATTTGCTGGTGGCTGGTTTTATGATTGGATGAACGATGGGCCGGATGCGGCAAAGTTTGAACTTGCCTCTATGATGCTCAAAATTACCTTCCCTTATTTATGGTTTATTACCTTAACCGCACTGGCTGGCTCAATATTAAATACCCGCGGTAAGTTTGCAGTTTCTGCCTTTACGCCGGTATTTTTGAATATTACCATTATTATTGCCGCTTTAGTGTTTGCCCCCAAGATGCAGCAGCCTGAAATCGCTTTAGCTTTAGGGGTGTTTTTTGGTGGTTTAGTGCAGTTTTTGTTTCAAATTCCGTTTTTACTACGTGAAAATGCCTTAGTAAAACCGTCATGGGGCTGGAACCACAGTGGGGTCGTGAAAATCAGAACCTTAATGATCCCTGCATTATTTGGCGTTTCTGTTTCGCAAATCAATTTACTGTTCGATACCTTTATTGCCAGTTTTTTAATGACAGGCTCTATTAGTTGGCTTTACTACTCAGACCGCTTACTTGAGTTCCCTTTAGGATTATTTGGTATTGCCATTGCGACGGTTATTTTGCCAGCTTTATCTAGAAAGCATATTGATGATAAAGGCAGTGGTTTTAGTGACACTATGGACTGGGGAGTAAGAGCCATTTTATTATTGGGCATGCCAGCCATGCTGGGATTAATCATTCTTGCTCAGCCGATGTTAATGGTGCTTTTTATGCGCGGCGCATTTACAGTATCTGATGTTGAGATGGCATCGTACAGTTTAGTGGCTTATGGTTGTGGCTTACTGAGTTTTATGATGATTAAAGTATTGGCGCCGGGCTATTACTCACGCCAAGATACTAAAACACCGGTTAAATTCGGTATTATCGCCATGGTAAGCAATATGGTGTTCAATATCATTTTTGCCATTCCATTTGGCTACGTAGGACTTGCAATTGCCACTTCTATGTCAGCCTTTCTCAATGCTGGACTGTTATATCGAGGTTTACATTTAGCCGGTGTCTACAAAGTTAGTAAATCGACGATAACTTTTTTTATTAAAGTAGCACTCGCCACAGTGGCTATGGTTTTTGTATTACTTTATCTACTACCTGAACAAGCTGCATGGTTAGATATGACCATGGTAGAAAAAGCGTATAACCTTTCCGAGCTGATTGTTTTAGGAGCGAGTGCTTATTTATTGAGCCTAATAGCGATGGGGCTGAAACCTTGGAAAATGAAACGTCAATCATGAATGCTGATTATCCATTCCATCTAGTATATAATCAGCCGATTTACAGTAGCAGTTGTTTGGCGTAATGGAACTAATTCGCGGTATACATAATATTTTACCTTCGCATAATGGATGCGTGCTCACTATTGGTAACTTTGATGGTGTGCATCGTGGTCATGCGCAAGTGATTAATAATTTAGTTAATAAAGCTAAACACTTTCAGCTACCTGCTGTAGTAATGACCTTTGAGCCACAACCGCAAGAGTTATTTCGCCAACAAGATGCCCCTGCAAGAATTAGCTTATTAAGAGATAAAATTAGTTTGCTAGAAGAGCTCAATATTGATCGTCTTCTGTGTGCTAATTTTAATACTCGTTTTGCTAATCAACCGGCAGAGCAATTTATTGAAGATTTATTAGTCAATAAATTAGGGGTGAAGTATCTAGTGGTTGGTGATGATTTTTGTTTTGGTAAAAACAGAACTGGCACCTTTGATATGTTACTTGAAGCGGGTAAAAAGTTCGGTTTTACTGTGGTCAGTACCCAAAGCTTTATCTTAGGTTCGACCAGAGTGAGCTCCACTGCGGTTCGTGAGCAGTTAGCATTAGGGAACTTAGAGCAAGCAAGGCGTTTACTCGGGCACCCAGTGTTACTGTCAGGTAAAGTGGCCCACGGCCAAAAAATTGGGCGAACCATTGGTTTTCCAACTGCCAACATTGCATTAAAGCGCAAAGTATCACCTGTTAGAGGGGTGTTTGCGGTAAAAATGTATTGGGATGGCAGTGATATTTATGAAGGCGTTGCTAATGTTGGTTTTAGGCCAACTGTTGAAGGGCAAGTCTGTCAATTAGAAGTGCACTTATTCGACTACTCTGGTGACTTATACGGTAAAAGAGTGGAAGTTGAATTAGTGGCAAAAATCCGTGATGAACATCCGTTCGAGTCACTGGATGCGTTAAAAAAACAAATTTTGAATGATGTAAATGAAGCAAAAGCTTTATTTAGCAATGATGCAGGTTGAGATTAATCAGCCCAAATAATGGTATAGGATCAATGACCGACTATAAATCTACTTTGAATTTGCCGGAAACCGATTTTCCGATGCGCGGTAATCTGGCTAATCGTGAGCCAGCTATGTTAGACCGTTGGACTCAAGACGAACTTTATCAAAAAATTCGTGACAGTCGAATTGGTCGCAAACCGTTTATTTTGCATGACGGCCCCCCGTATGCGAATGGCAATATCCATATTGGTCACTCGGTAAACAAAATATTAAAAGATATCATTGTTAAGTCTAAAACAATGGCAGGTTTTGATGCGCCTTATATTCCTGGATGGGATTGTCACGGCTTACCAATTGAATTAATGGTAGAGAAAAAAGTTGGCAAACCAGGTCAAAAGATTTCAGCTGCTGATTTTCGCGAAGAATGCCGTAAATACGCCGCTAAGCAAGTTGACGGTCAACGTGAAGACTTTATTCGTTTAGGTGTATTTGGTGATTGGCATAATCCTTACTTAACCATGGATTACAGCACTGAAGCTAACATCGTACGTTCTTTATCTAAAGTGATTGAAAGCGGTCACCTGCACAAAGGTGTTAAACCTGTTCATTGGTGTACTGACTGTGGTTCAGCGTTAGCAGAAGCAGAAGTTGAATACGAAGATAAAACCTCACCCGCTATTGATGTGGCATTTAATGCCGTTGATAGCGCAGCGGTTGCAGCGAAATTTGGCGTTGAAGGTTACACAAACACGGTTTCAGCGGTTATTTGGACCACGACGCCTTGGACTATCCCTGCTAACCGTGCATTATCATTAAGCCCAGAGCTTGATTACAGCCTAGTTGAGCTCGTTAAAGATGGCGTAACTAAAACCGTTATTTTAGCTGAAGTGCTAGTTGAAGGCTGTTTAACCCGCTTTGAAGCTGAGTCACATCAGGTTATCGGTACTACAAAAGGCGCTGAGCTTGAGCTAATGCGTTTCAAGCATCCTCTTTCTGCATTTGATGTGCCTGCCATTCTTGGTGACCACGTAACAACTGAAGCTGGTACTGGCGTAGTTCATACTGCACCAGGTCATGGTCAAGACGATTTCGTGGTTGGTCAAAAGTACGGCTTAGAAGTCGCAAACCCTGTTGGTGACAATGGTGTCTATAAAGCTGACACTGAGTTTTTTGCTGGTCAACACGTATTCAAAGCCAATAAGAGTGTTGTTGATTTATTAGAAGAGAAAGGCCAGCTGTTGTGTCATGTGGCATATCGTCACAGCTACCCACATTGCTGGAGACACAAAACGCCCATTATCTTCCGTGCAACGCCACAATGGTTTATCTCAATGGATAACCATGGCTTGCGTAAGCAGGCGTTATCTGAAATTGAACAAACGCAGTGGATCCCTGACTGGGGCCAAAGCCGTATTGAAAAAATGGTTGAGAACCGTCCTGACTGGTGTATTTCACGCCAACGTACCTGGGGCGTACCAATCACGTTATTAGTTAACCGTGAAACTGAAGAATTACACCCTGATAGCGTTTCTATCATGGAGCGCGTTGCGCACCGTATCGAGCAACAAGGTATTCAAGCTTGGTGGGATCTTGAGATCAGTGAACTGATTGGCGATGAAGCCGATCAATACCGTAAAGTGACTGATACTTTAGATGTTTGGTATGACTCAGGTTCTACTTTCTCATCAGTTGTTGCATCACGCCCTGAATTCCAAGGCCACGAGATTGACTTATACCTTGAAGGTAGCGATCAGCATCGCGGCTGGTTCATGTCTTCATTGATGATTTCAACGGCAATGAATGGTAAAGCACCTTACAAGCAAGTACTAACACACGGTTTCACCGTTGATGGTAAAGGCCGTAAGATGTCTAAATCAGTAGGTAACGTGATTGCACCGCTACAAGTTATTAATAAGCTTGGCGCTGACATCTTACGCTTATGGGTTGCAGCAACTGATTACAGTGGTGAGATGACGGTTTCTGATGAAATCTTAAATCGCAGCGCTGATTCATATCGCCGTATTCGTAACACCGCGCGCTTTTTACTTGCTAACTTAAGTGGCTTTAATCCAGAAACGGATATGATTGCTACTGAAGATATGGTGTCACTGGATCGCTGGGCAGTACGCCGCGCTGCAGCACTACAAGAAGAAATCATTGAAGCTTACGAGCAATATAATTTCCACTTAGTGACCCAAAAACTAATGCAGTTCTGTTCTGTTGAGCTTGGTAGCTTCTACTTAGATATCATTAAAGATCGCCAGTATACTGCTAAATCAGATGGTCACGCTCGTCGTAGTTGCCAAACTGCTTTATACCATATTGCTGAAGCAATGGTACGTTGGATTGCACCAATCTTAAGCTTTACCGCTGATGAAATCTGGCAGCTACTTCCTGGTGAACGTGAGCAATACGTGTTTACTCAAGAATGGTACCAAGGCCTAGAGTCAGTGACCTTAGCTGACGATTTAAATGATGAATACTGGCAGCAACTTTTAGCTGTTCGTAACGAAGTCAATAAAGTATTAGAGCAAGCCCGTCGTGATAAGCGTATTGGTGGCTCACTGCAAGCTGAAGCGACTTTATATGCTGATGAAGAGTTAGCGGCAAAACTGGCTCAAGTGAATGATGAGCTACGTTTTGTATTGTTAACATCTAAAGCGATTGTTGCCCCATTAAGTGATGCGCCAGCTGATGCAATTGAAACAGAGCTTGCTGCATTAAAGCTTGTTGTTGCAGCAAGTGAAGCCCAGAAGTGTGAGCGTTGCTGGCACTACAGCGAAGATGTTGGCACTGTCGAGTCTCATGCGACATTATGTGGCCGCTGCGTAACTAACATCGAAGGCGATGGCGAACATCGCGACTTTGCATAAAGGACTTGCTTGATGCCACTAACATGGAAAGAAAGCGGCATTCGTTGGTATTGGGTAGCTGTATTGGTATTTATTGCCGATCAGCTATCTAAGCAATGGGTGTTAGCCAATTTTGAGCTGTCTGAATCAATACAGCTGTTACCTATTTTTAATTTCACCTATGTGCGTAATTACGGCGCCGCGTTTAGCTTTTTAAGTGAAGCCGGTGGCTGGCAGAGGTGGTTTTTTACCATCATAGCCGTTGGTTTTAGCACACTGCTGACGATATGGCTGCGTAAACAGTCAGCGTCGCTGTGGCGCACCAACCTTGCGTATACGCTCATTATTGGTGGCGCCATTGGTAATTTAGTTGATCGTTTAATGCATGGTTACGTAGTGGACTTTATCGATTTCTATTGGAAAACCAGCCACTATCCAGCATTTAATATTGCTGATTCAGCTATTTTTATCGGTGCAGCATTGATTATTTGGGAAGCGTTTAAACCCGAAACCCAAGCGGCAGAAAGTTAGGGAGTCTATTTTGTCTGAGCAACAACTTGCACGTTCCATAGTGTGTCATATGAATATCATTTTAGAAGATGGCTCAACGGCAGAAAGCACCAAAGCATCAGGAAAACCAGCTCGTTTTAATGTTGGTGATGAGAGCTTAAGCCCTGCATTTGAATCAGAAATTTCAAGCCTGAATAAAGGTGATAAGCACAGCTTTACCTTAGATGCGATTGATACTTTTGGTGAGTCTAATCCGGATGCTGTGCATCATATGGACAGAAGTAAATTCCCTGCTGATATGGCATTAGAACCTGGTGTCATTGTTAGTTTCGGTGGTCCAGGCGGCAGTGAAATCCCAGGTATGGTTCGTGAAGTTGCTGGTGATTCAGTGACTATAGACTTGAATCATCCTCTAGCTGGTCAGAAATTAACTTTCGAACTTGAAGTGGTAGAGGTACTTTAAAATGCTTAAAGTTGATCCTACATCGCCAGAACTGAACATCTTACTGGCAAATCCGCGCGGTTTTTGTGCTGGTGTTGATCGGGCGATTAGCATTGTCGAACGTGCTTTAGAGTTATTTGAACCACCGATTTATGTCCGCCATGAAGTCGTACATAACCGTTACGTGGTACAAAACCTAAAAGACCGCGGCGCTATATTTGTTGATGAGTTAGAGCAAGTGCCTGATAACAGTATTGTGATTTTTAGTGCTCATGGTGTTTCTCAGGCTGTTCGCAAAGAAGCAAAAGTGCGTGGTTTAAAAGTATTTGATGCCACGTGTCCTTTGGTCACTAAAGTGCATCTTCAAGTTACTCGTGCAAGCCGTAAAGGCGTGGAGTGTATTCTGATTGGCCATGAAGGCCATCCAGAGGTTGAAGGCACTATGGGTCAATACGATAACACTGAAGGTGGGGTTTATTTGATTGAATCCCCGGAAGATGTAGCGTCTTTAAAGGTTAATAACCCAGATAACCTATGTTTCGTCACGCAGACCACATTATCAGTTGATGACACGCTAGATATTATTGCGGCCTTGCAACAACGTTTTCCTTCCATTGAAGGGCCGCGTAAAGATGATATTTGTTATGCCACTCAAAATCGTCAAGATGCAGTGCGCAATATGTCATCAGATGCAGACTTAATGATTGTTGTAGGCTCAAAAAATAGCTCTAACTCCAATCGACTGCGTGAACTCGCTGAGAAAACTGGTACAGAAGCCTATTTAGTTGATACCGCTGCCGATGTTGATGAAGCTTGGTTTAAAGATGTAAAAAAAGTAGCAGTGACTGCTGGCGCTTCAGCGCCTGAAGTGCTGGTTCAACAAGTTGTTGACGCGATAGCTAAATTTGAGCCATCGGTAATCACTGAGGTTGAAGGTCGTAAAGAAGATACTGTCTTCGCTGTTCCCGCTGAATTGCGCTAGCACTTAATAAACACGCAAACTAACTAAAAGCTAAAAAACCGTAAATCTGTAAAGGTTTACGGTTTTTTTATATCTGCAACTAATAGACTATACTCTTGAAACAGTCTAAGTTAACGATTTACTTATATTTGGCAAACAACTAGACACCTTTCGGTTACATCTTGCTCAAGTGTAGGTAAACAGATATTATTAACCGCTAAGTGATGGATTTATAAAAAGATAGTGATTTAACATTCGTCAATGTATTGGCAAATAATGGAGATTTGACACTCATGCCTGTTAAAAGGAATGGATTTTCTTTAATAGAAGTTATGGTTTCTCTGGTGATTCTGACTGTAGGGTTAATTGGGATTTTTAATCTTCATATTGTTTCTAAACGAGGCAGTTTTGAATCATTTCAGCAAACCCAAGCTTCGTATTATGCCAACGATATAATCAATCGGATGAAATTAAATCCAAGCCAACTGGCAAATTATGCCGGAACTTATAGTGGTGCTCCGGCGGGTACCCCTCCCAATTGCACTACTGCGACCTGTGACACCGCTGACATGCTTGCGTGGGATCTCTATGAATGGCGATCATCTTTTACTGGCGCAGATGAAGTTATTGGCACTCAAAATGTGGGTGGCTTAGACACAGCAACAGCATGCGTTATTGTTAATAATAATACGGTCAATGTGATCATGTCATGGAAAGGGATCCGTAAAACCTCTGATGCAGGTGATACAGATGATTGCGGAACAGCCAATGATAGACGTCGTCTCTATTCTGTACAAACAGTGATTATCTAAATGAATCAACAAAATATATTAAACCTGAGTCAAAAAGGTATGTCCTTAGTTGAACTCATGATTGCCATGGTGATTAGCTTGTTTTTAACTTTGGGTGTTTTTACCATGTTTAGCATGTCATCTTCCAATGTAACGATAACCAGTCAATTTAATCAGCTCCAAGAAAATGGCCGAATTGCACTAGCTATTCTTGAGCGCGATATTAGCCAGTTAGGCTTTTTGGGCGATTTAACCGGCACAGATTTTATTTTAGGTATTAATACTACAATTGAAGGCTTAGTTGCAATTACTGATTGTGAAGGTGCTGGTTTAAATAACGCGACATTACCTAACAGCCAACCGTCTCACTTTAGACGCTTATGGGGCTATGAACAAACATCAAGTGCGACAGAGACATTAACCTGCCTTGGCACTGCCAATGTGAAAATTGGTACCGATGTTATTCAGATTAAGCGTTTTGTTGGCCCCAGTATACCACCTGCACCGGCTAATCAAGGTGATATATATGTTTCTGCTAATACGAGTGAAGCCGTGTTTTATAAAGGCGCTGCTCCTGCTAAAACATTAACTAACGCCCGAGAGTGGCAATATCAGCACCATGTTTACTATATCGCTGATGATGCCGACAGCATCCCGTTACTGCGAAGGGTAACACTTACTAAAAATGGCATGACTAACCAAGAGCAATTAGTTGAAGGAATAGAAAATATCCGTTTCTTATATGGCTTTGATGATGATGGCGATAGTACGCCTGATTCTTACTTAGCGGAGTCAGATGTGTTATCAAATATGTGGGATAACGAATCGTTTCAGCGTTTAGTCGCAGTGAAAATTTTTATTCTAGTTCGCTCTATTCAGGCGGATAGAAGTTATACCAATGAAACAACTTATCAATTAGGCGATAAAGAGATAACCGCTCCGAATGATAATTTTAGACGTAAAGTTATGTCAACAACTGTGGTATTGGAAAATCCAGTACTCATTCGTAATTAGGTGAAATCTTGTGATGAAAAAACAGCAAGGAATCGTATTATTTTTCTCGCTCATAGTATTAATTATTATGACCGTGATAGGGGTCGCGCTGGCCGTTAATTCAACCCAGTCATTAAGAATGGCAGGGGCCGGAGCTGAAAGAATCGAAGCTAAAGCTGTTGCTGATGGGGGCTTGGCACAAGTGATTGATAATTACTCTGGTGCGCCTTTTGCCAACTTACTGGACGTAACTGATGAAGCAGAATTTGAAGCTACACAGAAACTTACTCCGCTACCTGAAGGAGCGGTTAAGGATGTTGCTTGTCAACGGACTTCAAGAGCGTCAGGGGCAAATTTAATTAGTTGCCGTAGAGTACAGATTACCAGCACAGTTTCATATGGGCGAGGTGGTCTAGGCTCTCTGACAGTTGCATCAGGTGTAGAGCAGCAAGTACTGCCGTAGATGAATAGCTTCAGTTATAACAGTGATGAGCAGGATAAGCTTACAGGAAACTAATATTATGTTTAATAAAATAGTCATAGCTATACTAACCGCATCAACCATTATTTCAGCATTTACTTTTGCGGATGATACTGAGCTGTATCTGGTTAATTCAAGTGTAAAATCCGGCAAGCGTCCGCAGGTTTTATTCATTTTTGATAATTCTGGCAGTATGGGGACTGAAGATCAAGACACGGTATCTCCATATTGCTCCGCTGAAAAGAAAGCTAATGGAGATTGCAGTTATGCTGATGGATTCGAGACTTATTTAAATAGTTACTCTGGTTACATTAATGACAAAGGCCTGTATTGGACCACCAATGGTCTTGATAATGCCAGTGCACCGACACCAGATGACGCAAATGATGCACGTAGGTTTTATGCAGCTAACAACAACTGTAATAGCTCTATTGCAATTTTAGAAGAAAGAGGGCGCTATACCGGCTATTTGTATGAATACAAGTCGAAAGGTAATACCGGAAGTTGGGTTTCACTAGCCGAAAATAATGGCTTTAATCAAGGTCAGATTGTCGATTGTCTTCAAGATATAACAGAAAAAGATGCTTTAAATCCAGGGGAAGAAAAACAAGGCAATAAATATACTCCATATGATGCTGGATTCCCTATTCATAACGAGATGTATACAGATAGTCAAGAAAACAGTGAACAGATAATGGCCGCGGTTCCTGCTGAGCCCATTACCTTGTATACAGCTCATTATCTAGTTTGGTATAAATGGGTTACTACCACTACAGAAGGACAAAATAGTGGAGGTACGGGGTCTCGTATGAGTGTCGCTCAGGATGCGTTTGAATCCGCACTCACGGATTTAAATATCCCTATTGATGCAGGTTTAGCCATATTCAATAAAAATCCAGGTGAAGGCGGTGCAGATGGTGGCAGAATAATTTCTGCAGTTGAAGAAATGACCTCTACTAATCAAGAGAACCTCATAAACACAGTCAATAATTTAATTCCTTATACCAACACGCCACTTTGCGAAACGCTTTTTGAGGCTTATCGCTACTTTAGTGGTGGCCCTGTAACCTTTGGCAATAAGGATAGTGCTGATAAGAATGATAAAAAGAAGGGTTATGAAGCCAACACTCCACCAAGCATAATTTCAGCAGGTAATTACACTTCACCTTTAAAGACATGTCCAGATACAGCTTATGTGATTTATATTACCGATGGCGCTCCTTCTAAAGACCGATCTGCAGATGCTTATGTAAAAGCGCTTACTAAAGATTTAGAACCGGCCGCCGTTTACACTGCATTTAATGCGAAAAATGGTAATGGTAATGATGAAGATAGTTACTTGCCTGCTCTAGCTGCTTACATGGCCAATAATGATGTAGTCCCGGGTGTGTTAGATGCCAAAGGTATAGATCATAAACAAACGGTAAAGTTATATACTATTGGTTTTTCTGCAGGTGCTGACTCTGCTGCGGCTCTCCTTGAAGAAGCGGCTTTTAGAGCGGGAAGCCCAAGAGATGAAAACGGTGTTTCAACTGGTTATTTTAGAGCAACTAGTGGCCTATCGCTTCAGGCTGCGATCAGTGACATATTAGTGGATATTCTTGAAATTAATACCTCGTTCACTTCCCCAAGCATTGCCAGTAACAACTTTGATAAAACCCAAACCTATAATTCCGCTTATTTTGCAATGTTTAACCCTGGCGATGGGCCTCGCTGGACAGGTAACCTTAAAAAATTAAAAGTTAATAGTGCCGGTGAAATTGTTGGACCTGGTGGCACAAATAATGCGATCGATACTGACGGTAACATTGCAGATGATACCTGCACTTATTGGAACACGTGTTCGGAAGCCTTGAAAGATGGAAACAACGTTAATGCTGGCGGCGTATTACCTGCTTTAAGGACATCTCTCAAAAACAGAAAAATACTCACTAATAGTGGTGGCCTGACAAGTATTGATGCATCAAGTTTCGCATCGACTTACTCTCAATCTGATTTAGATTGGTTATATGGGGTCGATGTTGATGACGATAACAATAACGATAATGATACTGAAGCCCGTGTTGATGTCATGGGCGATCCATTACATTCAAAACCATTAGCATTAAATTATGGTAGTAGTGACTCCAATTTAGATGTTCGCATCTTAGTTGGGACAAACCAAGGGTTAGTGCATATGTTTAAAGACTCGGATAGCGGCAGTGATGATTTCTCTGTTGGAGAGGTATCAGAGTCTTGGGCTTTCATCCCTCAAGAGTTATGGGGCAACGTGCCTGTATTAAGGGAGAACAATCCTACAGGGGTTCATAGTGTTTATGGAATGGATTTGTCTCCAGTTGCCTATACCGAACTGAATGTTTCAGGTGCACTATCAAAAGCTTGGGCATTTTTTGGAATGCGCCGTGGTGGTTCGTCATATTATGCTTTAGATGTGACTAACCCTGATAATCCTTCATTTAAGTGGCAGTTAACGTCTGGTATGTCAGGTTTTGAAGAATTAGGCCAAACATGGTCTGAGCCTGTCGTTACTTTTGTTCCTGGAATAGATAAGCCGGTTTTGATATTTGGCGGCGGTATGGCTACCGACTCAGGTACAGGTGAGGCTATTTATATCGTTGATGCAGATAATGGGCCACTTGACGGACTAATAAAAACGTTTACAGCAACCGATATGAGTAGCATTGCAGCTAAAGTTGCAATATTAGATAGTAATAATGATGGTGTTACAGATCGGATTTACGCGTCCGATATTAGTGGAAATGTTTGGCGTATGGACATGCCATCAGCTGATAAATCAACTTGGTCTATATTTAAATTCGCGGCCTTAAGCAGCGGTTCTGCACCAGATAATCTGATGTTTTTTGCCGAACCAACTATTGCACAGACTCAATTTAATAATATTCATAGTACTAATGGTGAGATAAGTTATCAAACTATTCCATATGATGCAGTAGCCATTGGTTCTGGAAATCGAACTAATCCATTAGGCACTGTAACTGATGATATGTTCTTTGTACTGCAAGATAGACATGTTGTGACTAATCAGTATGGTACAGGTGGCCTTGATATCCCAGATCCTTTAAATGTTACTGATTTGTATAATGTAACTTCCGCATCTCCAGACACTAAGGAACAACAGTTGGTTTTTGGAGCTAAGCGGGGCTGGTATTATGACTTCACAAATACAGGTGAGAAAAGTTTATCTTCTCCTTTGATTTTTGATGGGAATGTATATTTTACCTCTTTTATACCGCCTCAAGAGGGAGAAATCAGTTTTGAGTTGGGTGTTTGTGGATTTGGTGGTCAAGGACGGCTATATGTATTTGGCCTTCAAAAGGGAACCCGAACCTATAGTGAACTCTATTATGATGTAGGTGAGCGGGTTCCCGATACACCTCAAATCATCATACCCAAACCTGAAGATGGGGAAGAGGCTATTGCTTATATTATCGGTGTAGGTAAAGGTGAATGTGTAAATGGTGAATGTAAAGGAACGGCACCTTTAGGAAGCAGTTTAAATACTAATCGAATTTATTACCATATTGAAGAGTAGAGCTAAATGATTAAATCTTGTAACAATGGTTTCACTTTAATAGAAGTGATGATCACAGTCGTTATCGTTGGTATTTTGGCCTCTATTGCTTACCCATCTTATACCAGCTTTATAACCAAAAGTGGCCGCTCTGAAGGGGTTGCTGCCGTCATGCGAGTGGCGAATTTACAAGAGCAGTATTATTTTGACAATCGTGCTTATGCTACAGATATGTCCAAGCTAGGCTTAGATGCAAGCCCGTTTATAACTGAAAGTGGTTACTATAGTGTTGCTTCTACTGGTACCGATAGCTTTACCATTACAGCAACTGCGAAAGGTCGACAAGCGACCCTTGATTCGACATGTACTACGATTACCTTAACAAGTGCAGGGGTCAAAGGCCCGTCATCGGAGTGTTGGAAATGATAAAGCTTATTAGTATTAGTTTCTGTATGTTATCTATGCTAGCAGTAAGCCCTGTAAAGGCAGCTAAGCAAGATTATAAATGTTTTATTACTAGCTCCACTAAAGGTGATGAAGTGGTGTTTTTTCATTGGAATGCTAAAGATGTAAAACTAAAAGCACGGGCTTTAATTGGTAAACAGCGTGCAGATCATAAAGGGAAAAAGTATTTTATTAAGGGTGTTGAAGAGTGTGTACCGTTAGCGCAAGATTTTGCTAGCGAAAAAGCTCAACGGGTTGATAAAAAGACATTAAGATAAGGTAGATTCGTAAAAACCTAGAATAATTCTAGGTTTTTTCTTTTAAGCGTCTATAAATATCTGTAACAGAAGTATTAAATTTACGAACATGATAGCGCATCAACGCCATAAGAGATTAAGCCACTAGTACTGACATTTACGCTCTTTGAATCAGCATCTTTAGCACCAGGACAATAGATAATACTGCCACTGCCTGTATCAACCATGCCTTCAGCGGTAAAGGAAAGGCTGGATGCTGGGCCTTTTACGATATCTTGACTGTTAAAACCATCAATAGCTCTTAATTCATGATTAACATTATTTCCATCGGTGATATAAACGCGAATGCCGTTACTCCAATCTGTAGTCGCACCACAAGTGGTTGCACTAGCAAATGGACATATGTTCACGGTAGCACCGTAGCTAACGGCTTGATTGCGTGCAAAAGCAACGATGTTATGAATCTTGCCAACATTATTGTTTACTCTGACAGATTCATAAACTGATATTAATGAAGGCACACCAACCGTTAATAGTATTGCCGCGACGGCTACTGTGACCATTAGCTCGATAAGCGTAAAACCATTTCTAATTTTTAACATGATTATAATCCTTGTTACATGTTTAATTAGTATAAGTGATAATCTAGTCAATTTCAGTAATTAAAGACTTATCAAGCTTGATTTTAAAAGGGTATTTTCTTAGATACCCCCCATTTTCAGTGTGCTACAGAATTGAGCACTGAATGTTTTTCTTGGTTGAATATCTGGCACGACCTGCTTGATTAATCACGATTGCTTGAGAGTAAGGGTTATCGTGAGCTTCGGGGCAATAAGTTAGGGTACCATTAGTACCTGAAGCTAAACCATCAGGCAAAAAACGTACTCCGTTACGATTATATTGAATGATATCTTCGCGATGAAAAGCGCCAATCTGCTTTAAGAGAATGTCACCAGAGTTAAATTGATTAACGCTGCCTGTATCAACAAAGATGGCGTAGCCATCCTGCCAGTTTTTATGGCATTTTCCATCAAGTAATGGGCACACAGTTACCCTTGCACCGTAGTTAATGGCCATGTTTCTAGCAAATTTAAGTGAGTGTTGAATAGTGCTGATATTACTTTTAGCTCTAATTTGAAGTTGAACTGAGTTTAAGGCGGGTACACCAATGGCCAATAATATGCTGGCAACGGTTACTGTTGTCATTAACTCGACTAAATTAAAGCCACGACGATAATAGTGAATATTCATATCTAACAATCCTTGTTTATTAAGTGCTGCATCCTGCAGCGCATATTGAGTATAGACAGGGATTGATTTATTGCACGAAAAGCACGTTTTAAAATTAACGTAAAATAGCTACAGAAACTTAAAGCGCTTTAGCGTAGTATAATAAATAGTATTGTATTTTAACGATATAGCTTAAAATCTATTAACTCGTAGATTAGCTTATATACCATATTGCCTGTGAATGGAGTGGATAAATGAAAAAAGTAGAAGCCGTTATTAAACCTTTTAAGTTAGATGATGTGCGTGAAACATTAGCTGAAATAGGTATAACAGGCATGACGGTTTCTGAAGTGAAAGGCTTTGGGCGTCAAAAAGGTCACACTGAATTATATCGTGGTGCTGAGTATATGGTCGATTTTTTACCGAAAGTAAAAATCGAGCTTGTTATTCAAGATGAGCAATTAGACCAAGCCATTGAGGTTATTGTTGATACTGCTCGTACGGGTAAAATCGGCGATGGAAAAATATTTGTAACCGATATTGAACGTGTTATTCGTATCCGTACTGGCGAAGAAAACGAAGATGCTGTTTAATCTACAATAGATTAAATTAAAAAAGCCTCAATAAATAATTTATTGAGGCTTTTTTATTGGGGATAAATTATAAGCTCACTATTGCCATCATGGTTTGCTTGATGAGTCCCGAATAACCGGCTCAGGCGTAAATACCATCGATTTTTTCTCAGTCGTTTCTTTGCTATTGGCGATTAACAGTTCAGTGGCGACTTTGGCAATTTTCACGTTTGGTTGATGCACTGTGGTTAATTTGGGCCACGTCTGTCGGGAGAAGGGGCTATCCTCAAATCCTACAATGGATAAATCTTTTGGTATATCAAGCCCAGCTAAACGCGCAGCAAATAAAGCTCCTGCGGCAATTTCATCGTTACAGGCGACGATTGCCGTAGGCCGTTTGGTTAAGTTAATCAATTTATTGGCACCTTCTACCCCAGATTCGAAAGAGTATTTACCATCCAAAACCCAGGTGTTATTCACGTTAAGATTATTGTGCTCAAGGGCATCTTTAAACCCTGCTAAACGCTCTTTGGTTGATTCATGCTGCTGATCGCCACTTAAAAATCCAATATCACTATGACCCATATCAATTAAGTGTTGGGTGATTTCTAAAGCGCCATGTTTATCATTGACAAGTACAGTAAGCCCATTTTCTGCATCAGTGCTTTCGCCTGCAATAATTCTTACATAATTAGCATCTATTTCATCAAGTGCTGCAAGTATCTTCGGGTCTTCTGACATTGGTGGGGTGAGCACTAAACCCGATAGCCGAGAGTGTTTGACCATTTTGGTTAGTTCATCACAAATTGTGTCAGAGGTAGCATTACAAGGGTGGATCAACAACTCGTAGCCTTTATCTTGGCAGGCAGAAAGAATACCGTTCTGCATATCAATAATATAATAAGCATTGGGGTTATCATAAATAAAACCAATAACATAGGATTTTGTGCTTGCTAGATTTCTTGCTGCTAAGTTAGGTTGATAATTTAGCTCATTAATTGCTGCATTGACCTTGTCGACCGTGGTTTGTCTGACTGACGATTCGTTATTGGTGACCCGTGAAACGGTTTTAATTGATACGCCAGCATGTTTGGCAACATCATTTATGGTTACTTTCATTATTTGTTAACTCTTAAACTCAGGCGATGAACTTAGCATTGTATTTATATTGATAACAATCATCCCCAAATGAAGGTTATCAATATTGTAGGTAAAAACAAAAGCTAAGCCGATTTAACTCTAATAGTGCTGATTTTTATCCTAATAGGCAATCTCGAATTACTTTTCTGGTTGGATGAGTTCACTTTAAAGTCTATTTGTTCTTAATTTGATACAAACATCGTCAACATTTAAGTGTCTGATTTTTAGTTATTAATTGTGTTTGCATCTGTTTTATATAAGCTGGCTTTGCACATTTTGTCTGCAATAAAGTTATTTTGTTGTGGCAAGACTGTTAAATATTGTGTAATGTTTGCTCTAGACATGACAGCGTTGTCATTCCGATTGGAATGGTTATGTATCCAAAAACGATAATAAAGTTATGGAAGGGAAATGAAGATGCGACCTATTAATTTTAAGAAAAATGTTTTAGCAACTAACATTGCTATCCTACTTGGCAGTATGGTTTCAGTTGCTGCGTTTGCAGCAGATGCTGAAACTACAGAAGAAAATATCGAAAAAATTGAAGTAAAAGGCATGCGTGCCTCGATGAAGGCTTCAGTTAATGATAAACGTTTTTCTAACTCTGTTGTTGATGCGGTAACGGCTGAAGATATCGGTAAATTTCCTGATGGTGACGTGGGTGAGTCATTAGGGCGTATACCAGGTGTGGCTGTGAGCCGTCAATTTGGTCAAGGCCAAGGTGTTTCGATTCGTGGTGCTTCTAGCAGCTTGACTCGTACATTATTAAACGGCCATTCAGTTGCATCTACCGGTTGGTACGATCAACAGTCAATTGACAGAAGCTTTAACTACAGTTTACTACCATCAGAAATGGTCGGTGGAATTGAAGTATATAAATCGTCTCAGGCTGATTTACCTGAAGGTGGTGTTGGCGGTACCGTTATCGTTAAAACCCGCAAGCCATTAGATTTAGATGCCAATACTGTATTCCTTAGTGCTAAAGGCGACTACGGTACAATTTCTGAAGAAACAGATCCTGAATTATCAGGTTTATACAGCTGGAAAAATGAAGATGAAAACTTTGGCTTCTTAATTTCTGCAGCAGGTTCAGAAACGACTTACCAACGTAATGGTATTGAGTCGTTAATTGGTTGGGGCGATATCGTACCGACTACGTTTGAGCAAGAACGTGAACGTACTGCTATTAACGGTTCATTCCAATACAGCCCAACAGATAATTTAAATTTCGGTTTAGACATTATGAGTCTGGACATGAAAGCGAACAACGCAAATACCTCATTATTCGTGATGTTCCCAGATGATAAAGATGAAGCGTGTGAACAGCGTAACTCTTTAGGCACTTGTACTTTCTATCGCCGTGATGGTAATGGTGAAAACCCAGGTTGGGCACAAACTTGGGCGCGCCAAGCTAGCATGGACTCAAATACTTACGATTTCAATTTCGATTACGAAAATGACATGTTTAAAGTAGAAGGTCGTGTGGGTAACACCAAGTCTGAAGGTGGTACTGATTTAACTTCTAACTATGGTTTCTGGTTAGGTACCGCTGCTGATTATGCTGGTACTTATGATGCGACTGGTGAAATCATCAAAATAGATGTTGCTAATAAAAACTTCACCGCAGATGACTTTGGTGGTCAATTGTCCCCTGCAGGTTGGGCACTTAAAAAGCAGCCAAACTCAGATGAAGAAACTTACGCACAATTAGACTTTACTATCCCGACTGATTTAGGTGCGATTACCTCATTCAAAACAGGTGTTCGTTATGCAGATCATGATGTTAGCATGTTAACTTTACCTGCAATCGTTAATGCTGATATAGCAGCAAAAGATGCATCAGCATATTACAGTGGTCAAATTTCATCGGGTGCAGGTTATACCTTACCTAAGCCAGATATGGATGCCATGTTACGTGATGCTAAGGCTGCAATTAATGGTTTCTCGACAGAAGGGACCGTATATAAGGCTGGCTACGGCACCATTAACGAAGAAAACCTATCGTTATATTTAATGGCTAATTTTGAGTCAGACGGTATGCGCGGTAACTTCGGCTTACGTTATATATCAACAGATGCATCATCTGATTATTTCGCGCTGCAAGCTGATGGTACTTATGCCGATAACTTAAGCACTAAAGATGCAAGTTATAATGACGTATTGCCAAGTATCAACGTTGCATTTGATGTGGCGCCAGATGTCATTATCCGTACTTCAGCATCACAAGTGATTTCACGTCCTAATTATGCTGATATGTTTGCAGCTTCGGCACTGCAAGGTTACAACGATGACGTTGCAGGTAACCAAGTGGTTAGTACCGGTAATATCGCCCTTGAGCCATTTAAAGCGACTCAAGCTGATTTAGGTGTGGAATGGTATTTCAGTCCTGACGGGTTAATGAGTGCTTCTTACTTTATCAAAGATATCAGCTCTTTTATCACCTCAGAGCAGAAGCTAGATCAAAGCATTGGTATTGTTGATCCTAATTCAGGTGAAGATAACTGGACTGTTTCAACGAAGAAAAATGGTACTGGCGGTCAAATCCAAGGTATAGAGCTGCAAATCCAAGATGGTTTTGACAACGGCTTTGGTTACTCTGCTAACTATACCTTTGCTGATTCTGATGCTGCAGCTGAGAACTACCCTGATCAAGTTAGCGTATTTTCTGACTCTTCTAAGCACACTGTTAACTTAGTTGGTTACTACGAGATGGATGACTTCTCAGCACGTGTTGCTTATAACTGGCGTAGTGAATACATGATGCGTGAGTTACCAGGTTTCTACGGTAACCGTGAACATCAAGACTTCGGTACACTTGATTTAAGTGCTAACTACAATATCACTGATTACTTAGGTATCACATTTGAAGTAGTTAACTTACTTGAAGAAGACAGTGTTCAATTAGGTGTTGCACCTGATGATGCTGACGTTAAGCCTGAGCTAAAAGGTGGTTACCCAGCATGGAGCTTTGAAGGTGAAGCTCGTTATAAGTTAGGTTTAAACTTACGTTTTTAATCTGATTTAGAAGCATAAAAAGCCTAGCACTTGCTAGGCTTTTTGATTTTAACTTTCCACTGGTAAATACGGTTAAAATCCAATTAGCGACTTATCTACAGTTAACAGTTAAGAGGCGTAATATGAAAGTGCAGAAGATTGTTATTATCGGTGGTGGCACAGCAGGTTGGCTTGCTGCAAATCATATTGGTAAAGCGGTGCAATCATTGGCTGATGTGTCCGTTACGTTAATCGAGTCTCCTGATATTCCGCCCATTGGTGTTGGTGAAGGCACTGTACCTGCGATTAGGCAGTCATTACAAAGCTTTGGAATAAGCGAAACCGAGTTTATTCAGCAGTGTGATGTGAGCTTCAAGCAGTCTATCCAATTTCGAAACTGGCTCGATAAAACCAAACATGGCGCAGATAATCGCTACCATCACTTATTTGATGTACCAAGCCCATTAGGCGATGACTTAAGCGCCTTTTGGAACCAAACCGCCACTGAGGATATGGCTTATAGTGCAATGGTTTCACCTCAGCATTATATTTGTGAGGCATTAAAGGCACCTAAATCCATCACCACCCCCGAATACGCTGGCTCGGTGAGTTATGCTTATCATTTAAATGCGGCAAAATTTGCCCAATTATTAGCCACTAACGCCACAAGTAAATATGCCGTTGAGCATATCAAAGCCAATGTGTTAGATGCCGCAATAGATGATGTAGGCAATATCAGCCGCTTAAAAACTGATAAGCTCGGCGAGTTAGCTTTTGATTTTTATATCGACTGCAGTGGCTTTGAGTCCATTTTGTTAGCCAAAAAGCTTAACGTCGGCTTTGTGGATAAATCCCATCAGTTATTGGTGAATCAAGCCATTGTTGCCCAAGTGCCGACAGACATTACTGAAGCGATTGCCCCTTTTACCATTGCCACAGCGCATCAAGCAGGCTGGATTTGGGATATCGCTTTGCCAGAGCGCCGCGGTACTGGTTTTGTGTATTCTGATAACCACATGACAAGCGCACAAGCTGAGCAAAAGTTTAACCGTTATTTGGGCGGAAAACTAAACCAGTTACACCATCGTGAAATCCCCATGAAAGTGGGCTACCGCGAACAGTTTTGGGCAAAAAACTGTGTAGCATTAGGCCTAGCACAAGGCTTTTTAGAGCCAATCGAGGCAACCTCAATACTATTAACTGATTTTGCCGCCGGTTACTTAGCTAAGCGACTACCGCAGACACTGGCGCAAATGCCAGCATTGTCTGAGCGCTTTAATCACACTATAGGTTACGCGTGGGAGCGAGTAGTGGAGTTTGCTAAGTTGCATTATTGCATTTCAGATAGAACTGACAGTGATTTTTGGTTAGATAATCAAAAGCCTGAAACGATACCTGAATCCTTGCAACAAAAATTGCAATTATGGCAGAGCTTTAGCCCGATAACCGATGATCTATTCTCACGCTACGAAGTGTTTAATATTGATAATTACCTGTATGTCTTATACGGGATGCATTATCAAACAAAAAACGTGTCGCTCGAGGCGCAGTACCTTAAAAGTGCCCAGCAGCAGGCCAATAAAATACAGCAAATAGGCCACAAGCTGGCGCTAGACTTACCAGAGCATCGAGCACTGCTTGATAAAATTAACCGTTACGGTTTACAAAAGGTTTAGCTACAGGATTAATAAACTTAGAACCCAGTTGAGTGAAATTTATACTTATAGATGAAAGTTGGCACGATTTAGGTGAAATATCAGCGAATAGCTAGTGGTACTTTATTGCTTGATACGGTAACGTAAGCTGCAGATTAAATGATAGTGGGCTTTATAATAAGTCATCAGCTAAAGATTTTGGGATTTTTTATTTTAATCTACTAGCAAAAGTTTAAAACAAAAGGGATTTGAATCCCTATTTTTATGTATATCATTATTGATTAGAAGCGCCTGAAGGAGCCAAGATGTCTAACCAAATTACGTTACTTGAACACGCAAAGCACGGTGATTTAAAAATTACCGCAACTAATTTTGCACACGTTGCAGATCAACATATTGTTCCAGTAACTTTGCATGAGATTGCTCGTGCAGCTACAGAATACCCAATTGTATTCGTTAAAAACACTGATAGCGGTGAATTCCAAGCTGTTGCTATGTTAGGTCTTAAGCCTGGTCAAAACCTGAGTATTAAAGATGGCAAGTGGCAAGGACTATATATCCCTGCTGTTGTCCGTGACTATCCACTTGGATTAGTACTTAACCCAGAAGTAAAAGACAAAGTATGGATTGGTATTCGCGAATCTGCTGCTGAAGTCAGCAAGACTGAAGGCCAAGCATTATTTGAAGGTGAGCAAGAGTCTGCTTACTTAGAAAACCGCAAAAAAGCCTTAATCGCGCATTTTGAGCAAGATCAAGCAAGCCGCAACATTCTTGGTTTCTTGGCTGAAAAAGAGTTACTAACAACCCAAACATTAACGGTTGATGTAGCGGGTGAGAAGCGCAACATCAATGGCTTATACTTAATTGATGAAGCTAAATTAAATGAATTGTCAGATGAAGATTACTTAGAACTTAGAAAGCGCGGCTTACTAGGTCCTATCTATGGTCATTTAGCATCGTTAAACCAAGTTAACCGTCTAGCACGCACTGAGATCATGGCTAAAGCTTAATCTTATTGTATCGCGCGTATTAAGGCATTATTTCATATATTGAAATAATGCCTTTTTTATTAGTAGCATATTTAGCATAAGATTCTTTTGCTTAAAGCTTTTTACTTCATTCAATCCTTTCTTTACCACTAGATGCCAATATTCTTGGTTATTACTAAGCCAATTAAGCTTAATTTAAGCAATTAAGCCACTGTTATTATTTGTTTTTAATGTCTATTGTTGCAAACCTGTGTCAAAACATAAAAAAAATGTAGAAATCTCGTTCTATATTCGGTAGATTATTAAATGACAGCGTTGTCATTGCTTGTGTGTGAATCGTTGTTTTAAGGTCGACATGGATAATTTATAGGTCCCTATTATCCATGCCTTAATGCTATTTCGGTCGGGCGAAATAGCATTAATTTATACTTTTAGTCTCTCCCCAGAAACGAGTATAAGCTGGGTACAATTTTTGTTCCCAGCTATTTTTTTGCCGGTTTCTTAGTAAGGATAAAACCTAGTAGTTAACGAGACATAGATATTGAACAGGCTAAATACACTAATAAATTTAATCAATTAAATACTGTTGCCGCTAAAAATTAGCTGCAGTAATTTCGCTAAAATAGGCTAACGTCAGTAGTCAGTCAACGCGCGGCATCTCATCAGATGATCATTTAGGGATAAATTGAGGAATATATGAAAAAGACCATCCTTGCATCAGCATTATTACTATCAATAGGCGTAGTGGGTTGCCAGTATTCTTCAGCTCCTTCTACGTCTGATGATGCTCAATCAGCTAATGGTTCAGATCTGCAACATAAGGCTAATCAAGCCGCTGATAGCGCTTGGACTCAAGCAAGCCTAAAACAATTTGCCGCAGATCTAAAAGTCACTTATCGCATGGTGACCAATGTCCCTGAAGAAAGTTGCTCAGCAACACAGCCTGATGAGCAATGTTTTATCGCTGAAATTGATTTAACCAGTTCAGTTAATATTCCCCATGCCGACTGGGCAATTTATTTCAGTCAAATGCGCCCAGTACAAGCGGTGTTAAATCCGCAGTTTAGTATCACTCGAGTACAAGGTGATTTACATAAAATTGCCCCCACCGAACAATTCACTGGCTTTAGCGCTGGCGTAACCCAACGCATTGGTTTTAGAGGCGAGTTATGGCAATTATCTGAAACTGACCCAATGCCAAACTATTACATTGTGGTGGATGGTTTAGAGCCTGTCGTGATAGCTAGCACTCAATTAAGTATTGACGCAGAAACCGGCATGGAAGTTAGACCCTATGTTGAAGCCTTTACGGATGAAAAAAGGCAATATCGCAGAACCGCAACCGATAACTTAGCGTGGAGCCGTGCTGAGGTGTTATTTGAAGCCAATAATGCCCTTGTAGTTAATCGCGAGGCTGCCATTAATCGCATTATTCCAACGCCGCTCAGTGCTAGCGTTACATCAAGTAATACACCGGTAGATTTGTCTCAAGGTATTGAGGTTAATTACCAGCAAGTTGACTCAGCAGCAGTTGCCGCAGCTTTGTCGAGATTAGCGAGACTTGGGGTTAAGCAATCAGATACAGGCTTGTCGTTAGCGTTTGTTAAAAACAGCAAGGTTACAGCAGACGAGCAAGGGATTGATGGCGCTTATCAGCTCAAGGTGGCCATTGACGGCATTACCATTACCGCCGCCACCGACAGTGGTTTTTCATATGGTCTTTCGTCACTTGCAGCGTTAATCGATACTCGAGAACTCAGTATAAATACTATGGTTGTTGATGATGCACCGCGTTATGATTTTCGTGGTATGCACATTGATGTCGCGCGTAACTTTCACAGTAAACAACTGATATTTGATTTAATCGATCAAATGGCAGCTTATAAGCTCAATAAATTACACCTACATATGGCCGATGATGAAGCATGGCGCTTAGAAATTGATGGCTTACCTGAGCTTACTGATATTGGTAGTAAGCGTTGCCATGATTTAACCGAAAGCACCTGCTTAATTCCCCAGCTGGGCAGTGGCCCTTTTGCTGATGCCAGTGTAAATGGTTTTTATAGCAAAGCCGATTATATAGACATTTTGCAGTATGCCAGCGCCCGCCAAGTAGAGGTTATCCCGTCAATGGATATGCCTGGTCACTCACGTGCTGCGATAAAATCTATGGATGCCCGCTACCGTAAGTTTATGGCAAGTGGCGAAAATAATGCTGCTAATGAGTACTTACTGACAGATGCTAACGACACCACAGTGTATTCATCGGTGCAGTATTATAACGATAACACCCTAAATGTGTGCTTGGAGTCGACCTATCACTTTGTCGATAAAGTCATTGATGAAATTGCTAAATTGCACCAACAAGCAGGCCATCCGCTAAAACGCTACCACATTGGCGCTGATGAAACGGCAGGGGCGTGGAAGCAATCACCACAATGCGTAGACTTTGTTGCTAACAATGACAAAGGGGTTAAATCGATCGATGATTTAGGTGCTTATTTTATTGAGCGCGTCGCCAATATGGTCAGCGCTAAAGGTATTGAACCTGCAGGTTGGAGCGATGGTATGAGCCATACTAATGCAGACAATATGCCGGCTAAATCACAAACCAACATTTGGGATGTGATTTCACACCATGGTTATCAAAGAGCCCACAACCAAGCCAATTTAGGTTGGGATACTGTGCTTTCAAACCCTGAAGTGTTGTACTTTGATTTCCCCTATGAGGCTGATCCTAAAGAGCATGGTTACTACTGGGCGACCCGAGCGCTAAACAGCCAAAAATTGTTTAGTTTTATGCCAGATAACTTACCTGCGAATGCGGAACAATGGAATGATATCGAAAATAACCCCTTTACCGCCGACGATAGCGTTAAAAAAGATGAGCAAGGTAAGGTGACCTCAGCGCCATTACAACAAGGTAAAGGCTTTAGTGGTATTCAAGGTCAAATCTGGAGTGAAACTATTCGCAGTGATGAAGTCGCTGAATATATGATGTTTCCACGGCTGCTAATGCTAGCTGAAAAAGCTTGGCATAAAGCAAAGTGGGAAGTGCCATATCAATATCAAGGCGCGGTTTATCATCAAAACTCAGGTTACTTTACTGCTGATATGCGTAAGCAGCAGCAACAGCAATGGAATGACATCGCTAATACCTTAGGCCATAAAGAGCTGGCAAAGTTAGATGTGGCTAACATTGAATATCGGGTGCCAACCGTTGGGGCAAAAATTGAAGCTGGACTGCTTTATGCCAATATTGCCTTTCCAGGGCTTAAGATTGAGTATCGTCAACTCAGTGAAGAGAGTGACAATAACGCTGCTGAAACAGCATCATGGCTTGAATACCAAGCCCCGGTAAAGGTATCAGGTAATATTGAGATAAGAGCAATTTCCGCATCAGGAAAACGCAAAGGGCGCTCGTTGTTTTTGTAGCTGGCTTTTATTGCTGCGCAGTTAACTAAATACAAAGGACGTTAATCGAATGGTTAACGTCCTTTTTTAAAAGAAAATCAGCAAAACATCCAAAACTTTCAATTTAATTACCTAGCTAAAATCAATATAAATCAGAGCTTTAATAGTTACTTCGCTGTTTGTTTTATAAACACCACAAAAAGTAAATGACAACGCTGTCATTTGTGGTGTAACATAAAGTTAACTTACAAAAGAGCCTATAAAAATCAGTTATAAAAGGCTTGGGTAATAGAGACAAGAGGGATGTCATGAGCGTTAATCAGCAAAATGAATCACAGCTTTATATCGGAATTGACGGTGGTGGCAGTAAGTGCCGCGCCAGCATATTTTGCCCACAAAAAGGTGTAATTGGCACTGGTGTAGCAGGTAGAGCTAATCCTCTTCACGGACTAGAACAAACTTTTAATTCAATTATCGAATCAACCAAGCTTGCCTTGGCAGATGCAAACTTAGCACCAAGCTACGCTCAGCAGTTAATCGCCGGTGTCGGCCTCGCTGGCGTGAATGTGCCGCGTTTGTTTGACCAAGTGAACAACTGGCAGCACCCGTTTGCCAAAATGTACCTCACCACAGACTTACATACTGCCTGTATTGGCGCCCACAACGGCGATGATGGTGCCGTGATTATTACCGGTACTGGCTCTTGTGGCTTTGCCCATGTAGGCGAGCAAAGTTTATTAATTGGCGGCCATGGCTTTGCATTAGGTGACAAAGGCAGTGGCGCATGGTTAGGCCAAAAAGCCGCTGAGCATGTATTACTGAATTTAGACGGCTTTGCCGCCGACACCGCACTAACACAATTATTACTAGCACACTTTAATGTTGATGATGCCATGGGCATTGTCGAGCATCTTGCTGGGCAGTCTTCAAGCACCTACGCCAAATTAGCCCGTATTGTGCTGTTATGCGCCGACAATGGTGATGAGGTTGCCATTGATATTGTGCAACAGGGAGCGGGTTATATTAGTGAAATGGCCAGAAAGTTATTTGCCATTCATCCTAGTCGTTTTTCGATGATTGGCGGCCTAGCAGAGCCATTATTACATTGGTTAGACATTGATGTGGCTAGCAAAGTGGCTGAAGCGCTATCACCACCAGAAATCGGCGCTATCTTGTTTGCGCAGCAACAGTTTGCCGCAGATAACGGCAAGAGTCTGTAACTCGCCAAATTATCTTGAACTCGCTTAAAATTTTCAGTGTCAACGATAAATTCATCGCCATGCACTGCTCAGTAACTTGATACCTCAATGGATCAACTTGAACATAAATTAAGGTTAACTCGATGACAAATACAATTATGGAACGTGAAGCGCGTTCAGCACCGCAGAAAATCGCTGAGCAACTGGCTGCTAATGCTGGCTTAACCAAAGAGCTTGGTGAAAAACTACGTAGTTTTAAGCCAAAGTTTGTGATGATTGTTGGTCGTGGCTCATCAGATCACGCAGGGGTATTTGCTAAATACTTATTTGAAATCGAAGTGGGCATACCAACTTTTGCCGCAGCGCCATCAGTTGCCAGTGTTTATGGTAAAAGCTTACAACTTGAAGGCGGATTAGTGATTGTTATTTCACAATCAGGCCGTAGCCCAGACATTTTGGCACAAGCCAGAATGGCAAAAAATGCCGGCGCTTTTTGTGTCGCATTAGTCAACGATGAAACCGCGCCGATTAAAGATATTGTCGATGTGGTATTGCCATTGCGCGCAGGTGAAGAAAAAGCGGTAGCAGCCACTAAGAGTTACTTAGCAACGTTATCTGCCATTGTGCAGTTAACTGCTGAGTGGACCCAAAGTGAGTCGTTAGCTGCAGCCGTTGATTCAATGCCTGCTGCATTACAAACAGCCGTTGACGCAGCGCCGCAATTAACCGCCGAGTCTTTAGCAGGGGTTAATAACCTTGTGGTTTTAGGTCGTGGTTTAGGTTATGCGGTAACCAAAGAAATTGCCCTTAAAATGAAAGAGGTTTGCTCTATTCATGCCGAGTCATTCAGCAGTGCTGAGTTTTTACATGGCCCGGTGACTTTGGTTGAAAAGAAACTCGCTATTGTCGATGCCTGCATTAATGATGAGTCTTATGACAGCCATATCGAGCAAATAGAAAACGTAAAACAACGTGGCGCAGACTTGGTGCATTTAAATCAAACATCAACTGAAATACATCCACGCGTAGCGCCATTAGCATTGCTACAACGTTTTTATATCGATGTAGCCGCCGTTGCTGTTGCCCGTGGTATTGACCCAGATCAGCCAGAAGGTTTGAAAAAAGTCACCCAAACACTATAAGTTTGACTCGACTGTGCGCATTAAGAAGTAAGAAGTAAGAAGTAAGCAGTAAGAAGTAAACAGTTAACGATTAACGCCAATATAAAGAGAACATTATGAGACAAACCCTAATAGCAGACGGCTTTTTTGATGGACAGCAATTTCATCAAGATGCGGTGATCTCTATTGAAGACGGCCACATCATCGCCTTAGATTCAGTATCGAATGCGAAAGAAGTGCGTTTACAAGGCACGTTAGTGCCTGGGTTTGTTGATGTTCAAGTCAATGGCGGCGGTGGGGCACTGTTTAATAGTGCACCAACACTTGAGTGTATTGAGACCATAGGTCGAGCACATGCTCAATTTGGTACGACCGGTTTTCTGCCGACGCTCATTACCGATAAAGTTGAAGTGATGGCGCAAGCCGCTGATGCCGTTGCCGAGGCTATTAAGCTGCAATCTGCAGGCGTGTTAGGGATTCACTTTGAAGGGCCACATTTAAGTGTGCCTAAAAAAGGCGTGCATCCACAATCGTTTATTCGCAGTATTTCAGATGAAGAACTGGCGATATTTTCACGACAAGATCTTGGTATAAAAGTGGTCACTTTAGCCCCTGAAAATGTCTCAGTTGAGGTGATAAAAACCTTAATCGCTAACGACGTAAAGGTGTGCTTAGGTCACTCAAATGCCGATTATGACACTGTGCTGGCGGCGTTAAATGCTGGCGCTAACGGTTTTACACATTTGTTTAATGCCATGTCAGGCTTTGGCTCTCGTGAGCCGGGCATGGTGGGCGCAGCGCTAGAAAGTGATGCAGCATGGTGCGGATTGATTGTCGATGGCCACCATGTTCACAGTGCGACTGCAAAAGTTGCCCTTAAAGCTAAGCCCCAAGGCAAAATCATGTTAGTAACCGATGCTATGCCACCGGTGGGACTGGATGATGATGCCAGCTTTGAACTGTTTGGCACCGAGGTCATACGTCAAGGTGATAGGCTCAATGCCAAATCAGGTGAGCTAGCAGGTTGCGTACTTGATATGGTTGGCGCAGTTAACAATACGGTTAGCATGCTTGGCCTCAGTTATGAAGAAGCCCTTAGAATGGCATCGTTATATCCAGCGCAGTATCTACAGCAAGCTAAGCTTGGCACCATAGCCGTAGGTCAGCGCGCAGACTTAGTGTTGTTAGCTGCTAATGCAAACGATAACTCGCGTTATCAAGTTAACCAAACCTATATTAATGGCGATGTGGTTTTTAGCCGATGCGATAAAGGCTAATGTATGTCGACTAAAACCGCTTTGAAGCCAAGATTAATGTCATTGGACGCCCTGCGCGGTTTTGACATGTTTTGGATCCTTGGCGGTGAGGGCCTATTTGCTGGATTATTTATATTAACCGGCTGGGCTGGGTGGAATTGGTTTGACGGCCAAATGCATCACAGTCAATGGCATGGATTTACCTTTTATGATGTTATATTCCCGCTGTTTATTTTCCTCTCCGGTGTGGCTTTAGGCCTGTCACCAAAACGCTTAGATAAACTACCAATGCAGCAGCGGCTGCCCTTGTATCGTCATGCTATAAAGCGCCTTGGTTTACTTATTTTTTTAGGGGTACTTTATAATCATGGTTGGGGCGTTGGTATGCCTGCAGATCCCGACAGTGTGTGTTATGCCAGTGTGTTGGCACGTATTGGTTTTGCATGGTTTATAGGCGCGATGTTGGTGTGGCATACCAGCCTTAGAACCCAAATTATTGTCGCCATTAGTCTATTAATTGGCTATGGGCTTATTCAGTTATATCTTCCTTATCCCGATCTCACGCTATATTCTGGGCTAGTTCAAAACCCAGAATTAGCTCAAGCAGCTGTTAATCAAACAAGCCAAACCTTTGCCCGCTTTAGCGCCGAAAATAGTATTAACGCTTACGTGGATTCAATACTGCTACCTGGTAGCGCATATCAAAATAGAGCCGTAGATCCTGAAGGGGTGCTATCCACACTGCCTGCTGTGGTAAATGGCTTAATCGGTGTGTTTGTCGGTCACTATATTGTTAAAGCCAAGCCGCCCTTATGGGGGCTTAGGGGTGAATGGCTAAAAGTCTTGAGTATGGTGATTATTGGTGCGGCGTTATTGTCATTAGGCTGGCTATTAGACTTGATTATTCCGGTCAATAAAGACTTATGGACCAGCAGTTTTGTGTTGGTAACCAGTGGTTGGAGCATCATCTTACTCGCCATTTTTTACGCCATTATCGACGTACTTAAATGGCACAAATGGGCCTTTGTTTTTGTGGTGATTGGCACTAATGCCATCATCATCTATATCGCATCTAGTCTGGTTAATTGGCAATACTTAGCCAATAGTTTATTGGGCGGCTTTATTCGCGCCACCTCAGCAGACTGGCAACCATTACTCTTTGTACTGAGCTTACTGACAGTGCAATGGCTAATTTTATTGTGGCTTTATCAACGTAAAATTTTTATTCGCATCTAAAGGCTGTTTATAAGAGCTGTCACTAAGAACTGTTTATAAGAGCTGTTTATTAGAACTGTCACTATGGACTGTCACTAAGAACTGCATGCAAGATTTATTTTGGGGCTTGTGGTGTGATCAATGATGTTTAGTTGCTAATGAAATGACAGCGTTGTCTTTGCTGTGTTTATGTTTTAACATGAAATGCACAACGATTATGATCTGCAGCAACATTGCTAGGTCAAATTGTTGATAAAAACTCAATAATAATAAGACTCATATGGGGCACTAGTAGTAAGTCAGTGCTGAAATATCAATGACAATAAGAAGCAGGGTTTATGGAAACAACAATGAATAATAGTCAGCAAAAAAGCAGCATAGTGCCCATGGCCATTGTGGCAATACTCTTTTTCGTATTAGGGTTTGCGACTTGGCTTAATGGTTCGTTAATGCCATATCTAAAGCAAATCCTTCAGTTAAGCCCTTTTCAAGCGTCACTAATTCTATTCTCTTTTTATATTGCAGTAACTTTTACCGCACTACCTTCAGCTTGGGTCATCCGTAAAGTGGGCTATAAAAACGGTATGGCGCTGGGTATGGGCGTGATGATGGTGGCGGGTTTACTCTTTATTCCAGCCGCTAAAACCCAAGTGTTTGCTTTGTTCTTACTCGCGCAACTGGTTATGGGCACCGGACAAACATTATTACAAACCGCTGTTAACCCTTATGTGGTTCGCTTAGGCCCTGAAGAGTCTGCTGCAGCACGCGTTAGTGTTATGGGGATTTTGAATAAAGGCGCGGGTGTTATTGCTCCTATGGTGTTTACCGCATTAATCCTTGATAGCTTTAAAGATCGCGTCGGCACCACCCTAAGTCAGGTTCAAATTGATGAAATGGCTAACAGCTTAATTCTGCCGTATTTAGGCATGGCAATCTTCATTGGTATTTTAGCCTATGCTGTTAAGAAATCACCGCTACCAGAGCTTGAACAAGACGAAGCAGAAGAGGGCACCAGTAAAGGTCAAATTAAACAGGCACTAGCAAAACCCAACTTAGCCCTTGGGGTGGTGGCCTTGTTTGTGTATGTGGCTGTTGAGGTAATCGCTGGTGATACCATTGGTACGTATGCACTCACCTTAGGGGTTGAAAACTATGGGGTGATGACCTCATACACCATGATATGCATGGTAGTGGGTTACACCTTAGGGATTATTTGTATTCCACGGTTTATATCTCAGCCTAATGCGCTACTTATTAGCGCCATACTTGGGGTGCTGTTGTCCTTTGGTATTGTATTTGGTGATAGCAGCTCAACGGCTATTTCTGACACTGTATTAGTGCCATTTGGTGGCGCACAACTGCCAGATACCTTATTGTTAATTGCCTTTTTAGGCTTGGCTAACGCAATTGTTTGGCCAGCAGTTTGGCCGTTAGCCTTATCTGGTATGGGTAAACTAACCAGCACAGGTTCAGCACTACTCATCATGGGTATTGCTGGTGGCGCATTTGGCCCAGTATTCTGGGGCTTAACCAGCTCAGCAACCTCCCTTGGCATGCAAGGCGGCTACTTAGTGATGATCCCATGTTATCTATTCATTTTATTTTATGCCGTTAAAGGCCATAAGATGACCAGCTGGAAGTAAACTGAGTGACTTTTCGTTTTGGGTAAAAAAGAGAGCTTCGGCTCTCTTTTTTTGTATCCGATAAAAGCCAGCGAATAGATTTTACCTGAGCATATGATTAACCTTGTTTGGCACCTCTGTAATCATGGTTACCGCATAAGCGATTGGTTTTTATGCAAATTGTTAAGGTTTATTAAACGAAACGCCGTAAAATCATCCATGATGGCTTAACATCCGCGTCCATGCGGTTGATATTCGCTTAATAAACTCCCACTAATTGAACGAAAAGCATTTGCGCTCTCACCCTACCTCTGTAATGCTGTTTTGCAAATCAATTTGGTTACTTTTCATGTTTAAGACGGCGGCTTAATGCACTTTGGCTTATTCCTAGCATTTTTGCTGCAACAGTTTGACTATTTGCCGTACGGCTCATCGCTTCGTTAATTAATGCATCACTCATTTGTGCCAACGTAGGTAACTCCTTTGGAAACGTCAGTTGCGCGGTATTATCTGCTGCGACTTTGGTTAAGTTGTTGGCTTCCATAAAGGGGCTGATATTGAGCTTAATTCCATCACTGCGACTGACGGCATCAAACACCATTCCTCTGAGTTCATGTAAATTACCGGGAAACTCATATTCGGCTATTTGCGAGGCGAGGGTATTGGGTTGCTCAGGTCTAGGCAGATCCATTTCTTCTGCTGCAAGGGTAATAAAGTGATTAATTAACATAAATAGGTCGAGTTTACGTTGTCTTAATGGCGGCAGTTTGATGGTATGTGAGCGAAGACGATACAAAAGGTCATTGCGAAATTTTCCCGCTTTGCTTAATGCGAGTAAGTCATGTTGGGTGGAAGTGATGATTTTACACATCACTGGGTAGGCCTTGTCGCTGCCAATTGGGTAGTATTGTTTATGTTCAATGACATCCACCAGTTTTGCTTGCGCCTCTATTGGCAAATCACCTATTTCATTCAGGTAAAGTAAACCTGATTGAACTTGATGCAACGCCCCCGCTTGGGCGCATAGTTGGCCATCTTCCAAGGTGTTGATTTTGCCAAACAGTTGTAACTCAAATGCTGATGCACTTATCCCAGCTAGATTGATATTTATAAATGGCGCTTGTGGGCAGCAAAGTAAGTGGGCTGATTTGGCAAATTCATCTTTACCCGTGCCGCTTTCACCTTGAATTAGAATGGGTTCAGGACTGGGTGCTACTGCTTCAAAATATCGAAACTGGTCGAGCAAGGCAGGCTCGCAGGTCAAAAAATTATCAAACGCCTCAGGTTGATTCAATGTCTTACTTAAAAAGCTTTGTTTAATTCTTAGATAGTTGCGCTCAAGACCAACAACCTCTAATGCTTGGCGTACTGTTCTAGCAAGATCATCAACTTTGTCGGTCTTAATAAAATAATCATAAGCGCCATGCTTGATGCAACGCACAGCCGTATCAACCTGATTAACACCGGTAACGATAATCACTCGAGTGTAAGGCGATGTGTTGCGAATACTCTCCAGTAGCTCCTCACCTGAGTGAAATGGCATGGTGAGATCTAATAGTACCAATGCATAGTCACCTACTTCAAGTCGGTTAATCACTTGCCGACTATCAATGCAGGTATCAATTGTTGCCTCGGGTACTAAACGGTTGAGGGTAATGGCTAGAGTGCGTAACCAAGGTGCCTCATCATCAACAAGTAAAATGTTTCTGGCTAATTTCACGTTTCAGACTCCAAAGGAAAGCGAATAATAACAGTTGTGCCTTGACCAATACGCGATTTAATCTGCATCTTGGCTTGATGTTGTTTAATTATCCGACTACAAACAGATAACCCTAAGCCACTACCGCCACTTGAACGCCTAGTGGTAAAAAAGGGTTCGGTAATTCGTTGAAGAGTTGCTTGGTCCATGCCTTGACCTTTATCGGTTACAGTTAAGCATGCAAACTGCTGTTCAATGCTGGTGCTAATTGACAGGTGCTGGTCATCATAAGTCGTTGCATCCAACACAATCGCGTGGCAAGCGTTTTGAATTAGGTTAATCAGTACCTGATTTAGCTGTTGCTCATCACCTTTAATAGTAGGACTTGGGTTTTGTAAGTGTGTCACCACTTTTAAGTTTTTTATTTGGTTTGCCGTTAAACGTAAAGATGCCTGAACGACTTCGTTAAGCTGGATAAGTTGATACTCATCAGACACTGTGGGTAAGGCGTAGCGTTTTAAATCACAGACAATGCGACTAATGCGTTCAGCACCGTCCATAATAGACTGGCCGCTCAACTTTAATTCGTCCATGGCGGGAGTCGGCGTTAAGCCCGCTATATTCCAAAATGGATTTTGTTGTTGGTAATGATTAGCGGCAACAGAAAGATCAGCTAGAGCATCATTAATAAAGGCAATAGCATGCACGATAATACCCGTCGGATTATTTATTTCATGGGCAATACCAGCAGATAGCTCACCTAATGAAGCTAATCGGCTAGCTTCATAGTTGGCTTGACGAAGCTGCTGTTGCTCGGTCGTTTCTTCAAGCAATATAACGGCTTGTTCACTACCAATAAGATGCAGTTGAAGTTGCCAATATTGTTTATGAATTACCATATCAGCAATAATGGATTTATTGTTATTGATCGCTTCAAACAAGGTGGAACTAAGGTCAAAGGGCTGTCCGTCTAAGTAATGAAAATCAGGATTATTAAGCAGATCATTATTGTTGTCGTTACTCCATAAGCATTCTCCAGCACGGTTGAATAGCGTCACACCATGAGGAATACCATCTAATACTGCCTGGAACTGTTTCGATAGCTCCGAAATAGCGGTTTCTGCTTTTTTACGCTGAGTAAGTTCAAGCTTGAGTGCTTTGGTGCGCTTTCGTAAACTCAGGCTGATATATCCAGTTAGTATCATCCCTATCGCAGATATCAGGCTGATTAATATCGCAAGCGATAATAACCTTTGCTGCGTCGAGTTTAAGTCAACTTTTTCTCGTCCTGTACCAAACCATTTGTTGACTAGGCGATCATATTCGCCTGATAGTTTTAGCTGTCGTATTGCGGCATTTATTTGCTCCATTAACATGGCATTTTTATGATTGCTGACAAAATTGAATGCACCATACATCAAAGGATCGCTTGAGCTTCGCACCGAAGGGTATAAAGGCATTAATCGGCGTGCAACAAAGTTCTCAGCAATGACAACATCAACCTGTTGTTTTATTAATAGCTGAAAGCCTGTCTCGTAAAGGTCAACATCGACACGTTCGAAGTCTTGTGCTTGACCCGAAATGTAAATATCAACAAAAGCGCCTTTTTTGATAGCGACCCGTTTTCCTTTAAGATCATGCCATCCATTTATAAATGACTTGCCTTGGAGGGTGTAGGCCTTGGCATGGGTTGCATAAATAGGATCAGACTGACTAAGCACACGTTCGACCGTCACAGGGCTGACAACAGCAATAACATCAATTAGCGAGTCAGGGTTATGTACATCGGCAAGTAACTGTTGAAATGTTTTGCGTCTGACCTTGATACGTTTACCGGTGATTTGGCCAATTCTAGCCATTAACTCAACATTAAAACCTTGATCAACCCCATTATTACGCCATTCCAGTGGTGCCGTTTTTGAGTGAACCCCAAAAACAATCGTTTGATTTTCTTGCGCACAAACAGCGAGTGCGAAAAACGCAAACCCAAATAAGCTTAATGTGCAGATTATGTTAACAAGTTTTTTCATAACATCATCTTAGCATGTGCTTATACAGCTTAACTGTGCTGAGTTTCTCGCTTTTTCAAGCGGGTTACCACTGAGGCTATTTAGGCTTAAATTTGGGGTTGCAAATACAGTTACTTCAACAAGTCATTGCCTATATTGCCGTCATTGTGATCGGTGCAACCCACGCTTATGCATTTTTGCATAACCATGAATTTAGCTATGCATTTGTGCATGAGCAAATTTACATCTTGTGAACGAATGTTGATTTTTATCGCGAGTAATTGTTGTTTGATTGTTAATGGTAAACCTAAGCCTCAAAATAACGGTGAAGTTAAAAATTAACGGCAACACGTTTGATTGTCGGCATTACTGCAAAGCAGTTAAGTAAATGAGGGTGTGATATGAAAAATTTCAAAAAAGTAGTGTGTATAGCCACGCTTCTGGGTTCTGCAGGGGTGATGACAAACTCGATAGCAGCAGACAATCTAGCAGAATTACACGCTGAAAACCAAGAGTGTGAAAGTTGTCATATGCCAGATGGTGAGTTATCAAATGATAATTTAAGCTTTGAAAATCAGCAATGTGTTTCCTGTCACGGCACAATGGAAGAGGTTGCCAAAGAAACTGAACATGATCACTACAATGCTCATGCCTCCCACTTTCCTGGTGAAATAGCTTGTACTTCTTGTCACAGTGCTCATGAAAAATCGATGGTTTACTGCGACTCTTGTCATAGCTTTGATTTTGATATGCCATTCACCAAAAAATGGCAACGTAATGAGCCAAGCATAGAAGAGTTATTGAAAGACAAATCAGATCGCCAAACCGCTTTAGCTGCTGCGCCAAAAGATACTGTTAACGTTGTGGTTATTGGCTCTGGTGGTGCAGGTTTCTCTGCAGCTGTTTCTGCCCATGACAATGGTGCAAAAGTCATTTTAGTTGAGAAAGAGCCGGTTATTGGTGGTAATGCTAAGTTAGCTGCTGGTGGTATGAACGCAGCTTGGACCGATCAGCAAAAAGCTAAAGACATCACCGACAGCGTTGACTTGATGGTAAAAGACACCATGAAAGGGGGCCGTGATTTAAATGACCCTGAATTAGTCGATGTATTAGCGTCTCACTCTAAGGGCTCAGTTGATTGGTTAACCGCTATGGGCGCTGATTTGACCGACGTTGGTCGTATGGGCGGCGCGTCAGTAAACCGTTCACATCGTCCTACTGGTGGCGCAGGTGTTGGTGCTCATGTGATTCAAGTGCTTTACGATAATGCCGTAAAACGTGATATCGACATGCGATTAAATACTCGCGGAATTGAAATTCTAAAAGATGATAAAGGCAATGTTAAAGGCTTACTGGTTAAAGGCATGTATAAAGGCTATTACTGGATAAAAGCTGACGCAGTTGTATTGGCAACAGGCGGTTTTGGTAAAAATAATGACCGTGTGGCCAAGCTAGATCCTAAGTTAAAAGGCTTTGTATCTACTAACCAACCAGGTGCCACAGGTGACGGCATTGATGTTGCGGGTAATGCTGGCGCAGCAATGAAAGATTTGCAATATATCCAAGCTCATCCAACGTTATCGGTTAAAGGTGGCGTAATGGTAACTGAAGCGGTTCGTGGTAATGGCGCTATTTTAGTTAACCGCGAAGGTAAACGTTTTGTCAACGAAATCACCACTCGTGACAAAGCTGCTGCAGCTATCTTGAACCAAACAGGCAAAACAGCTTACTTAATTTTTGATGACTCAGTGCGTAAATCACTCAGCAAAATTGATAAATACATCGGCCTAGGTGTAGCACCTTCTGCTAACTCACTGGTTGAACTTGGTAAGCTAGAGAACATCGATGGCAAAGCCTTGACCGAAACGGTTGCTCGCTATAACAGCCTTGTTAAAGCTGGCAAAGATACTGACTTCGAACGTCCAAACCTTCCACGTGCATTGAATGAAGGTAACTACTACGCGATTGAAGTTACCCCAGGTGTTCATCACACCATGGGCGGTGTGATGATTGATTCTAAATCTGAAATTCTTAACGCTAAAAAACAAGTGATTCCTGGTCTTTATGGTGCAGGTGAAGTCACTGGTGGGGTTCATGGTGCTAACCGTTTAGGTGGGAATGCCATTTCTGACATCGTTACCTTCGGCAGAATGGCTGGTGAAACTGCCGCTAAGTATTCAACTCAGCAGTCAACCAAAAAGTAAGGCTTAATTTTTGAGGTAAAAGCCCTCAGTTCACAAATGAGGGCTTAATTCTGTTAATGACGTTAAGCCTTAATCCTCAAACAAGTTTTATTAAACCTATTAAGGCGTTGAACAAATGATTAACGCTAGGCAATTAATTATAAAAAATTGAAAAGAACAAAGTTATTGGGAGCACTACTTATGAAAAAATCACTAATCGCAGCATCGGTTTCATCTATCATTGCACTAACATCATTTGGCGCGTTTGCCGAAGGGCCAAGCTTTTATGGCCGCTTAGATCTATCGCTGACCAACTCTGACACCGGCCTAACCACTCGTGAAGCCAAAGAGGGTACGGTACTGGAAAACAATTTCTCTCACCTAGGAGTTAAAGGCACTGAAAAGATTGCTGATGGTATCGATGTCATTTACCAAATGGAGTTTCAAGTAGAAAATACTTCAACTAACAGTGATGTGTTTAAAGCACGTAATACGTTTCTTGGTCTTAAGGGCAATGCCGGTACTATTCTTGTTGGCCGTAATGACACGGTATTCAAGCAGGCTGAAGGTGGCATTGACTTGTTTGGTAATTCAAATGCCGATATCGACCGTTTGGTTGGCGCTCAAACTCGTTCTGCGGATGGTTTTTGGTACTATTCACCAAAAATAGCGGACGTATTGACGATTAACGCGACATACTTGATGGAAGATAATCAAGCATCTGAAGGCAGCCAGTATGCTGTGAGTGTAACACTAGGTGACAAGAAGCTGAAAGCACAAAGCTATTATGTTGCTGGCGCTTATAACAAAGCCATTGCTGGTATGGATGCTTATCGAGGCGTGGTGCAGTTTAAGGTTGGAGAGTTTAAAATTGGCGGTTTATTCCAAAACTCTGAAAGCACCAGTAAGCCAAATCTTGAAGGGAACTCATACTTTGTAAACCTAGCCTATAACCTTAATGGCGTGAACCTAAAAGCCGAATACGGTATAGATGAAGCGGGTTTAGGGCTATATGCTAAACGTTCAGGTATTCAAAATGATGACACAACAGATGTCAACATTACCTCAATTGTTGTGGGGGCTGACTATAAGGTGACTAAATCGACAATGGTTTATGGTCACTATGCAATGTATGACGGTGATTATAAAGCAAACAGTATAAAAACTGATCTTGAAGATGATAATGTGTTTACCGTTGGTGTTCGTTATAACTTTTAATTAGGTAAACTAAGACTGTGATATTGGAAGGCGGCCTGAGGTCGCCTTTTTGTTTGGCTTGTATAAGCTAACATTCTATATTTGAAAGACCTTAATTCAACCAGAGTCTAAAGGGGTTTATATTGGTGGTTAAAAGGGTGCTTGCAGATAAATAGCTCGTCGGCATTGATGAATATAAACTGCAGTGATATCCAGTGCCGATAAGTCGCAGATGATAAATTTCAGATACAAAAAAGCCACTCATTGAGTGGCTTTTTTGTTTTTATGGTGCCGGCACCAAGAGTCGAACTCGGGACCTACTGATTACAAGTCAGTTGCTCTACCAACTGAGCTATGCCGGCTTATCTTTTTAACGGTGAAAAACCATTAAATTAAATATGGTGCCCGAACCCGGAATCGAACCAGGGACACGAGGATTTTCAATCCTCTGCTCTACCGACTGAGCTATTCGGGCGACTAACTATCGTTAGCTTGAAACTTACAAGAAAAAACCACTCACTGAGTGGTTTCTCTGTATATGGTGCCGGCACCAAGAGTCGAACTCGGGACCTACTGATTACAAGTCAGTTGCTCTACCAACTGAGCTATGCCGGCTTATCTTTCTTAACAGTGATAACACTATTAAATTAAATATGGTGCCCGAACCCGGAATCGAACCAGGGACACGAGGATTTTCAATCCTCTGCTCTACCGACTGAGCTATTCGGGCAACTAACTAAGCGTTAGTTTACTACTTCAAACTGGGTGCTAACTTAATCGTTAGAGCCTGTGTCGTTTGGAGTGCGCACATAGTATAGCGATGGTTTTAATCCTGCAAGTGCTTTTTTAAATGATTTTAATCGTTCGGCTAGTAAATGGCCAAACTGAGCGATTTTTTACCTTTAATTGGTTTAAAGCCCAATGATAGTGGTTTTAGAGAGTTTAATCGATATCTCAAATTGAATGCTTATTTGAGTAAGACTGGCTGGGTTTAGTCAGGACTCAATTAGTTTTATTGTTCTATTTTATCGAATGATTTTGGCGATTTTTAGCGATATTCTTTTTGTTTTGTGTCGATATAATCATTCACATAGATTTTGACAAGGACAGCTTGATGTTAGCAAATACAAAAAATGGCTATGGTTTAGTGAGTATTAGTCTCCATTGGTTAAGTGCATTAACCGTTATTGGCTTATTCGGCTTAGGTTTTTGGATGGTTGATCTCACTTATTACAGTAGTTGGTATAAAACCGCGCCGGATATTCACAAAAGTGTTGGCATTTTATTGTTACTGGCAACGCTAGTGCGATTAGTGTGGGGCTTAGGCTCTGCGAAACCTCATGCAAAGAGTAATCACAAGGCTTGGGAGCAAACGGCGGCTAAGTGGGCTCATGGAATGCTTTATCTATTAATGTTGGCCATTATGGCGACAGGCTTTTTAATTTCAACGGCTGATGGCCGCGGAATTTGGGTATTTGATTGGTTTGAAGTGCCGTCACTGGGCAGCTTTATTAACAACCAAGCTGATATTGCTGGCTTAGTTCATCAATATGCAGCCTATACATTAATAGCCCTAGTGATTATTCATGCTGCAGGCGCGGTAAAACACCAATTGATTGATAAGGATGGCACTTTATCAAGAATGATAAAACCTGCCACAAAATAGTTTTAACACCTACAGCACTTGAATCGAGCCTGTAACTCGACGAGCTGAGAACGCTAATTATTAGCTAGCAACACTTATTAGTACTTGAACATATCAATAATATTGAATTTATAATAAAGGGAATGACCAATGAAAAAGCAACTTTTAGCCACAGTATTATCTAGCGTTATCGGCGCTGCAATGTTACTACCATCAGTCGCTAATGCGGCCGATTATAAGATAGATACTCAAGGTGCCCACGCATCAATTCAATTTAAAGTAAATCATTTAGGCTATAGCTTTGTAGCTGGTCGTTTTAATGATTTCAGTGGTGATTTTAGTTACGATGCGGCAAAAATTGCTGACACTAATTTGAATGTCACCATCAATACAACGAGTGTTGACTCAAACCATGCCGAGCGTGATAAACATTTACGCAGTGCTGACTTTTTAAATACTGGCGCGTTTCCTCAGGCGCAGTACACCTCGACTAGTGTTGAAGACCAAGGCAATGGCAAGATATTGGTTAACGGTAATTTGACCTTAAATGGGGTGACTAAGCCTGTGGCTATTGCCGCTGAATTTGTTGGTGAAGGCCAAGATCCTTGGGGTGGTTATCGTGCTGGCTTTATTGGTACCACAGAATTTGCCATGAAAGACTTCGGTTTTAAAATGGATTTAGGCCCAGCGTCTGCCAATGTTAGTCTAGATTTGGTTATTGAAGGGATTAAGCAATAACGTCTATTGAACAGGTTTACTAAAAACAACAAAGCCGTCAATGATATTAGTCATTGGCGGCTTTTTATGATGATTATTGTGCCGCTTTTAGAATAATACTGCCAAAAACATCAGCGTGTTTATAGCCGCGATTCATGTCGCCATTTAACGGCTTTATCGGGTGGGAGCCAATAAAGTTCTCTCTTTGTTTGGAGCCATCATTATCACAATAGGCCAGCATAAAACCCATTTGTTTGTTGGCTTGTAAGCTAACGGCTGCAACCTGCTGCTTATCAAAAGCGCTTAAGCTGTCATTGTAACTGTCAGGGAATACCGTTATCGCCATTTCCCAATAGATTTTTTGAGGGTTAACTGGGTCTCTCGACCATGCTGTGGTGATATGCTCATTAAAGGTGGCGGCCTTTTTTTGCGTGGTAAAATCAGCCACTTGTTTATCTAATGCCACATGATAGGCAAAAGCATTATGGCTATATTGATGCTCGCCACCTGAGCCATCTTCATCAATAAACACCTCTACGGTGTCATCATCCCAATACCGCACTGTGGGATCAGCGCTTTGATCAAATAGCACATCATCAATCACTTCAGTCAGTAGATAGAGCTTATCCTCACGCCAAAGCAGTTTATATTGGCCACTAAAATCATCGGCAGTTATAGCATCGCCGATGATCATTTGATCAATCGGTTGCCACTTAGCTTGTTGCCAATCAGATTCATCAGCAATGCCATCAAGGGTAATGGCTTTATTAGCGTAGTTAACTTCAATAGGGGCATGCACATATTCGGCAGATGTTTTGTTTGTGCTTGAAGACGTATCAGCATTCGCCATTGAAGCAATTGCGGTGGAATTTAATGCCAACAGGCAGGGCAGTATTAGGCCTTTAAGTGAGGCGTTGGCCTTATGTTTATGGCTCGCTTTATTAGTTGGTTTTTCAGTGCAGTCCATTGTCCAGTAAACTCCTAATGTTTAAGTCTTAAAGTCAGTATCTTATAGAATCATTTATTATTGGGCATATTCACACGCTTTGACATTAGTCGAAAGCGTTATCTTAATCAGTAGCTAGGATACTGATTTTTCAACTTGCGTTATACAGCCAGCAACACGCTGATGTTATAGCTTGTATTAGTGCTGATAGCTAAAATATGCTCACCTGCAGCATTAGTCTGTAAGCTTTTACCATTAACTAAAACCTGCTGGGATATGATGTCTGCTCGCCTTTGTATTGATACATCCACAGTTGCGCCGCGAAAACGTCTGCTTACCTTTAGGCTAGGCCAGTGCTTTGGTAGTTGCGGTTTAATTTTTAAGCCGTCGCTGCAGCCTTTTAGGCCACAAAGTTGCTCGATGATAATTCGGTAAATCCAAGCGACGGTTCCAGTATTAAATAACTGACTCGATTTACCCGCATCATCAGGATATTGAAAATAAGCCCCGCGGTAATAGTTGGGAATAAACACGGGTAATTGACCACGGGTGAGCTCATTTTGCACATCTTCAGCAGTTATCATGGTTTGTAATAGTTCAAATGCTTGCTCTGTTTCGCCTTGTTCAAATAGGGCGTATATATAAAATGCCCCAGCATGATTATAAACTGAACCATTTTCAGCGGTGCCAGGAAACTTTTGGGTTAATCTGCCCACTTGCTCATCCATTTGGGTATAAGCGGGAGCTAGCATCATCATCCCAAAAGGTGTTTGTAATTGCTGCTTGATTTGCGGCTGCATCAGTGACCAGCGCTGATCATTAACTGCGCCAGACAACATGGCAAAAGTTTGCGGGTTAAGATAAATGCGGCCTTCTTGATTATCGCTTACGCCAAAACAGTGACCTGCATCGGTAATACCGCGGGCAAACCATTCATCATCCCAGCAATGCTCAATTACGGCATCATTTAATTCAGCAGCAAGTTGGCTGAATTTTGATGCTTTATTGTCACAGTCCATTTGCTGGCAGACTTTTGCCCACAGTGTCATGCTGTAAGCACTTGCTAACGTCAACCAGCTTGAAACACCAAAGCCTTTATAGCCCACCATGTTCATCGGATCGCACCAATCGCCTTGGTTAATAAAGTTAAGGCCGCGGTTATCACGTTGAGAGTATAAGAACTCCAGCGCTAAATTGACGTGCTCCATCACCGAAAGCTTATCTTCACTGTTGGCAAAACCAATGGTTTGATTTAAGAAATCAAAGTCGGCGGTTTCATTTAAATATGCCTCAATACAAATCACTAGCCAGACACAATGATCCGTGTGGGGGATTTGATTGATGTATTTAAGCTCAGATTCTGGGTGCAATAAAATGCCATCAGGCATTTCACCATTGCGATGTTGCTGGGCGAGGGCGACTTCAAAGGCGGCTTTGGCCTTGTTAGGGTTGATATAAATCATCCCCATAGCATCTTGAAGGTAGTTTCTGGTTTGTGGATCGGTACTTAATCGATTGACATCGCCATGGTAAAAAACCTGTCTTGGTAGCCAATGGTTGATGAAGTTATCAAGCTTAGGGGTTGAGGATAAAAGGCTTAAACAGCCAGTTTCTCTGCTGAGATACGCTTTGTATTTATCTTGGGCTTGAGTAAATTGCGCTGTTGAACTCAAATAGCGCTGTTTTAACTCACTCGCTTCGTGAGCATCTTTTACCGGCGCAAAAACAAACTTTAATGCCACTGCTGGCTTGGTGTTATTGCTAGCGTCATCATAAGCGGCAAGCTTACGATTAAATTGCATTATCGCTGCAGGGGTTTGGTAATGAGCAGGCTTATTTTCTAAGCGGTTATTACTGATAGCCGTTGGGTTATGTAAACCGCCTTCGCCTTCAAAAACACTTTGACGGGTTTCGTAACTATCAGGGGTTGTGTCAGTTAGAAATACCGTGGTGTCTTTAAAGTCTTGTTGAACAAAGTATTGATCGACTTTTTGATAGGGGGTGATTGAGTGACATAAAATTGCATTAAGTGAAGGATCAAATTTTGCAGATTGATTCATCCACGACATATAGCCCACAGGAAAGTAGCTATAAATGCTGATATCTCGCGCCGATTGACTTAGGTTATCAATGGATAATTGCCATAGCTCTGCGGTATCTTCAGTGGCTAAGGTTAAGCTTAGTTTACAGTGTAGGTTGAGGTGCTTAACTTGCCAACTGACTTGATGCTGGCTAACGATAAACTCAAATGATGCCAATGATTGCCTTACTGGCTCATAGGGCAATGAGAATAGCTCGTTAGTGTGGTTATCTTTTATATAAAAAAATCGCCCAGGATGATGGCTAAAGTAGGCGTGTTCTGGCTGCATAAAGGTTTTGGCTTCTAATGCAGGCCCATGGGCATATTTAGCAGGTTCTGGCTGCATAAATTGCGCAGTCGCAAAACCCCGACAATTCATTTGAATCATCATGTTTTTATTCCATAAAAAACCACAGGCTTTTGGCATAGTGGTTGGACTATGCAAGCTGACGTTGCCATTTTTTTGATGGTAAGTAATCACTATTTAAATTCCTCAACTACTCGCTTGCAGGCTCTGATTTATCAATAGGTTGATAAAGCGACTGGTTAATTTGGCGCATTTTTTGTTCATCTAAGCTGTAGTGTTTAACAACCCAAACCGCTAATAAGGCAAAGCCTGCAGGGATGATGGTATTGAGCAGTAAAATCCCCATTAACGAGTCGGGTGATTGCTGCTGATTTGCCACATAACCCATGGATGACAGCATCCAACCGATCATCGCGCCTGCAAAAGCGCCGCCTAATTTTTGCGAAAAGGCTGCTGCTGAAAAAATCATCGCGGTGGCGCGGCGGCCATTTTTATATTGTGAGTAATCAGCAGTATCGGCATACATAGAAAATACCAACGGCGATTTAGGCCCTAAGCAAAATCCAATTAAGGCCTGCATAATAAACATCAAGGTAAGGTTGTGAGCTGGAATAAAGTAAAAGCCAGCCGAAAGTATGGCAACAATGGTCATTAAACCAATAAGCAGTGGGCGTTTATCAAAGTATTTGGTTAATAGAGGCGTAGAGGCGGCGCCTAGGGCAAGTGAGATCATATAAACCGCGGTAAAGGTGCCAATGAGGTCTTCTCGGTTTACATAGTATTTAAAGTAAAAGGTGCCGGTACTGGCGCGCAAAGTGATGGTGAACATGATGATTAACGCTAAAGAGAATAAAATCAGCCATGGCTTGTTGTTGGTTAAATCGATGATGTCTTGTTTGATTGAGGTTTGTTGATTAGTTGGTGGCGCTATGCGCTCTTTAGTTGCAAAAAAAGTAAGGCAAAACAGCACCGCTGAAATAAGTCCATAACAGGCCATGGTCAGTTGCCAGCCTAATGCCTCATTACCCGCGCCAAGATAAGTAACTAATTCAGGCGTCATATAAGCAACTAAAGTACCACCAGAAAAAGCACCGATAAATCTAAAACTGGTTAATGTGGTTCTTTCCTGACTATTACTGGTGACCACACCTAATAGCGCGCCGTAGGGCACGTTAATAAAGGTGTACGCCAGCATCATGAAAATGTAAGTGCCATAAGCCCAAATCAATTTACCATCATCACCTAAATCGGGCACTGTGAAGGTGAGTACTCCAGCTGCAGCAATGGGAATAATGCCTAATATGAGATAAGGGCGAAATTTGCCAAAGCGGGTGTTAGTTCTATCAGCGAGGGCGCCCATTAATGGGTCAGATACCGCATCGATTATGCGAGTCACTAACATCATGGTGCCAACAGCTGCAGCTGATATACCAAATACATCGGTGTAGAAAATAAATAAGAACACATCAAAAACACGCCAGTAAAAGTTAGATGCCACATCCCCAAGGGCGTAACCGACTTTCTCTTTAAAGGATAACTTATCGAATGTGACCGATGTGTTTTTTACGCTGGTTGCTGATTGTTCCATAATCGTTTTTATACCTTGATTGTTGCAATCTAACTTGAAGGTATTACTTACAACTAACCCACTATTCACTTGTATTTACAACATCTTCGCTGGGTTGATACCTGATAAAGTGTAAGGCTTTAATATTTAGTACGCCTAAATCAGACCTAGGTGTAAGCGCTTACATCGTGATTTAAATGTAAATTATTAATCATTTTTTGACCAGTACTTATTTTCGCCAATACTAATTTTTGTTGTTTTAAGCGAGGGAAGTTGTAATAAAGCAAAAAAATACCACTGGTAAATATCAGTGGTACTTTTAAGCTTTACTCTTTTAGGTTGGATCTAGGTGTTTGAATTACTTTTTATTTAAAGTACCTGGTAGTAACTCAAATTCCATGTTGAAACTAACTAATGAACTCATCAGTTCGGTTATAATCTTACTGTCACCGTCCATTTTGACTTTGCCTGATTTGATTTTGTCTTCAAAGCTTTGTGCGCCCATCATGACATCATTTAGCTCACTACGATCGATGGTGATAGTTAAATCAGCTTTACTTGATTGCACACCCTCAATGTTAGTTAACGCTGAGTTACTTAGCTCAACAAGGTACTTTTCACCGTTATCTGGAGTCACAAAGTTAATGATGAACTGCTTACCCGCTGACTTTTGCGTATCTAAACGGACACCAAGAAAATCAAGCCATAAGCCAGTAGACATACCTCTTATCATATCTGGGCCTGACGCTTTTGGCGAAGCTCCGGTTGGCATCCCATGGCGTAATTCATAAGCTGCTGCGAGGAAGCTATTTCGTACACTTGGGCTTTCTTTTTGATAACCAATTTGCTCATAAACATCCGCTAGCAGGTCTTTTGCTGGCTGATTATTGGGCTGAGCAAATACCAGTTTATTGAGGATCTCTACTGCATGAAAATACTTACCTTCGTTAAATAGCGATTTACCTTTTTTAAGTATTTTGTCCCCGCCGCCCATCATCTCAACGTAAAGCGGCGCGGAATCTTCAGGTGACAGTGGCATTAAGGTGGCTGGATTCGCGTCCCAATAGCCTAAATAGCGATTCAGTACAGCTCGGCTATTGTGCTCTTCAGAACCATGGTAACTATGAGCTGACCACTGGTTAACTAAGCTTTCAGGTAGCTTATATTCATTGTGAATTTGATTAATTGTCACCCCTTGGTTTGCCAAATGTAACACTTGATTATTTAAGTGGGCATAGGTATCACGCTGGGTGCGCATAACTTCTTGAATGCGTTCATTACCCCAGCGAGGCCAGGAGTGAGAAGCAAACATCACTTCGGCATCTTGTCCAAATTCATACAAGGCGACATTGATTTGTTTTGACCACTCAAGCGCATCACGCACTAATGCACCGCGTAAGGTATAAATATTATGGATGGTACCGGTAATATTTTCTGCCGCCCAAAAAGCTTTCATTTCTGGGAACCAAGTATTCATCTCTGCAGGAGCTTCAGTACCCGGGGTGCTTTGAAATACCATTTTGACGCCATCAATAGTCATATCGACAAAGTCTTTATCGATAGTCACATTGGGCGCGATCAGCCCTAAGTTACCAGTAGCGGTATTTTTACCAATAGATTGATCAACGTGTCCGTATGGGCTACGTGGTAGTAGAACACCATATTGGAAGAACATACGGCGGGTCATCGCATTACCTGCCATCACATTTTCAGCAACAGCGTGGTGCATAACGCCTTCAGGTGCAATGACTTTTACCTTACCGCTTTTAACGTCTGCTTCATCAACAACGCCACGAACGCCACCGAAGTGATCAGCATGAGAGTGCGAGTACACAACGGCAACAACTGGGCGCTCACCGAGTTGCTCATTAATGAACTTAAGCGCCGCAGCTGCGGTTTCTTTAGCGGTTAATGGGTCAAATACAATCCAACCGGTTTCGCCTTTAATAAAACTAATGTTGGCTAAATCGTAGCCACGCACTTGATAAATTTTATCAGGAAGTACTTCATACAAACCGTAAGCCATGTTCAACACTGCTTGGCGCTGCAATGAAGGGTGGATAGTATCGAAATTCTCCCCTTCGTTAAGTAGCCATTCGTAACTGCCCATATCCCATGCCACGTTTCCTGCTTCGGCCATAATCTGTTTGTAATCTGGAGCGGCAATAAACCCGCGTTTTGCTTCTGTGAAGTCACGCTTGTCATCAAATGGAAGCTATTTACGCAAATTGTTTTGTTGATCGATAGTGAACTTCGATGGCTCTTTTCCCTTAGCGTCAAAGTGCTTATTAGGGTCGCTTGCGACAACGGCTCCTCCTCCGGCAGCAATGGCAAATGTTGTGGATGCGGCAAAAATAGCCGATATTACCGTGGTATTGATGATGGTCCTTTTCATAGCTTTTCTCCAAGCGTTGAGTATGTTCTCGTTTTTCACTAACAAACAGTTAAATTAGTTTTGTCAATACGTTAGGGGATTAGGATTGGTTCATTGGATTCAGTAAATGAAAAAATAAAGCTTTAGTGGATTAGTCTTGCTGTTTTTTAACAAAGTTGCAACCTGGCTTATCTTTGTCACTTTTTAACTGTATGAAATACACTCGCACTTGGAGATGGTTAAACTCGCCAGCCTACAGCGTGAATTCCCCGTCTACTTTTCAAAGCATTGAAGGCGACTAAGGGATGATTGAATGAGAAAAAAAGGGGCTAAATTGATGCTAAATACAATTCAGCCCTTTAAAGTAAAGGGCTGAAAAGAGCGAAATGACTGAAATGAACTATTTAAGCATCTCGTTTACACGTATTACTTGGGCGCGGTAGCCTGTGGCAAACATATCGTGACTATTAATATTAATGCGCACAGCGGGCTTGGTTTCGCCATAGCGATGCTCAACTAAAATAGACTTAACTTTACCCGTGGTGTCATCCATTTTGATATTGCCATAACCGCCACCTAATCCAAATAAACCGGCAGAGGCAAAGTAGCTCATCATGCTGTCTTTATCTTGCTGATATTTAACGATAGATGTTACTGGCGAGTAGCCTTGATAACCCAACTCGTCTTTACCGTATTGCCATACTTGGGTAACGGTTTTATTGGCCTCATCAATTTTGTATTCAACCGCGCGGGAATATTTTTCACTGGCAAACATCGGCTGACCAAGGTGTCTACCATCGCCATTATCAAATACGGTTAAAGTGCCCTTTTCAGGAACAAGATAAGCGGTATGGGAGGTGTATGAGAAGTCAAAATCACTGCCTCGGCAACGACCCTTTTCATTACAGCTAAGTTTGTTACCTGTAGCATCAACTGGCGAGAGTAGCTTATCTTGGAACTTGTCACTCCAGCCTTTTTCAGGGCCTAATATCCATTTAACTTGTTTATCGCGGCCAATTTTGATTACCGCTGATTGATGGCGCGAGCTAATGATGATGCTGTCATCTTTAGGGTCATAATCTATTGAATTGACATGGGCCCAGTTACGGCCGGTTTCAACCCCATGAATATCACCATAAGGGGCATTCTTTAAATCGTCTAAGGTGGTTTGATGGCCAGCTTGATCAATATTGATATTTAAACAAACTGCACCGGCATCAAGGGATAATAATGCCGCATCACGCAGTGGGTCTAAAATAGTGTTTAAATCCCAGTAATCCACTAACTTACCTGTGTTATCAACCTCAATGATTTGATCGCGTATGGTGTTGACTAACATGCCATCAGCGCGGCGATAATCTTTGGCGGCGGCGCGAATAAAGATATTGCCGTTGGCAGCTTCAATCCCTTCGTGTGATGCATCGATAAAATTTCCCGGTAAATTGTGCTCTGAAATCATTCTTCCCATTAATGACATTTTTTTCCAGCCTTGGCCCTGTACCCACACCATGTTGCCGTCTTTAGTGACGTTCATGCCCATGGCGTAACCTGCGCTGTCATAATTTTTTGAGTTATGGGTGGTGTAAGGATTCAGATACCAACGAATATCACCGGCGGTATCGATAATGAAAAATCCTGGTTTCCCATCCCAAGAAAACGCCCCAGGTGCATCAGGGTTATTGTGGGATAACTGACCCGACTTTCCGTCTGGATTGGTCCAGTTTACAAAATAAAGGCGGTCTTTAAAGTCAGCGTCAACATGTTCTACTTCGACGATGGGCGCTTTAGCCCACTGGCTTTCTGAAAAGCCCATATCAATGTCTGGGGTTAGCATTTGATACTCGTGGCTGCGCTGCTTGCCGTTTTCAGTCCATTTAATTGTAAAGGTGTTCATAAAGGCAGGGTAGAGACCAAAAATGGGTACGCCACCTTCATCCATTACCCGCATATCATCAACTTGATAGTTTATGCTGACACCAGTTTCACCTTTGGCATGTATGGTGACATCCACATTGGAAATTTTATGGCCATTAAGAGTCACTAAAGCCGTTAGTGGGGCATTTTCATAGGGATTATGAATGATATAACCCAATGGCGCATCTGCCACTGGCATTGGCTTCATCCCCATGGGGTCTGCATTAACATTATTGATTGAATAAAGCAGTGACAAGGTCAATGCTGTATAAAGTATTGGCTTTAGCATGGGCACACTCTGAAATTAGTTATAGCGGCAGTATACCTTGGCATAATCGATAATAATGCAGTGTAACTAACAGAAAGTGTTATAATTTTTTACTTTTGATTAATAGCTCACGAAATAAGATTTTTAACTAAATTTAGGGAACTTTTGTGAATAGGCTGTGGAGTAACAACTATTTAAAAGCTATGGGGAAGTTAATTACAATTGTCTCAAAAGTGATTGGTAATTGATGCGAATAAAAAAGCCTACTTTATATCAACACGCCGTTAGCGGTTTTAAAGTAGGCTCTTAAGCTATTCAGCTAGCTAAGGGGTTAGCTATTTAGTTACTCGTCTTCACTTGGAGGTACATAACCTTCAACGGCAACATCTTTGCCTTCAAATAAAAAGCTAACCATATTCTCTTCAAGTAGTTTACGGTCATCAACATTCATCATGTTAAGTTTGTTTTCATTGATTAGCATGGTTTGTTTTTTCTGCCAAAGTGCCCACGCTTCTTTACTGATTGAATCAAAGATACGCTTGCCTAGATCGCCAGGGTAAAGTTGAAAATCTAAACCTGGAGCTTCTTTCTTTAAATATACGCAATTAACATTACGAGCCATGATTATTCCTTAAAGGGATTCCTTGACGGGATCTACTGCTAAAAGAGCGGCTAAGTTAGATAAAATCCGCTCAGTTGCTGCGGCTAATCCAACTTTCGCGGGATGATGTATGTTATACCAGAGTGTCTGATTTTGTTCCATTACACTTGAGTCAATTTGAGGCGATTGTTGATTTTCGCCGAGATTAACTAAGATAGGCTGAATATCTAAATGAAAATGACTAAAAGTATGTCTAAATCCTGCAAGCCATTGTGATTGTTCATTATTGTTGTTTTTTGCTGCGGCATATTCATTGCTGCTGTGATTAAACCCATTAGCACTGATATGTGCAAGCAGCGCCGCCTCAGTATCAAATTGAGGAAAACACCATAAGCCGCCCCAAATGCCTGCTGGTGGTCTTTTATTGAGAATGACTTCACCATCTTTATGCAGTACTAGCATCCATGCAGATTTTACAGGAATGGTTTTTTTAGGCTTTTTACCGGGGAATTCTGTCTGTCGGCCAGCAAGTTGCGCTTTACAATCAATTGCAACAGGGCATTGAGCACAATTGGGTTTACTGCGAGTGCAAACCGCAGAGCCAATATCCATCATGGCTTGGTTAAATTTAACCACATCTTTTTGCGGGGTTAACTTATCCGTTAAGTGCCATAATTGTTGTTCAACTGCTTTTTGACCTGGCCAACCTTCAATTGCGCCGTGACGGGCAAGTACCCGTTTAACGTTTCCATCTAATATTGAATGATGCTGACCAAGGGACAATGACAAAATGGCCCCAGCAGTCGAGCGGCCAATACCCGGTAAGGCTATGACTTCATCTAGCGCTTCAGGAAACTTGCCTGCATGTTGCTCACAAACTGTTTTAGCCGCTTTATGCAGATTACGGGCGCGGGCATAATAGCCTAACCCCGTCCAATGATGCAGTACATCATCTTCGCTGGCATTGGCAAGGGCTTTAATGTCGGGAAAGCTTTGCATGAATTTTTCATAGTAGGGGATAACAGTGGCAACTTGAGTTTGTTGCAGCATGATCTCTGAAATCCACACTCTATATGCGGTTTTATTGATTTGCCACGGTAAGGTCTTGCGTCCGTGTAAATCGTACCAAGCGGTGATCCGCTCAGAAAAGGAGTTAACTTTTTTCATCAGCGCAGTGTATATGGAGAATATTCTATAAACAAGGGAGCCTGTTAACTGATAAATACTTTAGTCATGGTGATTTTAAGATATACTTAGCCACTATTATTGGAACAAAGATGAAACTTTGAATAGTCGGCAATTTAAACGCTATTCAAATGATGAGGCATACATGAGCGACGTTACCACCGCTGAATTTAACGAAGATGGCAAATATATTCGTAAAATCAGAAGTTTTGTATTAAGAGAAGGCCGTTTAACCAAAGGCCAAGCAAACGCAATTGAAGCACATTGGCCTGCAATGGGTTTAGATTACACACCAGAAGCGATTAATTTAGCTGAAGTGTTTAAGCGTGATGCTGATACCGTATTAGAAATTGGTTTTGGTATGGGTGCATCTTTAGTTGAAATGGCTAAAGCGGCTCCTGAGTTAAACTACATTGGTATCGAAGTACATAAACCAGGTGTTGGCGCATGTTTAGTTGATGCCGGTGAAGCCGAAATTACTAATTTACGTGTTTATCATCATGACGCGATGGAAGTGCTTGAAAACAGCATTGCTGATGGCTCACTTGCCCGAGTACAATTATTTTTCCCAGATCCTTGGCACAAAAAACGTCATCACAAACGCCGTATTGTGCAAGCTGAATTTGCGCAATTAATTCGTCGTAAGCTTAAGATTGGCGGTGTTTTCCATATGGCAACAGATTGGGAAAACTACAGCGAGCACATGTTAGAAGTGATGTCTGTGGCTGAAGGTTATAAAAACCAATCAGCAACCAATACTGTAGTTGAACGTCCAGATCATCGCCCGCTAACTAAGTTCGAAGCCCGCGGCCATCGTTTAGGTCATGGCGTTTGGGACATAATGTTCGAACGTATTGCATAATTATAATAAAATATTGTTAAAATAAGCTATTTAATCAACTGACTAGGAAATAACCATGGCTAAGACCCGAACTCGCCGTTTACGTAAGAAACTACGTGTTGATGAATTCCAAGAATTTGGTTTTGATATCAACTGGACTTTTGATGAGTCAATTTCTGAAGCAGATATTGATAAAGCTGTTGATGAGTTCATTGAACAAGTCATTGAACCTCGTAAGCTAGGTTTCCATGGCGGCGGTCATAAAATGTGGGAAGGCATTATTGCAACACAAGAGATCGGTAAATGTACCGAAGAAGATGTTGCTGCTGTTAAAGCCTTCTGGGAAGCGAAAAAAGTGCCACAACTTGAAGTTAGTGCACTGTACGACATCTGGTGGGGCTAATATAGCTAATGCCTGAGCAAATATTGCTTGATGAAGTGGTCGACAAGGTTCGGCCACTTATTGGTTTAGGGAAAGTCGCAGATTATATTCCAGCATTGGCTGACGTAGATCCAAACAAAATAGCAATAGCAGTCACTGGCGCAGATGGTCACACCATTGGCGCTGGGGATTATCTTGAGCCGTTTTCCATTCAATCTATCTCCAAAGTATTCAGCCTTACTTTAGCGCTAAGTTTGTACTCCGAAGATGAACTTTGGAGCAGGGTAGGTAAAGAGCCTTCAGGTCAGTCGTTTAACTCATTGGTTCAAGTTGAGCTTGAACGAGGCATTCCAAGAAATCCATTTATTAATGCTGGTGCATTAGTGATAGCAGATTTAATTCAAGCGCGCCTTGGTGCACCTAAGCATCACTTGCTTGAAGTGGTTAGAAACCTGAGCGAAAACCCTCACATACTTTTTGATAAAGTGGTGGCTAATTCAGAATTTCAGTTTAGTGCCCGTAATGCCTCTATTGCCTATTTAATGAAGTCATTTGGTAATTTTAACGGCGATGTTGATACAGTATTAAAGAGCTATTTTCATTACTGCTCATTAAAAATGAATTGCGCTGACTTATCAAAAGCGATGTTTTATCTCGCCAATCGCGGTAAAAGCCTAGCAGGGGATCAAATCGTTACCCCAGTACAAACCAGACAGCTAAATGCACTGCTTGCTACCTCAGGTTTATATGATGGCGCAGGTGAGTTTGCTTATCGGGTTGGTATGCCAGGTAAAAGTGGTGTTGGCGGCGGCATTATTGCGGTGATCCCTGGGGACATGTCTATTTGCGTATGGTCGCCTGAACTTGATCAAAATGGCAACTCATTGGCAGGCACTCGCATGCTTGAGCATTTATCACAATCATTAGGTCGCTCAATTTTTTAAACTCGCTTATGTTGCTGGGCAAGTTTTTTATGCCCATTTTCAAATGTTAAGCTTGAAATCATCTATTGTCATATCCGTATTCTCACCACGATTGTTGAAAATCTTCTATTCTTAAACCCACTTATAAAATAGCGATGATGAAAATTACCAACATTTGGCTTATTTCACACATAGTTAATATAAATCCAAATCTAAAAGCTAAACCTATTAGTTATTACCTGCTTTAAGTTATTGATAAAAAGCTTATTTATGTTTTTGGCACAGCCTGTGCAATAACTTGGTATCAGTCTAATTAACATTGAAACTAGATATCAAAACGTTGGCAGTAGCTTAGTGAGCAGTTTAGCCACTCGCCCCATTGATTATCTACATAACGATTAACAGCAAGGATAGAGCTAATGAATACCCAAGGTTTATTTAAAAGTATTGCACTAACTGGTTTAATTTTTACCGCAGGGGCTATGACGCCTGCGGTGGCCAAAATGTCCCTTGAAGATAATCAATGCAACGTGACCCTAAACTATGATGTTACCGTTGAGCCACAAAAATTATCCTTTAGCGAAAAAGGCGCTGAGGTTTACCGAGTCGAACTTGGAAAGTTATATATTGATGGCAACCAAGTTGCACTAAATGATAAGCAAGCAGCTTTGTTAGCTGATTATTCTGAGCAAGTATCTAAACAGATCCCAGAGGTAATTGATTTAGTTGATGATGCTGTTATTTTGGCAACAGATGCAGTGAGCATGGCATTAACCCCTATTTTTGGCGATGCAACCGCGGCTAAATTGGATGAGCTTTTAGCTGGAATTCAAAGCCGTGTTGACCAAGCAGCATATCAACAAGGGGATAAGTTTTATCTTGGCGCGACAGAGTCTTCGTTAGAAGAAGCATTTAATGAAGAGTTTGAACAAGAAATGGAGCAAATGATTAAAAACTCCATGGGCAGTTTTATGATGGCGCTAGGGGCTGAAATGATGTCTTCAGAAGGCGGAAGCTTTGATGAAAAAATGACTGCCTTTTCAAGCAAAATGGAAAGAATCGGTGAAGATGTTGAATTGCAGATTTCTGAGCAATCAGAGGCCATAGAAGCTAAAGCCAAAAAAGTCTGCGGTAACTTTGAGCAGTTAATGGTGCTTGAAAGTGAATTACGTAAATCCATCCCACAGCTATCTTCTTATGAATTAGCTACATTCTCAGATACTGAGTAGCGGTAACCTTGTAAGTTCTAGCATTGTCAAAATGCACCTGACCTTCCCCTGTACCTTGTGCAGGGGCTTTTTGGTTAAACCATTCCTGCTTAAATTACCAATCAAAAACTTCGCCCGCCAATCAAGCTCTAGTTAACTATCTGTTATTTGCGCTACTTTGTAGCGATATATGCTAGCCGAGCTAGTCGTTTTTTGTCTAATTGCCACCGTTCAAGTTGAGAAAATGTCATTAATATTACAGTTTATCGTAGATTTGTTCTGATAAAAAAATTGTATATTATAAATATAGAGCCATTTATACAATTTTTGGTATACTCCTAAAACTATAAAACTGTATGGCGTTAACCAATTAACTTGTTGTTTTAGTTTTGGTTGGCTATTCATGATAATGGACTATCGAAATTTAATTTCTTTTTGGGTGAGTGGCGCAACGTTTAAAGAACCATATAAAGTAGGTGGCGTTTATGCAGCATTGTCTGTAATAAGCGACATTACTTGGAACTCAAAAAATATTTTTAATGTCGTAAACAGCTTAAGGCGACTCCAATGTTAGAACTATTAGAACCTATTGCTATTTTTACTCATGTTGCTAGAGCCGGGAGCTTCAGTGCCGCTGCCAGAAGGTTGAGTATATCTAAGTCCAAAGTAAGTACTCAGGTTGCTGATCTTGAACATAAACTTGGGGTTCAACTCATCCAACGTACTACACGTAGTTTAAGTTTAACTGAAGCGGGTAACTTGCTTTACATACAAGGTGAGGAGTTATTACGTGATGCAGAGCAGGCCGTTGCTAGTGTGCATAATCTAAATGATGCCACCCGTGGTGTACTTAAAGTCGGTATTTCTCAGTCTTTTGGTACCATGCATATTATTCCTGCATTACCTGAGTTTATGGCACGACATCCAGAGCTTGAGCTACAAGTTAGCTTACTGGATCATAAAGTCGATGTGGTTAGTGAAGGTTTAGATTTACTTTTGACTATGTCTGAGCAGCTACCATTAGGTATGGTTGCAAGACCATTAATGAAGTGTCAGTTCTTATTAGTGGCATCGGCAGAATATATTGCCCAACATGGCAATATTTCTCGACCAGAACAACTTGTTGATCATAACTGTCTAGTCTACCAAGGTGAGTGGCATGAGCACAGCATGTGGCAGTTTAAGAAAGCTGATGATTACTGTGAAATTGGTGTTTCTGGTAACTTCCGGGTTGATAATGCACCAGCATTAAAATCGGCCGCGGTTAGCGGTTTAGGTATTGCCTACCTAGCAAGTTATTTACTTGAAGATGAAATCGAACAAGGTACATTAGTGCCGTTATTACCTGATTGGCAATTGACCAACAACTTACCGCTACAGGCTGTTTACCCAAGACGTAAGCACCTTGCCCCTAAAGTAAGTGCATTTATTGAATTTATTAAAGGTCATATTGGTACTACACCTTATTGGGATGGTAAGTTTGATCATTTATACAAATTACGTAAATAGCCATTCAATGGGGTTTCTAAGTCAGTAACTAAAACTGGAAACATTGTTCGAATTTTAAAACAAAGTCGCAACTTAAGTTGCGGTTTTTTTATTTGCACAATAAAAACAATAACTTGATTGTCTTGTGCTTGAAAAACGTTCAGGTTGTTTCTGTGCTGAGTTATTAATGGAGTATAAAAAGCTGCTTGAACTCTGTTCTTAAATCAATACAATAGATTTCAGTTGATTCGGAATGATTTGAGTCACGCATCTTGTTGAGAAATGACCCCTTTTCAGCTTTTTGTGCAAATCAGCAACTTCGCAAGTTTTGAATCACTGCTGGCAGAGGTTTTAAAATCAGAACAATGCCGGCTTTGAAACCATCATCCTAGTTTTAATTGGTTTACCCCAGACATTGTGCTGGGGTTATTTTTTTCTGCTCTATAATATCCGCGCTTAATTTGTTTACTCTCTCGCCTTTGTACTTTTGTTCTCTTTTAAGCTGCCAATTGAATATATTTGTCGGGTATAGCATTTGTTAATGCACTCGTTATTGAACTTGTTATTGCCTTGGTAATTTATAGAGTGGCGCTCATTACTTAGATTTCATTACTTAGGCTTTAGTACGAGCCAAAAAGAAGGCCACTAAAAAGTGGCCTTAGATAACTTAATCGATTGGTTGATTAACCGCGATTTGAGTCTGCTGATTGGCTTAATAGCTCAGGTTTATTGGTTTGATTAATCCAATTGTCCACTTCAGCTTCTAATACATCTAATGGTACAGGGCCATTTTGCAGTACTAGGGTATGGAACTGACGAATATCAAACTTGTCACCTAATTTAAGCTTGGCGTTTTCACGTAGCTCTAACACTTTAATCATACCGACTTTATAGGCAGTAGCTTGGCCAGGCATCACCACGTGGCGTTCTACCATTTTAATGGCATCAGACTTAGCATTTGGGGTGTTGTCTACGTAGTATTGGATACCTTGCTCACGAGTCCATTGTTGAGTGTGGATCCCTGTGTCTACAACCAGACGACAAGCACGCCATAGCTCCATCGCTAAGCGGCCAAAGTCAGAGTAGGGATCAGCATACAAGCCCATTTCTTTAGGGAAGTATTCAGTATAAAGACCCCAGCCTTCAATATAGGCAGTATAGCCACCGAATTTTCTAAATTTAGGAATACCTTCCAGCTCTTGGGCAATGGCAATTTGCATGTGATGCCCAGGGATCCCCTCATGATAAGCCAAGGCTTCCATTTGGTAAGTGGGCATTGCTTTCATGTCATACAAGTTGGCGTAGTAAGTACCAGGGCGTGAACCATCGGGAGCGGGTTGATCATAGAATGCTTTACCAGCAGACTTTTCGCGAAAGGCTTCAACAGGTTTAACGATTAATCCGGCTTTAGGTTTAATATTAAACACTTCACCTAAGCGTGACTCCATATTATCAATTAGGTCTTTAGCTTCGGTAATGTAACGAGTTTTACCTTCATCGGTGTTGGGGTAATAAAATTGTTCATCATCACGCATGAAAGCCATAAACTCGGCTAAGTTGCCGGTATAATTTACTTTTTTCATGATCGCACGCATTTCATTATGAATACGTTCAACTTCTGCTAAACCTAACTGATGAATTGTTTCAGAGCTCATATCAGTCGTCGTAATACGATTTAGACGAGTATTATAAAAATCTTCGCCTAAAGGTAACTTCCACACCCCATCACGGCTATCAGCTTTGGCTTCTAATTCATGTAAATAGCTGATTAAATTGTCATACCCAGGTTTTACACTTTTAATTAAGGCTGTTTTAGCTGCCGCCAATAATTCATCTTTTTGAGCTTGGGTAATATCGAGCTTCTCGATTTTACGGTTAATATCACCCCATAGGGTGCTTTTAACTTCAGTATCAGTAAAAGGTGCACCCTTGATAATATTTTCGCTGTCTGAAATCACATAAGGGAAGACAAACTTTGGCGCGATAATATTTTTATCGGCGCGAATTTTTAATGCATCGATCACTTGCTCAGTTACATGCTTTACACCGTTTAAACGGCTAATGTAAGCCTGTGCATCACTGACATTTTCAACTTGATGTTGATTGATAAGGAAGGTAGCAATAAACGAATGACTACCACGCATCTGGTTTACAGGGTAATTATGGTAACGCCATTTATCATCGCTGATTTGCTGCTCTAAGCCTTGTTTCATTAATTTGTAGCTAAGTGCCGTTTGCTTGTCTAACTTAGCAACATTAATAGTTTCAAGTTGTTTTAAATGCTTTTTAGCTCTGGCTAAGTCTTCGTCAGCAGATTTATCACTAAAATCACCCCATTTGTCATAATCAGTTTTGATGCGTAAATAGGTTTGGGAAATCGGGCTAGCCATTACATTTTCCATGAACATACTTTCAAACAGCTCATTGGCTTTTTCTGACTCGGTGGTGGCTGTTTTAGTGGAGGCTACTGTATTGGTTAAAGGTTGGTGCCCTGCAGTGTGGGCGATTGCGGCGTTTGATAATAAGCTGGTTAAAGCAACGGCTATTAATGTCGTTTTTGTTGTTAGTCGCATAGGGTTTCCGTTAGCAAAGTAATAGAACAGGAGATCGATTGATATCCTAAATGACACAAGCATAAATGTATAACGTGAAATGTTAGCAATTGTGTCTTAAATGTTGCTGAATTTACAGGGTAAATGCGAAATGATTTATTTAGTGACTTGCAGGCACTTTGCTTAAAGCGCCAAGCTTAATGGGCAAAGGAAATCAAAAAAAGCCTAATGCATTAACCTTGTTTTATAAAGGTAATCCATCAGGCTTTTATATAGGCTAGTAATAAATAGGCTAGTAATAAATAGGCTAGTAATAAATATGCCAGTAATAAGTAGACTAGTTATATAGGCTAGTAATAACTTTAATAAATCAGCTAGCTATAAAGTAGCTAATCTAAAAACTGCGACAAAATATCATTAACAAACATATGGCCTTTGGCGGTTAATTGCCAATGGGTCTCAGTTTCGGTTAATAAGCCTCTTTTAATTGATTTAGCAATACCTTCATCAAGCTCTGACACAGGTAAGCCGGTGCGCAGTTCAAATTCAGTTTTAGGGATAGCCGTCATTAACCTGAGTCGATTCATTAAATATTCAAGGGCGCGATCTTCAGCTAGCACTTCAGTAGTTTCACTGGTGTAATCTGACGTTGCTAGATAACCCTTCGGATGCTTAATTTTGACGGTGCGAATAATCTTATTGAGCTCAGGTTGAGTAATCTTGCCATGGGCGCCGCAGCCAATCCCCAAGTAATCGCCAAACTGCCAATAATTGAGATTATGTTTGCACTGAAATCCATCTTTGGCATAAGCAGAGATTTCATATTGCACATAGCCAAGTGCTGCTAGCTTCTTCTGTCCTTGCTCATAGATATGCCACAAGTTTTCATCGTCAGGCAATTGTGGCGGTTTAGAGTGAAATAAGGTATTTGGCTCTATGGTCAGTTGATACCAAGATAAATGCGGTGGCATTAACCCAGCAGCAGTATCGATATCGGCCATGGCTTCATCAAATGACTGATTAGGTAAGCCGTGCATTAAATCTAAGTTAAAGCTGTTGTAACCTGCATTACGGGCTGTATTAGCAGCGGTAACGGCTTCATCCTCATCATGGATACGGCCAAGAAGGTTGAGTTTATCTTTTGAGAAACTTTGCACCCCAATGGACAAGCGCGTCACCCCTGCAGCGCGATATGCGGCAAAGTCATCATGCTCTAACGTACCCGGATTGGCTTCCATGGTAATTTCAATATCATCTTCAAAACCAATGGCGGCTTCAGCACCGGCTAGAATGCGCTGTATTTGGGTGGCTTCAAATAAAGATGGCGTGCCGCCACCAATAAAAATGCTGTGAAGTTTTCGCCCTTGTACATAGTGAAGGTCGTGATTGAGATCGGCTAAAAGTGCATCAACATAAGCTTGTTGCGGTAATACTCCATGCTGACCATGGGAGTTAAAATCACAATATGGGCACTTTTGAACGCACCAAGGGATATGGATATATAAGCTCAGTGGTGGCAGAGATAATTTCGCTGATTGCATGATAGTTACTTAATAATCCCTTTGGCTTTCATAGCGTCTACAAGCAAAGTAAGTGCTAACCCACGGTGGCTCAACTGGTTTTTTTGCTCACTTGAAAGCTCGGCAGCCGAAATATCAAACCCCTGTGGAATAAAGATAGGGTCGTAGCCATGGCCTTGCTCACCTTGAGGGCTCAATCCTATAGTGCCTTCCCATGCCGCTTGGCAAACTATTGGGGTTGGGTCTTTAGCATGGCGCATATAAACCAATACACACTGAAAGCGTGCTTTGCGCTGTGTTTTGTCTGCTAATGCAGCAAGTAATTTAAGGTAGTTGTCTTGCTCGCTGGCGCCTTCGCCGCCGTAACGGGCTGAATAAATCCCCGGTGCGCCTTGAAGGGCATCAACTTCTAAACCAGAATCATCTGCGATTGCGGCTTTACCAGTGATTTCTGCAGCGTGACGGGCTTTAATAATGGCATTTTCAATAAAGGTGGTGCCTGTTTCAGCCACTTCTGGAACGTTAAATTGGTTTTGCGGTAAAACCTCAATATCAAATTGGGCTAGCATCTGATCAAACTCTGTTAGTTTACCTTTGTTACCGCTTGCTAAAACAATCTGTTGCATGGAATACCTTTTTATTAAATAAGGGGGCTGATGTTTTAAATAGTGCTTATGGGGTGAGCAGGCTTTGCAGTAAACTAAAACTCACATCAAATAAGTGGCATCTAGCCTTAAAAAAGGCTTAGTTTTCGCCTTGACTGGCTATTTAAATTTTCATCAATGAAATTGGCCTAATGATACCTAAGCACTGAGTTGATAGACAGCAGCAAAGGATAAAATAGCTATGGTTTGCGCAACTAAATAAAAAGCTAAACCTTGAGGTTTAGCTTGTTAAAAGTGCAAAATCATTTGAAATAAGCCGCTGTTTAGCCTTATTCCACATAAAATTTTTGTTTGAACTTTAACGATGTATTGAGCTTATTGCCGTACTTTATCGTCAGGTTAAAGTTGATTTGTTGATCGTCTCGGTATGGCACTTGGGCGATATAATAAATAGCATCGCCTTCACGGATTTCTTTAAACTCTAAATCCATTCGTGCATCAAGTAAGTTGTTGGCTACGCCAGCGATTTCAACAGCAACGGCGGGATTACCTTCTTGACTGGTATCTAACACTGCAATATTGACAATACCGTTGTAATTACTGCGTTCAATACCATAGGTTTTGGCAATAGCAGGGGTAATAAAGGTACTACCTAATGCCATGTAATGAATATCATAATTACCGACAGTCTGTTTTTGTTCTGCTTGAACGGTCGTTAGGGTACTCATTAAAATGACAAAGCTACATAAAAGGGTGCGAAACATAATCTAAATCCTTGATCGACTCTGTGTTGCTAACAACTGGCTTAATTGACCTAGCGGGTTAGTTTAGCCCTAGGTTAGTTAATCGTCGCGACGAAAGAGTTGATTCACTAATTGGAATGTAGACTTAAGTATAGAGAATTTTTAGCCAGATCACCCGTAATTGGATCATTTTGATGGATGATTTCAATAATGGATGATTTCACTAATCGATGCTTAGTTGCATTGGGCTATTATCTGCGATATTTCAGGCGGGATCTTTAACGGGCTAAGTATCTTCACTTGCTTATGACGGCCTTGAAGCCCTTTTAGAAGCATCACATCAGACTTTGGCACTTTAAAGGCTTTGGCTAAATACTTTATCAGGTGGCTATTGGCTTTACCGTCGATTGGCGGGGCTGTGATGGCGATTTTTATTTCATCACCATGTAAGCCCACAATTTTATCACGGCTGGCCTTAGGCTGAATATAAAGGTTCAGCAACAGGTTACTCTGTTGCTGAATAACGACAGGCATCAGCTTAAGCTCGCTCGGAGGTTAAAACGGAAAACATGAAATTTAAACCTGAGCCCAAAATGGAATGTATTGCGCTAACAAAATATTAAGGAAGTTCATTGCAATCAGCACTAACATCACCGATAAGTCTAAACCACCCATAGGAGGCAGGATACGACGAACAGGGGCTAAAAAGGGTTCGGTAAGTTGATCCATTACCATCACAATCGGGTTGTGACCTTGGTTAAACCAGCTAAGCAGTGCGCGCAGAATGAGTACCCAAAACAGTAATACTCCAGCTTCTTTTAATACTGAAACCACAGTAAGAACACCAAGCATTAATGGGTCAAATAGCGCAGCAGGTGTCATAGCGGTAAGTATTGAATATTTTATAAATACCACCAATAAGGCCAGTACGATTGATGCGGTATCAATACTGCCCATAGACGGCAATACACGGCGCATTGGGGCTATGATAGGTTGAGTGGCTTTAATCACAAACTGGCTAAATGGATTGTAAAAATCAGCTCTGGCTAATTGTAGCCAAAAGCGCAGCAGGACTATCATAAGATAAAGACCAAAAACGGTATCGATTAAGAAATGTAGTGCATTCATTGAGTGTGCCTTAGTTGATCTGAAGTTGATCTAAAATTGAACTGAAAATTATCTTCACGGGCTATTTTCCATTAAATATCGTTTGTTTAAAATGTTTTTGCCATTTCTTGTGCCCGTTTTATGCAGTTTGTCATAGCTTTATCCACTAAACCGCGTAAATCGCCTTGTTCGAAGGTTTCAACCGCTTGAGCTGTAGTGCCGCCTTTTGAGGTAACATTATTACGCAAGGTTGCTAATGAAAGTTGTGGATTTTGAATCACCATTTGCGCCGCGCCTAATGCCGCCTGCTGGGCAAGCGCTCTTGCTGTGGTTTCATCCATGCCAGATTTAATGCCATGGTCAATCATAGACTCAATAAACAAGAAAAAATAAGCCGGTGAACTGCCAGCTAATGCAATCACTTGGTTAAGCTCGTCTTCTTTTTCAACCCAAACTATTTTGCCACCACTTATCATTAAGGTTTCGCAAATTTGTTTATGCTCTGCTGAAATGGATTCATCGGCGTATAAGCCTGTCATACCCACGCCAATTTGCGTTGGTGTATTAGGCATAGTGCGAATAAGGTTAATCGGTTGCTTAAAATAATCGACATAGCGCGCCGCAGGAATGCCTGCAGCGATAGTGATTAATAACTTTTTTGATAAATCTAACTGACTTAGTTGTTCACACACCATTTGCATTAACTGCGGTTTTACGCTGAGTACAATCACATCTGCATCATCTGCAGCAGCAATATTGTCGTGAGATACACCAATATTAAAATCGGCTTTTAACGCATCTAATTTACCAACACTGGGATTGGTGGCGTGAATACGATCTGCTGGGTAACCATTACTGACTAAACCACTGATAATTGAGCGGGGCATATTGCCTGCACCGATAAAACATACTTTTGCTTGAGTCATATTAAGGGTCACTTTTAATTTTTATGTCGGCTGTTATTTGCTAATTGCTTATTTACTAATGTTTGGGCTATTGCTTACTAATACAAGCAGTAGCGGATAAATTTTAATTAATGATTTGGCGTTTTTGGCCTTTAGGGTTTATGGGTAATCTCGAGCGCCAAATATTGCGGTGCCAATTCTGACCATGGTAGAGCCATGCTCAATCGCCACCGCCAGATCATTACTCATGCCCATTGATAGGGTGTCAATGTCAGGGTATTGGCTTTTTAGCTGCGCAAAAAGCTGTTGCAGTTTGGCAAATTCTTGGCGTTGCAGAGCGATATCGCTGGTGGCAGTCGGTATGGCCATTAAGCCTCTTAAAGTCAAATTAGGGAGCGATGCTATCACCTTAGCTAAAGCGCTAACCTCGGTCGCTATCACCCCTGACTTTGATGCCTCTTCACTGATATTAACTTGAATACACACTTGCAACGGCGCTTTGCCTGCTGGTCTTTGGTCATTGAGGCGCTTAGCGATTTTTTCACGACTTAAAGTGTGCATCCAATCAAAATGCTCGGCAACAATACGCGACTTGTTGGACTGCAAAGGGCCGATAAAATGCCACTCAATATCACAATAGTCATCTTTTAGTGCGAGGACTTTTTCTTCGCCCTCTTGGACATAATTTTCACCAAAGCAGCGCTGGCCCGCTTGATAAGCCTCAATAATAGCCGATATGGGCTTAGTTTTACTGACGGCAAGTAAGGTGACTTCTTCACTATTACGTGAACAATTTTGCGTCGCTTGTGCAATTTGGCTCTGGGCGATTGATATTCGGTCTGCTATTGTTGTCATATTGTTTTGATTTGTTTGAATGGATGTCATTAGTCATGGAAATAACTGAGTTACTTGCCTTTAGTGTAAAGCACAATGCATCAGATCTACACCTTTCTGCCGGTGTTTCTCCGATGATTCGCGTTGATGGTGAAGTGAGAAAAATCAACTTACCCGCATTAGACCATCAAGCTGTTCATGGATTAGTCTATGACATCATGAATGATAAACAGCGTAAGGACTTCGAAGAACATTTAGAAATCGATTTCTCGTTCGAAGTGCCAAACCTTGCCCGTTTTCGTGTTAACGCATTTAACCAATCCCGTGGGGCAGGTGCCGTTTTCCGTACCATTCCCAGCGATATATTATCACTTGAGCAGTTAGGCGCTCCTGAAATTTTCAAAAAGATTTCAAGCTTCCCTCGTGGATTAGTCTTAGTAACAGGGCCGACAGGTTCTGGTAAGTCTACAACACTAGCGGCGATGGTGGATTATATTAATAATGAACGCCATGACCATATTCTGACCATTGAAGACCCAATAGAATTTGTGCACCAAAATAAGCAATGTTTGGTCAACCAACGTGAAGTGCATAAACATACCCATAGTTTTGAAGCGGCGCTTCGAAGTGCACTGCGTGAAGATCCCGATGTTATTCTTGTGGGTGAGATGCGTGACCTTGAAACCATTCGCTTAGCAATGACAGCAGCAGAAACCGGTCATTTAGTTTTTGGTACCTTGCATACCACTTCAGCGGCTAAAACCGTTGACCGTATTGTTGATGTATTCCCTGCAGGCGAAAAGGACATGGTACGTACTATGTTGTCTGAATCTTTGCAGGCGGTTATATCGCAAACCTTAATTAAAAAGGTTGGCGGCGGCCGAGTGGCAGCTCACGAAATTATGATGGGCACGCCAGCTATTCGTAACCTTATTCGTGAAGATAAAGTCGCACAAATGTATTCAGCTATTCAAACGGGTATGTCTCATGGAATGCAAACCCTTGAACAGTGTCTACAAAACCTAGTCAATCGCGGCCTTATTAGCCGTGATGATGCCATGTCAAAAAGCTCTAACAAACAAGCTAACTTTTAAAGGAAAGTAAAATGGATGTGCATCCTTTTTTAAAGGTAATGGTTGACAGAAAGGCTTCAGATTTATTTATTACTGCAGGCTTTCCGCCCAGCGCCAAAATTGATGGTGAGCTAAGACCACTATCGGATAATAGCTTTAACCCTGAGCAGTCATTAGAGTTTGTTGAATCCTTAATGACAGAGGTGCAAAAGAAGGAGTTTCACGAGTCTCGTGAATGTAACTTTGCTTTTGCTGCAAAAGATTTAGGCCGTTTCCGTGTCAGTGCTTTTTGGCAACGTGAATCACCCGGCTGCGTGATGCGCCGAATTGAAACCAAAATTCCTGAAGTTGATGACTTAAAACTACCGCCGATCCTTAAAGACTTGGTGATGAGTAAACGTGGTTTGATCATCATGGTGGGTGGCACTGGTACTGGTAAATCAACTTCGCTGGCAGCATTAGTGGGTTATCGTAATGCCCATGCTCGCGGGCATATTTTGACCATAGAAGACCCAGTAGAATTTGTTCATGACCATCGCAAAAGTATTATCACCCAGCGAGAAGTCGGTATTGATACTGATTCATTTGATGCCGCGCTTAAAAGTTCGCTGCGTCAAGCGCCCGATGTGATTTTGATTGGTGAAATTCGTACTCAAGAAACCATGGAGTTTGCCTTAACATTTGCTGAAACAGGTCACTTATGTATGGCGACCTTGCATGCTAACAACGCTAACCAAGCGTTAGACCGTATTATGCATTTAGTGCCTGAGAGCAAGCATAACCAGCTATTGTTTGATTTATCATTAAACCTTCGCGGTATTGTGGCGCAGCAATTAGTGGCAAAATCTGATGGTAGTGGCCGTAGGGCAGCAATCGAAGTGTTAATTAATACTCCACGTATAGCCAGTTTGATTGCTAACAATGAGCTGCATTTACTCAAAGAAACCATGGCTAAATCAAGAGAGCAGGGCATGCAAACATTCGACCAAGCCTTGTTGGATTTATATCTTGAAAAAGAGATTAGCTATGCCGATGCATTACATCACGCTGATTCACCCAATGATTTACGCTTAATGATTAAACTGCAAAGTAATGAAGCTAACTCGTCAGGGATGATGGATGGGGTGACATTTGATATGAATTAACGGCTAATGTTGGTTGTGCTTTTAACTATGTGTTCACATTAGTGTTAATCTCCATTGATATTATTAAATATTTTATAAAAAGGCCAAGGCGTAAGCCTTGGCCTTTTTTAACGTTACAAATACTTACCATTTACAGTCTGCTAATTTGCTATAATAACAATCCAACCAATTACCCCCCCTAGGGATCCCATGTTTAGTTTCAAAAAAAACGTATTAGCAACATCGCTAATAGCGGCATTTACACTTATGTCATCTTCGGCTCAGGCTGTCAGTATTAATGATGAGCTCGATATTGGTGGGGCAGTAAGGGTAAATTATGGTTGGCAAGATTACGCTGATGGTAATGGCACGCTTGAGTTTGAACTGTTTAGAGCTGATGTAAATTACAAATCAGACAGTGGCTTATTTGCCTCAGCCCAATACCGCTGGTATGAGTATATGGATGTGGTACACCATGCTTATATGGGTTATCAATTTGATGAAAACCAAAAGGTGCAAGTGGGCGTCACGCAAGTGCCATTTGGCGTTATGCCAGTGGCTTCTCACTCATTTTGGTTTGGGGCGACTTATTATTTAGGCTTAGAAGATGATTATGATGCCGGTATTCATTATCAATACCAAGGCAATGGCTGGCGTTATGATGCCGCATACTTTGTTAATGATGAGTATGGTGATGGCAGTCGCTTCGATCGTTACTCATTTGATGTTGGCACAACAAAAGAGTCTCCTTATCAAGAAGCCGGCCAATTAAACTTACGCATTGAAAAAACCATAGGTGATGAGTTTAAGAGTAAACTTGGCGCGTCATTTCAATATAGTAATTTAGAATATGTACCAGATGGCTTTGAAAATGCAGCTGAAGGCGAAGATACCACAAGTATTACTGCAGCTGTACATTGGCAGTTAGATTGGCAGCAATGGCAATTACAAACTCAGTATATTCATTATGACTATGATTTAGACAACAGCAACCGCATCACCTTAGCTGCTTTTGCCGCGCCGTTTGAAATTGCCGCTAAAGCCGATGTGGTAACGTTGAACTTATCCCGTCAAATTGATGTGGATTGGGGCCCGATTAGCCAATTAAACTGTTACAACGATTACAGTCAGGTGGTCGCTTCTGGTGAAGGCTTAGATGACTCTATTCAAAATGTCACCGGTTGTATGATTGCTGCCGGTAAGTTTTATTCATATGTCGACTGGATTGCTGGCAAGAATATGTGGTTTGCTGGTGGCGATGGGATTGGCATTGATAATGGTGATACCGCTTGGCATTCTCGGCTCAATATTAATGTTGGCTTTTATTTCTAAGCCCAGTGTATCAGTTTGATCTGATACGCTTATTAAAACGTATATGTACTTGTGGCCTGTGTAGTCAAAACTTTTTGTCAAAGTGGCGTTAAAGCAAAAGCCGCAAGTATGATTTACCTTAAATAGATTATTTTAGATATATGTTGGAAAGGAATCAAAATGAACAAACTCTTATTATCAGCAGGCTTAATCGGTTTAAGCTTTAGCGCTTTTTCAACGAATTCAATGGCTAATAGCTGTCCTGAATACCTTAATGTAGAAGCCAGAAAATTACATTCTGAAGATACGGTCGATTTATGTGAGTTAACCGCAGGTAAACCAGTATTAATTGTTAATACCGCCAGTAACTGCGGTTTTACACCGCAATTTAAAGCACTTGAAGCGCTGCATCAGCAATATAAAGATGATTTAGTGGTCATTGGTTTTCCATCGGATGATTTCTTTCAAGAAGAAGATGATGAAGCCAAAACCGCAGATGTGTGTTTTTTAAATTACGGCGTGACATTCACCATGGTGTCGACCTCTGCAGTCAGAGGCAGCGATGTTAACTCGGTATTTTCTTATTTAGGTGAAAAATCAGCAGCGCCTAAATGGAATTTTTATAAATACCTTGTTAGCGCAGACGGTGAAAGTGTGCAGCAATTCAACTCTCGAGTAAAACCAGATAGCGAAGAGTTGAAAAAAGCGATAGAGTCAGTGCTATAAATAATAATATTGCTAATAAAGCATAAGCTTGCAGATAAATTTGCGTGGCTATTATTAGCATGACAAATAGCCGTTATTGGATGATGCCTTAAGTAATAAATATTTAATCGGGCATCATCAATAATCACTTTTCTCGGAGTCAATCTTGTTCAAATTTTCTGGATTAAGTAAAGAAGTCGGCCACAAAACCCGTGGCAAAACCGGTGTGCTGTTAATGAATTTAGGCACCCCTGATGAACCTACCGCCTCAGCCGTTCGTCGCTACCTCGCAGAATTTTTATCTGACCCTCGGGTAGTCGAAATCCCTAAATTAGTGTGGATGTGTATCTTACACGGGATTATTTTAAGAGTGCGCCCAGCAAAATCTGCAGCACTTTACAAAGAAGTGTGGACCAAAGATGGTTCGCCTTTAATGGATATTAGCTTACGTCAACAGGCCAAGCTTGATGCCTTGTTTAAGCAGCACGATGTCGATGCATCAGTGCATTTATCCATGCGTTACGGTAACCCATCAACCCCAAGTGTGTTACAGCAAATGCACAAAGACGGAATTGATAAGATTATTGTTTTACCGCTTTATCCTCAATATGCCGCACCTACCACTGCGTCAGCCTTTGATGCTATTGCCAAAGAGCTATGTAAATGGCGCTATATTCCAGCGCTGCATTTTATTAATACCTACCATGACGATCCTAACTTTATTGATGCATTAGCTAAATCAATTCAAGCGGATTTTGACGCAAATGGAAAACCGGAAAAGCTAGTGTTGTCTTATCACGGTATGCCAGAACGTAATCTGCATTTAGGCGATCCTTACTATTGTTTTTGCGTTAAAAGTACTCGCTTAGTGGTCGAAAAACTAGGTTTGACGGAAGACGAATATGTGATGACCTTCCAATCACGTTTTGGTAAAGCCAAGTGGTTACAGCCTTATACCGATGCCACCATGGAAGCGTTACCAGGCCAAGGCATTACCGATATCGCAGTTGTTTGCCCTGCATTTAGCGCAGACTGCTTAGAAACATTAGAAGAAATAAAAGGTGAGAACCGCGAAGTATTTGAACATGCCGGTGGTAAAAAATTCCGCTACATTGAATGTTTAAATGATAATGATGACCATATCAATATGATGGCCAATCTGTTGAAGCCTTATCTTTAATTAATGCAATGGTGAACAATAAAAAAGGAGTCAGTTGACTCCTTTTTTGTGTCTAGAATTTAAAGCTAGTTATGAATACTGGTTTTCGAAATAGCTTTCGATAATCAGGACTGCAGATACTGCATCAACTTGGCCTTTGGTGAGCTTTTTATAGCCGCCTAATTCAAATAGTCTTGCTTTGGCGTCTGTGGTGGTGAGGCGCTCATCTTGAGTGACCACTTTTACCCCAAAGCGGCCACTAATGCGATTGGCAAATTTTCGCGCCCGCTGAGTCATCTCTTGTTCGGTACCGTCCATATTAAGCGGTAAACCAACAACGACTAAATCAGGTTGCCACTCTTTTAGTACCGCTTCAATTTCATCCCAATTAGGGATGCCATCATTGGCTTTTATGGCCGAAATTGGTGCCGCACTTGACGTGATTTCCTGGCCAACCGCAACACCGATACTTTTGGTGCCAAAATCAAAGCCTAATACTGTTTTAGATTGCATGTTGTTCTCTGGATAATCGTAATAATGAGTATCGACAGTTGCAAAGCCAATTGATTAACTGACAGCAATTGAAGATGAATACTTGGCGTTTATAAACATTAATTGGTGTATTAGCGAGTTTTAAAAGCTTAAGAGTGACCAACTTGTGATGATATTTGCCAAATATCAAAGCCTAATTGTTTGGTGGCTTGAGTCCAAAGCTGATTATAGTCTTGGTTAAAAACGAGTTCGGGTGTAGCTTCAATAGTTAACCAGGTGTTTTCAGCTAACTCTTCTTCTAACTGGTTTTTGCTCCAACCAGCATAGCCTAGAGCGACAATAAATTGTTTTGGCGACTCTTCAGTGCCTAGGGCATTAAGCACATCTCGTGATGTGGTTAGCATGCAAAATTCACTTACGGGCTCACTATTGACCCAATCAGTTTGTGGCGTATGCAATACAAAGCCTCTGTCGGTATCAACTGGGCCGCCTAAAACTACCGATTCTTCAAGGGGTAGGCTTAATTGCACTTTTTTAGCTAAGCCAATTTGCTCTAGCAGCTCATCAATAACGATATTGGTTGGCCGATTGATCATTACGCCCATGGCGCCTTTATCGTTATGCTCGCAAATATAAATGACAGCACGCTCAAAAAAAGACTCATCTAAAGAGGGCATAGCAATTAACAGATGACCTTGTAAACTGTCCATTATTTATCCTTTTGAAAAACTAGGTGTCAATTTAACATACATACTTAAATGCCCTTAAACCCGAGGTTGTGATTTAAGCTTGATTGGCGATTGCTAATACTTAGACTTAGGCAAATACTAATATTAAATGTAAGTATTAGCGTAGGCTTAACCACCAGCAAGTTTGACCGTATAGTTCATTTTCTCTAGCAAGGTTTTGATTTTTTCACGGTCATCAGTTTGCACTTCAATATTGAACTCTTTTACCGTACCCCCACAACCACATTGTTTTTTAAGTTTTTGCGCTAAGGCTTTTAACGCTTTAGCATCAAGCCCAAGCCCTTTAATGATACTAACGCCTTTTCCTTTACGGCCTTTACTGTCTTTATGGATGCGGACAATGCCGTCACCTACTGGAATTTGCTCTGTTGGCTTTTCTTGAGCAATTTTACCGCCATCGGTGCTATAAACTAAAGAAACATTAGGATCAATACGCATAGGTTCACTTGTACTTTACAATAAATAATCAATACACACAGTTTAACAAACTAACTGAGTTGGCTAAAGCAGCAAACGACCCCTCTAGCGGATAATCTAGCTGTTATCTTATTGGCGAGCACTAAGTGAATTCACTAAGCTCACTCATTAAGTCCATTCACTAAGCGCATTAACTAAGCTCATTAACTAAGCCCATTCACTAGGTAAGAATCATTTTCGCGGTGGTTAAGGCTAAAGCTTGCTGTTAAACATTTAGAAAACTGGCTAAAGCGACTATTGTTAATATTATCAGTTGATGATTATAGTTTAGCTAGGTAAGCTATTTATTAGCCTCATTAAAATGTATTTAATACAGAAACAGCCAGTTTGGGTTGTTATTCGGAGTTATTATGAAAAAGTTATTTGTTGCTGCAGCGGTTTTAGCATTAAGTGCATGTAGTACCTTAAAAACCAATACCGATTTTGATCCAGCCGTTTCATTTGACCAATATAAAACCTACTCTTGGGTCGAAAAGAAAAACCAAGATGCAAGTTATCATCTGGATGGCTTAATGGACCAACGTGTTCGCGATGCTGTTAACAACGAACTTGGGCAAAAAGGCTTAACAAAAGCAGACATTACTGAAGCTGACTTACTGGTTAACTACTTAACTAAAGTCGATAAAAAAATTAATGTCGACACCTTCAATACCAGTTTTGGTTACTACCCATATTATGGTCGTCGTGGCTGGGGCGGAGCTGGGATGAACACCCAAACCACAGTACGTGAATACGAAGTCGGCACCTTAATTGTTGATTTAATCGATAACAAAACCGGCAATTTAGTATGGCGCGGCAGTGTTGCAGATACTATCCGCAATAAAAACACCCCAGAAGAGCGAGTACTAATCATCAACTCGGCGATTTCACAAGTGATGTTGAACTATCCGCCACAGCCTGAAACAAAATAGGTTTTATTATTAGTTGTATTAGTTAAGTTACTCTTTATGATTAAACCGTATCTAATCTTGATACGGTTTTTTATTATTGTTCATTGAAAGCCCTCTTACGACGCCACATAAGTAATACAATTGAACACTTTCGTATCAATTTGCAGCATTTGAAATATTAAATATCAAAAAGCTTTCACTTAGCTTACTGGCTTTGATAAAATACTGCGCTTGGTGATAATGGACGTTACCTCGAATTATATTAAGTGAGTAGAAAATGAAGTCATGGTATTTGTTATATTGTAAGCCGCGCGGTGAAGTTAGAGCGCAACAAAACTTAGCATTACAACAAGTCGAAAGTTACTTACCTATCATTCAAGAAGAGAAAACCTCAAACGGAAAGACCAAACTCGTCGATGTCCCGCTATTCCCATGTTATTTGTTTATCTATTTTGATCCACTAGAAGTCAGTGTAAGCCGTATTCACTCAACTCGCGGTGCAAGTCGCATCATTGGTTGCAGTGAAACAATGACACCGATTGATGAGCGGATTATACAAGCAATAAAAAACAGAGTTTCAGTTCACAAGCCTGATGTTGAAAGTGATTTAATCGCAGGTGATAAAGTTCAGTTTACTGACGGGCCATTTGTAGACTTAGAAGCCATCTTTGAAGAAAAGAATGCCCAAAAACGATGCTTTGTATTGTTTAATATCATGGGGCAACAAAAAAGAATGTGTGTAGATAGTAGTAGCATTAAGAAAATTTAATGAACGCTAAGCGTTAATTTTTTACGTAATAGTGTTGATGTTTTGTTTTAATGCCAGGTTTTTATGTGCAGGAGATTCAGTTTTTTAAAATGACTTATTTAGGTACAAAAAATATAGGGTAACATAACGTGTTTTTACTAAAGGTTGCTATTTAACCATAGTTGCATTTAGTAAAAATAAGTTCGTATAAGTAAGAAGTCAGTATATAGGTTAGCAGTGACTTTTTAGGTTCAATCAAAATTAGAATTTCATTTATTGAAGGGCACGTTAGAAGCCGTAATCTATGGGCGGTAGCGTGTCTGAAGGGCATCGAATGAACAGTTTCATTCGTTTAGCTATAAGCCGAAAATCATTGTCGGGAACAATGATTAACAGCTTCAGCTGGCCCGAAGGGTGAAGTACAGGATGTACTGAATCAGGGCAATGCCCGCCACGCGGAACGGTAGCGTGTCTGAATTAGAATTGATTTAATTAAAACTGCTTTTATATTAGTTTGTTAGTTGCATAAAGCTAATATTAACCCTTTGTCACCCCAAACATAATTGTACAACAAATAATATCGGAGATAACTGGTGTTACATAAAACCAAAAAATTGTTAACTGCTGGATTGTCAGCCTTTATTATAATGAGTTCATCAGTCCAAGCGGTAACGCCATCACCGCAGATGATAGAACAATTTAAGCAATTGCCTAAATCAGAACAACAAAGACTAGCAAAACAATATGGTGTGGATCCTTCAATTTTAACCTCACAAAGTTCAGGTGTTGCTCAAATTGAAAACCCACCTTTAGTTGAGGCGCGTAATGATAGTAATATAGTTGTTGATCAGTCAGAAGATGAAGCTTTAAATCAAGCGACTAAAACTGAAACATCAGTAAAAGCTTTAAATGACAAAAAAGAATCTCAGCTGAAACGTTTTGGCTACGATTTATTCGCTGGTAGCCCAACGACTTTTGCGCCTGTTTCAGACGTGCCGGTACCAAATGAATATATGATTGGTCCAGGGGATAACATCAATATTCAGCTTTACGGTAAGGAAAATAATAATTATCAATTAGTTGTTGGTCGTGATGGTGCTGTGCAATTCCCAGACTTAGGTCCGATTTCGCTTGTAGGAATGTCATTCTCGGAAGCAAGGGCGTTATTACAAGATAAAATTGCCCAGTCAATGATAGGTATCAATGCCAACATCACAATGGGAGAGTTACGTTCAGTTAGAATTTTTGTCGCGGGAGATGCCTTTAAACCAGGTTCTTACACCGTATCTAGCCTATCTACAATTACACAAGCACTTTTTGTTTCTGGCGGTGTTAATGAAATTGGTTCGTTACGAAATATTCAACTTAAGCGTTCAGGAAAAACGGTTGAAACGTTAGACCTATATGACTTATTAATGCATGGTGATTCATCCGGTGATAAACGTCTACAATCAGGTGATGTTGTATTTATCCCATCAGCGGGTGCTAGCGTTAGTGTAATGGGCGAAGTAAGGCGTCCTGCTATTTATGAATTAAAAAATAGTGAAACAATGGCTGACGTGCTGAAAATGGCAAGTGGTTTAAACCCTGGGGCACACCCTAAGTCAAGTGTAGTAGAACGCTATAGTGATCAAGCTGTGAAAACGGTTGTTAATGTTGATTTAACTAAAAAGTCGGATCTTACTTTAAAAGTTAAGAATGGCGATGTATTGAATGTTAAATCTGCATCGAGTCGCATAGATAATGCTATAACAATTGCTGGTGCAGTTATTCGTCCTGGTAAATATCAATGGACTAAAGGTTTAAAAGTTGCTGATTTATTACCGTCAGTGTGGGGAAATTTGACCTTATCTGCTGATTTGGATTATTCGCTTTTAATTCGTGAAATTAATCAGCGTGGCGATATTGAAGTTCACCGTATTACATTAGGAAAAGCAATTGCAGAGCCCTTTTTAGCCTCAAATTTAACTTTGCAACCTCGCGATACAATCGTTGTATTTGATTATGAAGATCGACAAGAGTTATTAAAGCCAGTTATTGAAAAACTTAAAAAACAAAGCCGATTTGGTGATGCTGCTAAGCTTGTCGATATTAATGGCAATGTGAGGTTTCCTGGAAAATATCCTCTAACCGTTAACGCCGATGTAAAAGAATTACTTATTGCAGCTGGCGGACTCGAAGAGGGAGCTTATACATTAGCAGCTGAATTAACACGTCAAAACGTGAGTGATACTGACGGGGTGTCTATTGAGCATATACAGTTAAGTTTAGATGAAGTTATGAAAAATCAAACCGACTCTAATTTAGCTCTTTTAAGTCGTGACATACTAACTGTTCGAACTTTACCTGATTGGCAGGAAACACGATGGGTTACTATTAAAGGTGAGGTTAAGTTCCCTGGTACTTACTCAATTCAACGTGGTGAGTCACTAAAAGATGTGATTGCACGAGCAGGTAGCTTTACAGAAGAGGCTGCATTAAAAAGTGCTGTTTTCTTAAGAGAATCAATTAAAGATAAAGAAAGACTTGAGTTATCAAAACTGTCAGATGAACTCAGACGTGAAATATCTGCTAAGGCCTTAACCAAAGATACACCAATGATAGGTTTTGCTGATGCGCAATTAATGCTTAAAGAACTAGAGAATGTTGAAGTTGTTGGTCGCTTAGTTATTGACTTAAATGCAATTAGCCTTGGTATTGAAGAAGCCAATTTAGAATTGGAAGATGCTGATGTTTTATATGTCCCGCCACATAATCAGACAGTATCAGTAATGGGCCAAGTGCAGCATCCTAGTACCCACCGTTATAAAGCTGGGTATACCTATAGTCAGTACTTAACAATGGCTGGTGGACCACGTAAACGCGCAGATGACGGTAGAGCCTATATCATCAAAGCAGACGGTTCAGTTGCGATGCCAAGTAGTTCATTCTGGCATAAAACAGACAGTGAGATGGAACCTGGCGATACGATTATTGTTCCACTGGATACAGAGTACAAAGACAGCTTAACTTTATGGACTCAGGTAACGGGTATTATTTATAACACTGCAGTTGCTATTTCGGCGATATCTGGGATTTAACATGGTCTAGAAAAATCCGTATATATTGATGTCACTAACCTAAAAGCCAGAGTTTAATTTTTATAATGAATAAAAACATCCCACAAAATTACACAGATGCTAATTTTACTTCGACTCCGCAAGTTGTTGCAGATGATGAAATCGATTTACGAGAGCTATTTTCAGTAATTTGGAAAGGCAAATGGTTGATCATTGCAGTAACTGCTGTCTTCGCTGTTGGTTCTGTTTTGTTTGCACTTAGTCAACCAAATACTTATAAATCAGAAGCGCTACTTTCACCGGCAGACGGGGAACAAGGTGGCGGTGGTTTAGCCGCACTTGCTGGACAGTTTGGCGGTCTTGCAAGTATGGCTGGCATCAACCTTGGTGGTGGCGGTGGTGTTGACAAAACTCAAATGGCGATAGAAGTGGTTAAATCACGTCAATTTACCAGTGAGTTTATTCAAAAGCATAATATTCTTGCCGACCTCATGGCGGCTGAAAAATGGGACATGGCATCAGATACACTCGCTTATGATGTAGATATGTTTGATGTTAAAAACAACAAATGGATTCGTGAGGTTAAAGCCCCATTTAAGCCAGAGCCTTCAATGCAGGAAGCCTACAAAGAATTTAATAAAGCTATCGCTATTAATAGTGATAAAGAAACCGGCATGGTGAAAGTGTCGGTAGAGCATTTATCACCATCAGTTGCCCAACAGTGGGTTAAATGGTTAGTAGAAGATATCAACTTAGAAATGAAACAGCGCGATGTGGCAGAAGCTCAGCGCAGTACCGCATTTCTAGAAACTCAGATAGCCCAAACTAATGTTGCAGATATTCGCACGATACTTTACCAGCTAATTGAAGAGCAAACTAAAACTATTATGTTTGCTGAAGTACGTGAAGAATACGTATTTAAAACCATTGACCCAGCATTAGTCCCAGAAGAAAAAGCAGGTCCTAAACGAGCCTTGATTTGTGTATTAGGCACAATGCTAGGCGGCATGTTAGCGGTAATGATTGTTTTAATCAGGCATTTCGTTAGAAAAGAAGATTAAACAAAGAAAAAAGAAAAAAAATGAGCCTATTGGGACTGTTTTCAAGAAAACAGTAAAACCTAGGTTCTGTATGGGATAGCGGCAATGTCGCTGTCTCAAAATGAATAAAAAGTGTCTCAGCTTGGTATTAAAGGCTGAGATGTAAATATGACAATGTTCAATAACTGTACCTAAATAGATACAATATTTAGTTATGGCCTTTCAATAGATATGGATGTGATTATGCATAGTAAAGTGGTTTATGTATCGGGAACTTTTGATTTATTTCATAGTAACCATTTAAAAATGATTAACTATGGTAAAGGTTTGGGCGATACACTAATTGTTGGTGTAAGTACTGATGAATTAGTTTGTTCTTATAAAAAACCGCCAGCGGTACCTTTTGAAGAACGTATAGCAATTGTTGAAGGGTTAAAAGCACCTGATGTGGTTATACCGCAACATACTTTAAAGCATGACTCGACAGTCCAAAACCTTAATATTGATATTTTTGTTATTGGTGATGATTGGGTTGGAAAATATGATTACTTGAAAGAGTTTGGTGTAAAAGTATTTTATTTTCCATACGGAAAAGGTGTTAGTTCGACTAACTTGAAGAAAAAAATCCATGATGATTACACTAAGTTGATTGAATCCAGTGATAAACACCCTATACCAGAGCCTAAGTAATGAATGTCTTAATTACAGGTGGAAATGGTGATTTAGCTAAAAGTATTGCTAAAAATTTAGTCTCTTTAGGGTATTGCGTATTGAGCCCTGAACGTGATCAACTAGATGTGACTGATGCTCTCAGTGTAGAAAATTACTTCAAAGATAGAGAGTTCGATATTGTTATCAACGCAGCAGGTACTTTATATAGCTCTCTCATTGCTGATTCGGATCCTAGCGAGTGGATAAAAGATATCCAAGTTAACTTAATCGGCACTTACTTAATTTGTAGACAAGCAGTCGTTGCTAACAAAAAGACAGCTATATTTAATATTGCTTCTACAGCCGCATTTAATAGTTATCCAGATTGGACTTCATATTGTGCATCTAAGGCTGGAGTTGTTACTTTATCCAAAGGTATGCATAAAGATGGATACAATGTTTGTGTTATTTGCCCCGGTGCTATAGAAACTAAAATTCGTAAAAACTTAAAAATAAACAATACTAACGTCTTATCAATAGCTGAAGGTGTAAAACCCATAATTGATGCTATTGTAAATAAGAAATTTGGCGAAGTAGTTATATATCGAAAAAATGAATATAGAGTCGAGATATTATAGTTTTTACACTTTATCTGAAACTTTCAATATTAGTCACTATTTTTTCTAGATTAAATAGCGATTTTTGTCATAAAAGTAGTGAATAGGACGTTATAGTTCGGCAAGTAGAATTGATTATTAAAATGTTTAAAGACCTTTTACTTTGGTTTAAGACAATAAAACTTTCGAGTTAACTCTTCAAAATTTATAACCTTAGATAACCATTTATCAGGTTGAATTCATCCAGTTGGGTAGTGAAAAATGAAAATTCTAGTTACAGGTGGTGCAGGCTTTATAGGATCTGCAGTTATTCGTCATATAATAAAAAAAACTAAAGATAGCGTAATTAATGTAGATAAACTAACTTATGCGGGTAATCTAGAATCATTGATTAGCATTGAAAATGATGAAAGATATGCATTTGAGCAAGTTGATATTTGTGATGCCGTAGAACTTGAACGTGTATTTAAAGAGCACAAACCTGATGCTGTGATGCATCTGGCGGCAGAGTCTCATGTAGACCGTTCAATCACTGGTCCATCCGACTTCATTCAAACAAATATAGTAGGCACTTATACGCTGCTTGAAGCCACTCGTGCATATTGGAACGAATTATCAGATGAAGCTAAAACAGCATTTCGTTTTCATCATATCTCTACTGATGAAGTGTACGGTGATTTACCTCATCCTGATGAGGTTCAAAGTGAAGATGAATTAACCTTATTCACTGAAACAACGCCTTATGCGCCAAGTAGCCCTTATTCTGCATCTAAAGCATCAAGTGACCATTTAGTGCGTTCATGGTTACGTACCTATGGTTTACCAACTATTGTAACCAACTGTTCAAACAACTACGGTCCGTATCATTTCCCTGAAAAGCTTATCCCATTAGTTATTTTAAATGCACTAGAAGGTAAGGATTTACCTATTTATGGTAAAGGTGATCAAATTAGAGATTGGTTATATGTAGAAGATCACGCGCGTGCATTATATAAAGTGGTGACAGTAGGTAAAGTTGGCGAGACCTATAATATTGGTGGCCACAATGAAAAGCAGAATATTGAAGTGGTAAAAACAATATGCTTTATTTTAGACACATTAGTACCTAAAGAGTCAGCTTATGCCGATCAAATCACTTATGTGACTGATAGACCAGGTCATGATCGCCGTTATGCTATCGATGCTACAAAAATGAGCAAAGAACTAAATTGGGAACCTGAAGAAACTTTTGAAACTGGATTACGTAAAACTATCGAGTGGTATTTAAGCAACGAAACTTGGTGTAAGCATGTTCAAGATGGTAGTTATCAAAGAGAGCGTTTAGGCATAAATGCTTAATTAGTAATTTTTAAGTTTGTCTACCATATAAAAATCGAGGATTTATGAAAGGTATTATTTTAGCAGGTGGTTCAGGTACTCGTTTATACCCACTGACTCGTGGTGTGTCAAAACAGTTGTTACCTATCTATGATAAACCAATGGTGTTTTACCCTATTTCAACGTTAATGCTAGCAGGCATTAAAGATATTTTAATCATAACCACACCTGAAGATAATGCAGGTTTTAGGCGCTTATTAGGAGATGGCTCCGATTTTGGTATTAACCTTGATTATGCTATTCAACCTAGCCCAGATGGATTAGCACAAGCTTTTATTATTGGTGAAGAGTTTATTGGTGATGACAGCGTTTGTTTAGTCCTTGGCGATAATATTTTCTACGGGCAGTCGTTTTCACAAACCCTGAAAAATGCAGCTTCGCGTGAGACAGGGGCAACAGTTTTCGGATATCAAGTTAAAGATCCTGAGCGTTTTGGTGTGGTTGAATTTGATGAGAATATGAAAGCGGTATCTATCGAAGAGAAACCAGAGACCCCAAAATCAAACTATGCTGTTACAGGTCTTTACTTCTACGACAATCGTGTTGTTGAAATGGCAAAACAAGTCAAACCTTCTCATCGTGGTGAGCTTGAAATTACAACGCTAAATGAGATGTATCTTAATGATGGTTCATTGAACGTCGAATTATTAGGTCGAGGTTTCGCTTGGCTAGATACTGGCACTCATGAAAGCCTTCATGAAGCTTCTTCTTTTGTGCAAACCATTGAAAATGTTCAAGGCCTAAAAGTCGCCTGTTTAGAAGAAATAGCATGGCGTAATGGTTGGTTGACTAATGACCAAGTTTTATCCCTTGCAAAGCCGATGATGAAGAATGAATACGGACAGTATTTGACTCGTTTAGTTAATGAAAACCAAAAGAAGGCTTTTAGTTAATGCGAGTACTAATTACAGGATGTTATGGACAAGTAGGCTGTAGCCTTACTGAGCAATTAGCTAAAGACGCTAATACAGAAGTATTAGCGCTTGATAGAGATAGCCTTGATATAACGAATCAAGAAGCCGTTAATGCAACTTTTACCGAGTTTAAACCTACGATAATTATTAATGCAGCAGCGCATACCGCAGTTGATAAAGCAGAAGAAGAAGTTGAACTTTCTTATGCGATTAATCGTGATGGACCTAAATACCTAGCACAAGCTGCGCAAGACGTAGGGGCTGCAATACTACATATATCAACGGATTATGTCTTTGAAGGCAACAAAATCGGTGAATACAAAGAAAGTGACACTACAAACCCGCAAGGTGTTTATGGCGTAAGCAAGCTTGCTGGTGAAGTTGCTGTGGCTGAAGCGTGCGATAAGCATATAATTCTCCGTACCGCATGGGTGTTTGGTGAAAATGGAAGTAACTTTGTAAAAACCATGCTGCAATTAGGGGCTACTCGTGATGCATTGAATATTGTTGGAGATCAGTTTGGTGGGCCTACCTATGCAGGTGATATTGCTAACGCTTTAATTCAAATAGCTAAACGAATAGAGCAAGGTGATGCTATTGAATATGGATTATTTCACTTCTCGGGTTTACCTCATGTAAGTTGGTGCGAGTTTGCAGAAACTATTTTTGATAAAGCACTCGAGCAAGATGTAATTAACAAAAAGCCATTCATTAGTAGTATCACTACAGAGCAATACCCAACACCGGCAAAGCGACCTAGTAACTCTCGTTTAAGTACTGACAAAATTAGCAATATATTTTCTATTGAAGCAAGTGATTGGAAAATGGCATTAAATAATATTCGAGCCTACACAGAGTAAAATCATGAAAGTAATAAATACCAGTATTCCTGATGTGAAAATTATAGAGCCTAGTGTGTTTGGTGACGAACGCGGTTTCTTTATGGAAACCTGGAATCAAAAGCAATTCGAGGAACTAGTGACCGGAACTCCCACTCAATTTGTGCAAGATAACCATTCAAAATCCAAGAAAGGAATATTGCGTGGTTTACATTACCAGACTGAAAATACTCAAGGGAAACTAGTTCGTGTAGTTTCTGGAGAGGTTTTTGATGTGGCTGTTGATATTCGAAAGGGTTCACCGACGTTCGGTCAATGGGTAGGTGAATACCTTTCTGCGGAGAATAAGCGTCAACTTTGGGTACCTAAAGGGTTTGCCCATGGGTTTTATGTAACTAGCGATGAGGCTGAATTTGTATATAAATGTACTGATTACTACCATCCTAAATCCGAAGTAAGTATAGCCTGGAATGATACTGATATAGGTATTGTTTGGCCTTCAAATATAAAACCATTATTATCAGATAAAGATTTTAATGCCGTAAAAATGAATTCGTTGAATTTGCTTTCGATTTAAATTATTTAAATAAAATCATTACTGCTAAAAGCAAGGTTATATCCTTTTTAAAGCGTGTGAATAGAGGTCGTTAAAGCCATTATCAATGAGTTTATCAATCTAAATGTAAAAACGGAACAAGGCGTAAACTATGAAAACCATTATTACCATGGGACATTTGATTTGTTTCATCTTGGCCACATACGATTGCTTAAAAGACTAAGCGCACTTGGTGACCGATTAATTGTTGGGATTTCATCTGATGAATTTAATGCCGCTAAAGGGAAAAGTTCATTTTTTAGTTACGAAGAGCGTGCTGATATAATTGAAAGCTGCAAATATGTGACAAAAGTATTCCCTGAGTCGAACTGGGAACAAAAAAGAAGTGACGTTATAAAATATAAAGCAGATATATTTGCCATGGGGGACGATTGGGAAGGTAAGTTTGATGAGCTAAAAGATATTTGTTAGGTTGTTTACCTCCCAAGAACAGAAGATATATCCACGACAGATATAAAAAAAGCATTATCTAGAATAGATAATGTGGAGCTAGATAAGATCGAAGCATCTTTACATGGTGTAATAGAAATAGTGAAAAGTCTTTCGTTGAAGTGACTGATGTAGGCTTTGGATTGCTAAGGATTAGTATTAGATACTTAAAAAAATCCGTACACTCACGTGGCATGTTCTAAATGTATTTAAATATTGTTGGTATATTTTCATTTCCTTAATCGTCGCGATGTAGAGTGTTTTAAGACGTTAAAAGTTATTAAACCATGAAGGGACTCTAAAAAAGTGTGTAAAGCTATAACTGAATTCGTAGAACTGGTTGGTGACTTAATCTATATTCAACTAATTATGAACACCAGTAATGTTTTTCGGTAAAATAAAATATAGTACTCGATATATCATGAAAGTAAGTTTTGATATAACTTTCTTATTGGTTGAAAATTAAATAAATACAGTACCAAGTCCATAGTAAGAATTGAAATCCTTTCTGGAGAAGAAAGATCGATTTAACGGTCACATTGGTCTGTTATCTTATACGCTCTTTTTAGGGATCTAACATGGACATAGACAGTTTCAAAGAGCATTTTAAAGCCATTGTATACAAATGCCAAAGCGCGAGTTTACTATGCTTGGACACTCTATGCGCGAAGGCGCTAAAGGCTGGTTTCACATTCGCGAGTACATTCAAGAACATCTGGATTGGTTTGAAAAGAATGACATGTACACTGGTGATATTTTCGCTGACGACACTATCGCTCGGATCATATCGACAATAGAGCCTTAGCAGTTTCACTGTGTTTTTTTAACTGCATGCAATCGCTACATAAGTTGGCAAATGATCAAGAGAATGCAATCGATGGTAAAACGCTTTGCTGCTCATATAACCTAGAGGACAGTGCCTACGCAATCCATATGATTAGTATTTACGTTTCTTCTGACAAATTGGTACTAGGGCGCTAAAAGCTGATCAAAATAGCAACTAGATTACAGCATACCCGAACTTTTAAAGATGCTTGGCCTACGTGGTGCTCTTTTGATAATCGATGCAATGAATTGCTAAACAAGATTTCCAAACCCATAGTAAATCAAGGTGAAGACCACTTGCTTGTGGTTTAAAATAACCAAGGCTAGTTGCGTAAAGCTGTAGTAAAAGCCTCAAGCCATCAAACTGCTACGGCAACTGAAGACATCGGATTTGTATGAGGTTATGGCCGTATGGGGTCTCGCCAGTCTTCTGTACTCAATAGTGGCCAACCAGAACGAAATTACCATGTTGGACAGGACTATAAACATCATCAAGGTTTAAGATTTCGATATGAAAATTGGAAATTCATGAGCTTAGAAAACCGCTATTACATTATCTCTAAGTCACCAATGGGCTGAGCAAGCCGCGAGTGTTATACGTGGCACCGTGGGATAGAATCGATGCATTGACTTCCTGATGTCATCATGAGTGAAGGTACCTGTCAGATATACAAAGAAAACGGAGCGGACAAATTGTTTTTCCTGTGTCACATAGCCCACAATATGCTTAGGGCTCAGCCAACGAAGTTGAGCATTGTTGTAAAACAAAAGCGACGCTTAATGAATACATCAATGTTGGAAAGGTGTTGATTCCAGGGTTATCTAAAAACTGAACACACATGCTGTTACCTAGACTTAAAGCCTGTTTGAATTGATTAGGCGACAAGCGAAGACCCCGGCGACTGGTTGACATAGCCAATTACGTAAGCTAAAACATAGTTGTAAATAAGAGTGGTACGTCTGTAAATGTTGAAAATAATTAATGCTTTAAATAGAATAAATTCACATAGCGTAACAAGGAATACGGTAGCTTTATTGGTTTTGCAAGTAATAACAATGATAGCACCGTTGATAGCCCTACCTTATTTAACTAGAGTTTTAGGTGTTGATGGTTTTGGAATTGTCATGTTGGTATTTTCTGCTTGTGCTATTGCAATGATAATAACTGACTTTGGTTTTAATTTGTCTGCCACATATAAAATATCAAAGCATAGGCAGGATAAATTATATATTAATGAGCTGGTTGGTGCTATTTTTTTAATAAAAATAGCACTAATTTGTGCGGTGCTTTTTACTTTGTTTGTCTATAGTTATTATGTCGGCGGAACTATTGCCGGGAAAACACTACTTATCTATATAGGCATAAATATTGTAGCTCAAGCTTTCATTCCAACTTGGTTTTTTCAAGGGATTGAAAAGATGAAAAATGTGACTTATTTCATGGTTTTTTCAAAGCTAAGTTATTTATTTTTAGTTTTTACTTTTATAAAAGTCGAATCAGATATTGATCTAGTTATTTTGTTTTATGCTCTAAGTAATTTGGTTGCGGCTTGCATCGCAATTAGGTTGATTTATATTAATGGCTACTCTATAGCGTATCCTAAATCTCTAAGTGTAGGTGCTGTTTTTAAAGATAGCTTTCAATTCTTTATTTCTAGAGCAGCAGTCTCTATATATACAGCGGCTAGTACATTCCTAGTGGGAGCAGGTGCTGGCATTCAACAAGCTGCAATGTATAGTGCAAGTGAAAAGGTATATCAAGCATCACAAAGTATATCAGGCCCCATTTCTCAAGCGCTTTTTCCTTATATGGCACAACATAAGGATAACAAATTGTTATTCAAAATCATTGCCTATATTGGACTGCCACTAGCTATTATTTGTTGTTTGATAGGCTTCTGGGCTGAAGATATAATGGCTTTAATCTTTGGTTATGACTTCAAAAATGCTGGTGATATTTTACAAATTTTTTTATTTATTACAGTTATTAATTTTGTATCAGTTAACTTTGGTTATCCTGCATTTGCAGGTCTAGATAAAGTAAACGTCGCCAATTATACAGTAATGCTTGGAGCTTTAATTCAGGCTATATGCCTGCTAGTATTGTTTTTTCTAGATAGGGTTTCAGCAATTACTGTCGTCTCATCAGTGTTGATTAGCGAATTATTTATAATGTCCAGCAGGGTTGCTTTGTATAAATATTATTGTAGATTAAAAAATTGATATAGAGAATGAGTCCAATTATGCATGTTTGTAAGAAGTGTTTTGAATATTTGTTTAGATTTATTTGTTTTTGTTTGGCGAGCTTAATACCTAAAAGAAAGTCAATTTGGGTGTTTGGAGCTTGGTTTGGTCAAAGTTTTTCAGATAACCCTAAATACTTATATCAATATATATATGCTCTAAAGCATAAATCGATTAAACCTATATGGGTGACAAAAAATAGTGAAGTAGTTTCAGAGTTAACAGCAAAAGGTATGAATGTTTATTACTACAAAAGTTTTAAAGGTATTTACTACCAATTAGTGTCTAAGGTCGTGTTTGTTGGCCATTCAGTTTCTTCTGATTTAAACCCTTATTGTATTGGGTTAAATACCAAAAGAGTACAACTATGGCACGGTATACCTTTTAAAAAAATTGGTTTCGACGATACTATTCACACAAACAAAAGCCTCTTAGCGAAGAAGCTTTCAAAAGTAATTTCTTTTTTTAATAACAACAGATATAATATTGTTACCTCTACAGGAGAGTTTTGTTCCAACCACTTCTCATCTGCATTTGGGATTCCTTTAGAACGAATAATTAATACTGGATTTCCACGTAACGACGTATTTAATAGGAGTGCTATTGATAGAGAAAAATCCGGTATTTTTAAAGTTATTTATATGCCTACTTTTCGGGGGGATATAGGTGACGAATTTGATTTATTTGCCAAATTTGGTTTTGATACTGAAAAGTTAGAGATGATTTTTGATAGTGCCAATGTTGAATTGCATATAAGAACTCACCCAGCTAATAAACCATCAGATTTTTTAATGTCTAAGTTAAAAAAATCTAACAGAATTTTTTTATCAACAATAAGTGATATTTATGAAGAAATTAACTGCTATGATTGTTTGATAACTGATTATTCTAGTATCATGTTTGACTTTGCACTAACGAGCAAACCAATTTTATTTGCTCCATTTGATTTAGACTGTTATCTGAGTGAAGATAGAGAGCTATATTACTCATATGAAGAAGTTTCCGGTGGGGTTAGCTATCATAATTGGGAAGAACTAGCTAAAGGCATAATAAAAGCAAAAGAAATGATTGATACACAGCCACCACTGTTCCTTCAGTCATTTCATAATAATATATCATCTTGTGAAGATGAGTACTCAAAGTGTGTTTTTGAGTATGTAAAATCTAGTTTATAAATTATTTTGTGCAGACTTTTCTGGTGAAATAGAGATAAGGTTTATATTTATGATTGTAGTGAAGGTTATAGGGGGGTTGGGCAATCAACTTTTTCAAATTGCTTACGCTATTAATGTCGCAAATAGATTTAATCATGATAAAATCTATTTAGATATTACTGCTTTTGAAACTTATAAAATAAGATCATTTTCCGCTTTGAATTTATGCTTGCCATCTAACATTGTAGTTCTGAGTAATAATGATTTGGCTTTTAAACAGCGATATTTTTTTAGACTAACTCAAGTTTGTTATCGTGTATTCCAAAAGTTCTTAAAAGTGTGTGGTTTGGTTAATAATTTTGGCAAGTATCCATTTAAATTTCTTTCTAAGTTCGGGCTTTTATATAATTTTGATAACTTCCATTACGATACAAAAGCTATAAATAGCGAAGTTATATCTATATATGGCTATTTTCAAAGTGAAAAATATTTTGAAGAGTGCAAATCAATTGTAGATAACTCATTTAGAGTTAAAGTAAATCCTACAAAAAATGAAAGTGACTACCTTGCCATTATAAATTCCTCTACATCAATAGCAGTCAGTATGAGGCTCGGTACTGATTATACATCATCAAAAATTTTAAATGTTTGTGACAAACAATTTTATCTAAGTTCTATTGAGGAGCTTAAAAATAGGATTAAGAACCCTAAGTTCTTTATTTTTAGCGATGAGATAGGTAAGGCGAAAGATTACTTGGGTGATAACAATGATTATATCTATATTGAAGGTTGTAATGATTATGAAAGCTTAAGGTTGATGTATAGTTGCAAGCACTTTGTTATATCAAATAGTTCATTTTCTTGGTGGGGGGCATATTTGAGCCGTTCTTCGCAAAAAATCATACTTGCTCCCGAAAAATGGTACAGTGATATGGATAAAACAATTGATATATATAATGATAAAATGAGTAAAAGATGAGATTTTTTTGCGGAATAACTATTTACCACCCAAGTGACTCGGATATTGTTTATATTTCTGAGCTATCTAGAGTTTTTGAGCAAGTTATCGTATTCGATAATACAGAAGGATGTATTTCAAATTTAAACAAAACCATATTAGATGATTCGAATGTATTGATTTTGTCAAATGGAAAAAATGATGGTTTATCTTTTGCCTTCAATGAGATTTGCTTTTATTTTTATAATGGTTTGGATGAAGTTCGTAATAGTTATGTGTGTATTTTTGATCAAGATAGTAGAATACCACAATTATCTATTAAAAATTTGATGTCTGTAATATCAAGGCAGAAACATAACGATGTTGCAATATATGCGCCTAGGGTAGCATATGGTGACTCTATAATTGACTGTAAACCTGAAGTAACCGAAGCTGAATGGGTTATTAGTTCCGGTAGTTTTCTTAATTTGGAACTTTTCAAGGATATTGGTCCATTTGACGAAAATTACTTTATAGATAGACTTGATTATGATTATTGCTATGAGGCAAGAAAACAGGGTTTCAAAGTAAAAGTAATAGAAAGTACTGTGTTAAGACAAAAACTTGGTGAGCCTAAAGCGTTATTTGGGATTGAGTATTCTGAGCATAATTCAATAAGAAATTACTATATGGCAAGAAATCGAGTCTATTTTTACCTGAAAAATAAAGAGCATTTTTCATTTCTATATTTAAGAATTGCAATTTCTTCACTTAAACAGCTAGTGAAAGTTATCATTTTCGATTCAGAAAAAATGAAAAAAGTTCAATATATACTAAAAGGGAGCTGGGATGGTATGAATGCACGTATGGGGAAGTTAATAACTGAGGTTGTATGACACTTTCTTTTTATGAGTATATTTATAGAACGGCCTTATTTGGCTTTCTATTCCTAATGCTTAATTTTTCAGGCGATTTTACTATTTTAAAATTAATTGTTTTAATCGTTTTGTTTGGTTTTTCTTTGTTTGAAGTGTTCTTTAGGAAAGGCATATTCATATCCAAAAAATTTGTTGGTTTTCTCTTGCTTTTATTGAGTTTGTTCTCGGTTTCTTATCTCCATGGTCTTTCTAATGGGTTTGAATTTAGCACAAGTCTTTTAAATAGTATAATATTAATGCCTCTAATATGTGCTGTATTATCTGTTGTTATTAATAAAGAAAGGCTCTTGTTTATTAATAATACCCTGGTTGTAGCGACTGCGTTTCTTTTGTTGTTAAGCTTCTTCTATGTAGGTAGTAAAGTTGGTCTGTATCAAATGCCTAGCTTTTTGGTTGAAATGAAAACGTTTGGAGGTGTTAAAATAGGTGAAGAACAACTAGAGTTTCGTCTTACAAATCAACCATCGCTTATATTTCTTTTGCCATATATCTCAACGATGCTTTTTTTTGATAAATCATCTAATAAGAAGCTATTGTCGATATTAATGTTTTTTGGGTTTATTATCGTTGTTTTGTCGGGGCGGCGGAGTCTTCAAGTTTTATTTTTCTTCGGAATTTTTCTAAATGTATTATTGTATATTCTTAAATATAATGTCGATTTGAAATTTCTATTTAGGCTTTTGTTTGGTTCTCTTGTTTTTGTTGTAATTTTAATTATAATTTTTGAAATAATAGGGTATATCACAGGCTTGAAAAGCCCTTTGGATACATTTTTGAATACGGTATTGCTAGCGTTTGACAAGAACGATGCTTCTGGAGCAATTAGGAATTATCAGGCCGAGGTTTTATTAAATTATTTTAATGATTCACCAATTTATGGTCATGGATTGAACTCTCATCCAGTCTATATACGAAATGCTATTGAAAAATGGTCATATGAGTGGGTCTATTTGGCTTTTTTGGCGCAGAATGGATTCTTGATAACAATGGTTTTACTTTCTTGCTTTGTGGGTATTGCATTAAAATTGTTAATGAATTTTAAATGTAGTGATAGGGTAGAAAATACTATCTTTGGTTCAATTTTTAGTGGTTATGTATGTTTTGTTATAGCGTCATCTAGTAATCCCATGGTTTATTTTTCATGGTTTTGGTTTTTGTCTATTATCGTTTTTAATGGCTGCTTTAAAAATAGATTTCGCAGGCCGCTGTAGTTTTTTGTAAAATATAATGTGCTTGGCATGTTAATGTGCTTCAGGTATGTTATTTTCGCGTTTTTTTTCATAAAGCTTCTTACTATTATAATGAAATAAGGTTTTCTTTTGAAAAGTAAAATATTAATAGTTGCACCATTTTGTTCATTACCAAATGAACCGAGTTTTAATCGCTTCCTTTATATAGCAGAGTTGCTTTCTAATAGTTATGAAGTTACTTTACTTACAAGTAACTTTAGGCATTTTGACAAATGTTTTAGGGATAAAGAATTGCCTGGCAACCTTAATTATAAAATTCAGTATATTAACGAGGTCGGTTATAAGAAAAATGTATCCCTTTCAAGGCTTTATAGTCATAAAGTCTTTTCGGTTAACTTTGATAAGTGGTTTCAGAAAAATAATGAATTTGACTTGGTTTATTCAGCATTCCCATTAATAGAAACTAATTTGATATTGTCAAAGTATAAAAGTAAGTTTGGTTTTAAGTTGATTGTAGATGTTCAAGATGTATGGCCTGAATCTATTTGTTCAGCTTTTCCTTTGTTAGATTTATTACCAGAAAGGTTCTTGCCGTTTACTAAAAAAGCTAATTGTGCTTATGCTTCTGCAGATGCTTTAATCGCAGTGTCAAAAACATATTTAGATAGAGCAGCCTCAGTGAATAGTAAGGCCGCTGGAGATGTGGTTTACATTGGAAGTGACTTTAATATTATTGCTAAATCTGTCCCTAAGGAAAAGGAAGAGGACAAATTTATTTTGTCTTACATTGGTACTTTAAGTCATAGTTACGATGTCGAAACTGTTATACTAGCAGTTAATGAGTTGGTGACCCAGAATTATCCAATAGAGTTCCATATATTTGGGTGCGGCCCTTTTGAGGATAAATTAAAATCCTTGGCTGGTAAATCTGTTTTCTTTAACGGATTTATAAATTTGGACGAACTTTTTTCATTTTTGAAATCTTCAGACGTTGCAGTTAATGCGATAAAAAAAGCAGCAAAGCAGTCTATTACTAATAAACTCTCTGATTTCATGAGTTTGGGGATTCCTATTTTAAACAGTCAAACGAATCCAGAGGTGCAGGAAGTCTTGAACACGGTTTGCCATGCTAATTATGAAGCTGGTAATATTCAGGATGCAAAATTGAGAATTGTAGAATTGTATAACAGCCGAAAAAGTTTAATGTTTCGTCCTAATACCGATTTTGACAGGTCAATAGGTTATCAAAGGATATTAAATATTGTAGAAGGGTTACTTGACCATGATTAAAAGAATGATGGATATTCTCGTATCTCTATTAGCATTAATTGCTCTTTCTCCAGTGATGCTTATCACTGTCCTGCTAATTCATAAAAAGCTTGGAAGCCCCGTCTTATTCTGCCAACAACGACCAGGCTTAGATGGTAAACCATTCAATATGTTAAAATTTCGAAGCATGAAAGATGCGACGGATGCAGATGGCAATCAATTACCTGATGATGAGCGCTTAACATCTTTTGGGGAAAAGCTGCGCGCAACTAGTTTAGATGAATTGCCAGGTCTTATTGCGGTTTTAAAAGGCGATATGAGTTTAGTCGGACCTCGTCCTCTATTGATGCAATATTTGCCCTTGTATAATGAGCATCAAGCCAAACGACATAACGTTAGACCAGGTATTACAGGTTGGGCTCAAGTGAACGGAAGAAACGCTATTAGCTGGGAGCAAAAATTTGATTTTGATACTTGGTATGTCGAAAATCAATCCCTTTTGTTAGATATTAAGATTTTGCTGTTGACGGTACAAAAAGTAATTGTCAAAGAGGGTATTTCATCTGAAGGGCATGTTACAGCAAAACCATTCAAAGGTAATAAAAATGATTAATGGCACAATATACAATCTAGCTAAGATAATTAATTTAGAGAATTTACACCTTGGCGAAAAAAGTCAAATAGATGATTTCTGCTTTATCAATGCTGGTAAGATTACAGACATTGGCCGAAATGTTCATATAGGTTCATTTACATCTATTGTTGGGGGAGGGGAGTGTATTATTGGTGATTTTGCTGGTTTGAGTGCTGGTTGTAGGATTATCACTGGAAGCGATGACTTCTCAGGTCCATTTTTGACAAACCCTACTGTACCATCTGAGTTCACCAATGTGACGCTTAACAAAGTTGAGATTGGTCGCCATGCCATAATAGGAACTAATAGTATTATCTTTCCCGGTGTTACTATAGGTGAGGGATGTGCAGTTGGTGCAGGCGCTATTATTCATAAAAATCTAAAACCATGGACAGTGTATGTGTCTATCGATGGTAAACTAAGAGAACTAAAGCAAAGAAATAAACAAGCTATTCTTGAAATGGAATATCAATATTTGCTAAGTCAAAGCGATTAATATCTTATTTACAGTATCTTTATCTCAAGAAGAGCCAAGTTCGCTTTATTCAGTCCTAATTAGTAAAGACTATTTATAGGCTCTAATTAGAGGTGTAAGTGAAGTTGCTAGACCCTTGAAATAAAGATACCTTTATATTGGTAATTTCATAGCTATTATGTAATGGATAGGCTGTTTTTTACTAAATGCTTATTAAATACTATTAGTCGTTAGTAAGTAATAAAGTAACTATGTTGATAACACTTAAAGTACAATTGGAGTTTGTAATGTCAAAAGAAATAGAATTGTTAAAAATAATTGCAGAAATATTGGAAGTGGATGAAGTTAATCAAGGTACAAAACTTGATGCTGAAAACTGGGATTCGCTTGCAGTTATAAGCTTTATTTCTGAAGTGGATTCAAATTTTAACATTGTACTGTCACCATCTCTGGTTGGTGGTGCTTCAGAAGTGAAGAACTTAATTGATTTGGTTCAGAATTAATTAGTCGTTAAGTCAAGAGTTTATTAAGTTTAAACTTATAGTTTTTCATGGGTTTGGTTGTATGGGGCGTTCATCAATGTTTTTGTTTGTTAAGCGCTCTGTGATCTTTTGTTTAAATATCAATTGTTATAAACTTTTCCTTGGTGCCATGTGTTTAATTCAAAAATACAAGTATTTTTTTGTAATCACCATACTGTTTTTTTTATGTTTTAGTATCAATTATAATTATTTGTATTATATGTGTGTGATGTATTAATTTATGAGTCAAGTATTGTATGAAAAATAAAAATATTTTAATTACTGGGGCGTCATCAGGACTGGGTAAAGCTATTGCTATATATTTCAGTAAAAAAGGCGCACGGCTTATCTTAAGTGGTCGTGATCATACTAGATTGAAAAAAACACATTCTTTGCTAACTGGAACAGATCATTTAATTATTTCTGCAGATGTTTCAAATGTTCAAGATGTGAAGAACTTAATGGAGTCCGCAAATAACCAAGTAGGTATGCTTGATGTTGTTGTTCATTGTGCTGGAATACAAAAAACAATCCCTTTACAAGTTATTAATGAATCTCATTTTGACCAAGTTTTTGATACTAATGTTAAGAGTTCTCAGTTTTTAGCCAAAAATTTTAGAAGAAAAGGTTTTTTCAATCCTAATGGCTCAAGTTTAATATTTATCAGTTCAGTTGCTGCATTTTGTGGGGAGCCCGCAGTTTCTACTTATGCCGCCTCAAAGGCTGCGTTGATTGGGCTCTCTAAATCTTTAGCCATTGAATTATCAAGGTGTAACATTCGAGTGAACTGTATTGCTCCAGGTCATGTAGAGACAGAAATGAATGAAGAATTTAGTAAGCAATTAACAAAAGAACAGAAAAGTAAAATATCGGAAAAGCATCCTTTAGGACTTGGTATTCCAGAAAATATTGCCCACGCTGCTGCATTCCTTGCTAGTGATAAATCATCGTGGATTACTGGTACTACTTTAGTGGTAGACGGTGGTTACAGTGCACATTAAGGAGGTTTTATGAAGTCTTATATTTCAGCTATTTCGTCTTATCTACCCAATGATATTCTTGACAATGAAGAGCTTTCAAAACAATTCCCAGATTGGAGTGTTGAAAAGATTTTTGATAAAACAGGAATAAGTTCAAGGCACATTGCAGGATTGAATGAAACATGTTCTGATATGGCCGTTTCTGCTTGTGAAAATCTATTTAATGAGAATGCTATAAGTAAAGCTGAAATAGATTGCCTTCTACTTTGCACGCAAAGTCCCGATTATAAGTTACCTACAACAGCGTGTTTAGTTCAGAATAGATTAAATTTACCAATATCATGTGCAGCCTTAGATTTCAATTTAGGTTGCTCAGGTTATGTATATGGACTGAGCTTAGCTAAAGGGCTCATAGAATCTGGTCAAGCTAAAAATATTTTATTAGTGACTTCAGAGTTGTACTCTAAATATATTGCCGATGGTGATAAGAGTGTTAGGACTCTATTTGGAGATGCAGCAACTGCCACATTGATATCGGGTAAAAATTCAGACTTTGATTCGATAGGGCCATTTGTGTTTGGTACTGATGGTTCTGGTGCGGATAATCTTATAGTGCCTCATGGCGGAAATAAATTCCCAATCGATGCAAACTCATCTGTTGAATACGAAGATGCAAGCGGTAATGTTCGCTCACCCAAAGATTTATATATGAATGGTGGTGAAATATTTACTTTTACATTGAACTCAGTTCCTAAAAGCTTTAACGATTTACTTATTAAGGCTGGCTATGAAAAAGATGATATTGATTATGTCATATTCCATCAAGCTAATAAATTCATGCTAGAACAGTTACGGAAAAAATGTAAAATTTCTAAGGATAAATTCCTCACTTCTTATGAATTTTTTGGAAACACAGTTTCATCAACAATTCCTTTAGGTTTAAAGACTGCAATTGATCAGAATCAATTCAAATCCGGTGACAAAATTATGTTAATTGGTTTTGGTGTTGGTTATTCATGGGCTGGTACAGTTATTAATTGGTAAATCTATATGTTAAATACTCCATTTTCGCCTTGGCCATCTTTTTCTCAAGAAGAAGCTGATGCAGTTAGTCGCGTCCTACTGTCAAATAAAGTCAATTATTGGACTGGTCAAGAATGTCGAAACTTTGAAAAAGAATTTGCGGCTTGGGTTGGTTGTGATAATGCAATTGCTCTAGGTAACGGCACTTTAGCTCTAGACCTTGCGTTGAAAGCGCTAAGTGTTGGTGTGGATGACGAAGTTATTACTACTCCTCGCACGTTTCTAGCTTCTGCATCCTCAATTGTGACTAGTGGCGCTACTCCGATTTTTACAGATGTCAGCTTAGAAAGCCAAAATATTACAGCAGAATCAATTGAAGCTGTGTTAACGCCACAAACCAAAGCTGTGATTGTTGTTCATCTTGCTGGCATGCCCGCTGACATGGACGCTATTATGGTGCTTTCTGAAAAACATGACTTTAAGGTTATTGAGGACTGTGCTCAAGCACATGGTGCAAAGAACAAAGGCCGAAGTGTTGGTTCTATTGGCCATATCGGTGCCTGGTCATTCTGTCAGGATAAAATCATGACCACTGGTGGTGAAGGTGGGATGGTTACAACTAATGATAAAGAGTTATGGTCAACAATGTGGTCTTATAAAGATCATGGTAAAAGTTTTGATGCGATTTATAACCGTGAACATCCACCAGGGTTTCGTTGGTTACATGAAAGCTTTGGCACAAATTGGCGCATGACTGAAATGCAGGGAGCTATTGGACGTATTCAATTAACTCGAATGCAAGGCTGGACAGCTAAACGTCAATCCAATGCTAAAGCGATAGATGAAGCTGTTGCTGATATAAATGTCGTTCGAACTGTTCTTGTGCCTGATTATATTGAACATGCAGAATACAAGCATTATATGTTTGTTAAACCTGAAAACTTAGCCGTAGGCTGGTCAAGAGACCGTATCGTAGATGAAATTATGGCTCTTGGTGTTCCAGCTTTTCAAGGTAGTTGCTCAGAGGTATATCTTGAAAAAGCCTTTGATAATACTCCATGGCGCCCTGAGATACGTTTACCAAATGCGGTTGAACTAGGGGAAACCAGTTTAATGTTTTTAGTTCATCCAACTTTGACTAAAGCTGAGATAGATAGAACATGTGAAGTTATTCGCAGTGTTTTGTTATCTGCACAAAAGTAGTCCGAACTGTCCTATCTATCTATTATGATTTTAGCGCTAGAGTATTGATTTACTTAAACTAGCGCTAATTTTTTCTGTCTCATTATCAAAAAAGTCGATAAAAATGTGTCTCATCGGTTTTTTGTTCACATTTATTCCTACAATTCCAGAGTAGTGCACAAGTTAAGTTTTTTCTTCGTGTTCTTTCATGCTATCACATATAATATCCTAAGCTGGTTGTACGCATTACTCATATTACCCTGTAAATGGTATAGTGGTGATGCGTTAGTATTTAAAGAAGTAATACACTATGATTTTTAAGTTTATGGAGCGGAAAATGGATTTTTTGCAAAAGTTGTTTCGTTTAGAGCGTAGTCAAAAACGTTTAGTGAGTATCGCAATTGACACTGTTTTTCTAAGCTTTGCCTTTTGGGCTGCGTTATTAGTCAGAGTTGATGATGTCAGTGTGTTGCTTAATGGGCATTACTGGGCTTTGGTTGCTACAAGTATTCCTTTCAGCATTTTAGCGTTCGCCAAGCTTGGTTTGTACCGCGCGGTATTGCGTTATATGAGCTTACAAGCAATAACGGCTATTTTACTTGGTATTGTCGCGTCAACTGTCACTTTAGTGTTCGTATCTTATTTTACTGAAGCGCATCTGCCTCGCACTGTTCCTATCATATATGCCATGTTCGCTTTGGTGTTTGTAGGGGGGACTCGTGCACTTGTTCGTTCTTTAGTTGGCTCAGGTATTAAACGTCACGGTGAGCCAGTGATTATTTATGGTGCAGGGGTTAGTGGTCGTCAATTACTGAACTCTTTGGTGCTAAGCCATGAATATTATCCTTACGCTTTCGTCGATGATGATGAAGCGCTACATGGCAGCGTAATCCAAGGTGTTCATGTTCATTCACCCTCAATCATACGTAAACTCATCACTCAAAAAGCAGCAACCAAAGTGTTGCTTGCAATACCCAGTGCAACCAGAGCCAAACGTAAAGACATTCTTAATCGTTTAGAGTCGCTATCTACTCAGGTGTTAACCATTCCTGCAATGGCCGATCTGGTAAGTGGTAATAAACTTTATAGTGATATTAAAGAAGTTGAAATTGATGATTTATTAGGGCGTGATTCGGTCGCGCCTAGACAAGATTTATTAACCGCCAATATTACCGATAAAGTGGTTATGGTGACTGGTGCTGGCGGCTCTATCGGCTCAGAATTATGTCGTCAAATTTTAAAAAAATCACCAAAAAAATTAGTGTTATTCGAACTGTCTGAATATTCGCTTTATGCCATTGAAAGAGAGTTATCAGCAACAGCAAATGAGCTTGGCCTCAATGTGCGTATTTTGCCGATGATGGGCTCGGTTCAGCGTGAAAACCGTGTTCAAGCGATTATGGAATCTTTTGGCGTTCAGACTGTATACCACGCCGCTGCTTATAAGCATGTGCCACTGGTTGAGCACAATGTTGTTGAAGGTGTTCGAAATAACGTGTTTGGCACACTGTATACAGCCAGAGCGGCTATTGCTGCCAAAGTTGAAACCTTTGTTTTAGTTTCAACAGATAAAGCGGTACGACCAACTAACGTTATGGGCACAACCAAGCGTATGGCAGAGCTTGTGTTACAAGCTTTTTCAAAAGAGGATCATCAAACTCGCTTTTGTATGGTGCGATTTGGTAATGTTTTAGGGTCATCAGGCTCTGTAGTACCGCTATTTAGAACCCAAATTGCCAATGGCGGACCAGTAACTGTAACTCACCCAGAAATCACCCGTTTCTTTATGACCATTCCTGAAGCATCGCAATTGGTTATTCAGGCTGGTGCTATGGGTAAAGGCGGTGATGTGTTTGTATTAGATATGGGTAAATCAGTCAAAATTGTCGATTTAGCCAGTAAAATGATCCGATTAAGTGGTTTTGATGTCCGTGATGAATTAAACCCTGAAGGTGAAATCGCGATTGAATATAGTGGATTACGCCCAGGTGAAAAACTCTATGAAGAGTTACTAATTGGTGATGATGTTACGGGTACTGAGCATGAAAGAATTATGACGGCTAATGAGGTTCATCTTTCATGGGCAGAGTATTCGAAAATTCTTGAGCGTTTAGATACCGCTTGTCATGCTTTTGACCATGCCACAATACGGGACATTTTATTAACCACGCCGACAGGCTTTGCGCCAACGGATGGTATTTGTGATTTGCTTTATCAGCAAACAGAAAAAAACAAACCAGCTGTTCAAAATGTGGTTAATTTAGTCTAGTATATTTTTATCATTGTTTTTCAGTCACCTAATTAAATAAGGTTTTTCATGAAAGTTGTTATTCCCGTTGCAGGCCTTGGCACACGTATGCTTCCTGCAACTAAAGCGATTCCAAAAGAAATGCTACCTATCGTGGACAAGCCGCTTATTCAGTATATCGTTAATGAGTGTGTAGCTGCTGGCGTTAAAGAAATTGTACTGGTTACCCATGCCAGTAAAAATGCCATTGAAAACCACTTTGATAAATCTTACGAGCTTGAATCAACGCTTGAAAAGCGTGTTAAACGTCAGCTGTTAGAAGAAGTACAATCAATTTGTCCTAAAGACGTTTCTGTTATCAGTGTTCGTCAAGGTGAGGCTAAAGGCCTAGGGCATGCAGTGTTGTGCGCTAAACCTTGTATCGGTAATGAACCTTTTGCAGTGGTATTGCCTGATGTTATTTTAGATGAATATACAGCAAACCAAAAAACTGAAAATTTAGCTGCGATGATGGCACGTTACCATACCAGTTTTGCTAGTCAGATTATGGTTGCGCCAGTACCAGATAATGAAGTGAACAAATACGGTATTGCAGATTGTAATGGTGAAGAAATCGCCCCAGGTGATTCAGCTAAAATCAAAGCTATGGTTGAAAAGCCTGCCATTGGGACTGCTCCATCAAACTTAGCTGTTGTTGGTCGTTATGTGCTATCAGAAAAAATCTGGAATCTATTAGCTAAAACACCAGCGGGCGCGGGTGACGAAATTCAGTTAACAGATGCGATTGATATGCTAATTGAACAAGATACTGTTGAAGCGTTCAATATGACCGGTAAATCACATGATTGTGGTGACAAACTGGGTTACATGAAAGCCTTTGTTGAATATGGCCTTCGTGATAAAAATCTAGGTGATGATTTTGCTAAAGTAATTAAAACATTGCTCTAGATTAGATTACTTTCGCATTACCAATAAAACCAACTCACAATGAGTTGGTTTTTTGCTTTTAGAGACAAAATTATAAAATGGGGATTTTATTAAAACGTCTACACCTTTAAGAAAAGCCTTCACTGCGCATCAGCGTATCAAATGCATTTCCATCAGTACGTGATGCATTAGCTACATAAGGGGCATATACGTCAAACAATAAGCGAGTATCGCTGTGACCAAGCATTTGTGAGATGTACAAGGGATTCTCAAGGGCTGCGATATGAAGCACTGCTGCAGTGTGGCGCGTCTCGTAAGCGCGTCTGCGTTTAAGTCCTGCTTTGATTAATGTGGGGTACCATAATGCTTTACTCACATAGTGGGTATCCAGTGGCGCACCTGATTTGCCGGTAAACACAAAGTCAGAATAGGGAGCATAACCAGCCTCATACGAATCTTTAATGCGTTTAAAGGCTTCGTAGATGGTATCGCACATCTTTAAGTCTCGGCGTGATTTAGGCGTTTTAACATCACAGACCTCACCATTTACCCAGTTCTGACGGATACGAATTAAACGGTGTTCAAAATCAATATGCTGCCATTCAAGGCCGTGTATCTCGCAGCTACGTATCCCAGTCCAAAATCGGATAATAAAGTAATCCTTCCACTCTTGTGGCACCTTGTCTAAAAACTTGCGCACCTCTTCAATCGTCATTGGGTGCGACTCTGCTTTTTCTTCCTTGAGCGCTTTGTAGCGTCTTAAGGGATATTCAAATTTACATTCTTCAGCGGCCAAGCTAATGATGGCAATTACAGGCCAAAGTAAGAAATTAATACGGCGATTCGATAATTGGCGTGTATCACAGTCTTTCATTATTTCCATTAATTCTTGTCGAAAATAATCTATTTGCGACAGGGTGATATCATTTACCAAGGTATTACCGAATTCGGGTATAAGGTATTTATCGAGTGTGTTGCGGATGGTGCTTTTATAACTGTTTTTCCAAGCGCCTTTTTTGCGTTCAAACCATTGGTTAGCAAAGTCATTGAAAAATGGGTATTCACGGTCAGGATGTTTGTCGCGTTGCAGTTGCTCAAATTTAGCGACTTTTTTACTTTTTGGAAAATAGTCACGATATTGAAAGCTGCCTAAATCAATCTCAGCATTCATTTTTTTGAGCATGGCTTTAGCTTGGGTGAGGTTTTTAGGGGTTGCCATCAATTTACTGCCTTCACGAAAACGGCAGCCATAAAGATGCATGTCGAACTGAATGCGCCCGTTTGGACGTATGCGAATATGAGCCATAGTGGCCTCCATTGATTACAGATCGTTAAATAGATCTGTCCCTTACCAATGGAATTCGTTAGAATTTACTCATCGGCTGGGTCTGGATTAAAAGTCGTCGCAGCCGGTACGGGGTAGAGTGGTTGCCGCCACTCTGCCCCAACTGCTTCATTTAAAGTTACTTTAGGTTAACAGGGCTTTTAAAACGCGCAAGTTAATCCATTACTGCTTACTTCTATTTCTACTTCTACTTCTAATCTTACTTTTACTTTTAATCTTACTTTTACTTTTACCTTCCTATCTTTCATTTCGTATTTTTTCCCAATAGCATTCAATTGAGTAATATTGGTTAAAAAGACATCTATCACTATAACTAACACTGTCTATTTGTCCAGTGCTTTGTTATCTAATATCTGCTTTTATAATCTCATTGCTTAAAAACCGATTAACTCCAATTGTTCGTTCTGAGCTGATCCATTTTCTTGCTGTATTGTTTCAAGTATTTCCTGGACAGTCTTTGTTATACAGCCATTTTTGATTTTATTTATATTGCTTACGCTTGTATCAATGGTTTCTACAGGAATTTGTACATAGGGTAGGCTTCCTTCTTTTGTGCTGCTATAAAACTCAAAAAAGCGTTCATGATTTTCATTGATGACGATACAAATTTTCACTTGCGCCATGCTAATAAGGTCATTTATGTGAGTGTTTATTAGCTCTTTTGGGTGAAAACGGTACAAACGGGTTTGTTCGGATTTTATCGATTTAGCATAAACAGCTTTTGATAAGCCGTCAGCACTAATCGTCGAGGACATATATATTTTGTTATCGTCGATTAAGAAGTAACATTGGTCGGCTTTTTTTTCCGATTTATAATCGGCGTGAGATTCGATTTCACCTTTAAAGGATTGAATATCTGCTATGAGAGTGACTTCAATCGTTGATTGGTTTTGTTGTGTTTCTATAAATGCAGTGAGCCCTGCAATTGAGCGTGTCACTGTTTTTTCAGGGCTACGGATGGTAATTAATTCACCTTCTTGCGCAATAGCCACCGTTTGTGATTGCGTTTCTTGGCAAATATGGCGCAATTGTTGATAGGTTTCATTATTAATTGTTAGAGTTACTGGCAGTGGGATATTGCTTGATAACGTTTCTATTCCAACGTTTCCTCCACGCTGAAAGCGTAGGTTATGTGAGTTGGATTCGAGCTGTAAATATTCAAAGTTGCCTAATGGATTTACATTCATATCTAGCTTATCTAAATCAGCGATCGAAAACTCAACAACCGCACGTTGTGGCAGCGTATCAATATACTCAACATGCTTTTTAAAAGCAGCTAACAGGTCAAATTTACGACAAGACGGATAGATAGGATTGAGTGACGGTATCGATATATCGGGTATTTCAACATGAGTGGCATTTATGTATTTCCCATTCTTGTATTCCAATTCAAATATGAGTGGCAAAAGTAGGGAACCAGTGCTTTTTCTATTGAACGCAATTACTGATTTAAGTGAGTGTTTAAAAAAGTCACCTGGAATGTAAAACTTAGCCTGTTTTAGTCCATGGCCTTTTTCTAAAGGTTGAACGATGAGCGAGTAGTTAGGGTTGCTACCGCCAACCCAGGTTACCGTTGCATCTTTTGGTGAAATGAAAACACTGACGCCGTAATCCGCTTTTTTGGCTTGCAGTTGTTTACTAATCGCTTCAAAAGAGCGAAATAGCGTGTGTGGGATGACGAGCTCATTCATAAATACCTCTTCTACTGAAGTGATTGGAAGTTTGTTAAAAACTGATGTAAATGCTGATAAATACCTCGGTCTAGCGAGGGCTGGGACTTTGCCTTATTTTTAGTGTTTAACTTCAATTTAAAAGTAATGATTAAATGACTATTTCCAGTTGATTGTTTAATGCAGCGATAGGTGTCGCCTTTAATCATAAATTGTTCTTTAAGCAGCGCTTCTTGTCTTTGAATGTTGGTCTTTCGATTGCAGACTAATTCAAAATCAAGGGATAACCAGTGCCATTGATGAGTCCTAAAAACGCGAGTGATCAGTTGAGCATTCTTACTGTTACATGCCAAGATAATGTGCAAACGAAACTCAGTTTGATTATTGCTATCGAGAACAAAAGTAGGAAGGAGTGACAATGCTGTTTTTTGCTTTTTAGTTAATGGTTGATAGGTGTGCTTTCCTGAACGTTGCCAAATTAGACTGAACGTTTTCCAATTTAATTCTCCTAAGCGTACTTGCTTTAATAAATCATTTAGAAAATGGCCTGATGAGCTAGTATCACAGCTTACTTGCCATAGCGATGCTAGGTCAGTGCTTGCAATGCCATCGAAGTCAGAGGGTGGCAAATCTTGAACTGCAGGTATGCTTAACGTTGATTTTTGCGATGTTTTAAATAACCAATTTTTGAGCGTTACCTCAGTCAATAGAATAGCGTCTTGTTGCTTCTGACTAGGCATTTTATCCCGATAATCAGTATTAATTAGACTGAGTTGTCGTGATAGATCATTTGATGTAGGACTAAGTCTTAGCAAGTACTTTAACTCATTGTGGTTAAATTCACGTTGTTGTCGCTCGCCAAAGCCATAGCGGTAAAAAGGGTATAGCCAATCAATACCATGAAGGTAAGACCAACGGGTTGTGGAGTAGTATTTATGCCCAATTTGCTGACAAATTTCACTTAGTAATAAATTGTCATTATATTGTGAGAAATGCTTGGCTTTTACCCAATAATGAAATCGCTTTGCTATGGCGCTTGGACTGAGTAAACGAGGTAAATAGCTTTCATCGGTGGTTTCATTAGGTGATATTTCATAAGCGAGATGCAGTGCCTGTTGCATAAAAAGGTAAATGCCACTGTGGCGAAGGTGATGAAATCTGACATCCTCACCAGCAACAGCCTTAATTGCTCTGGTAATAGGGAGTAGATAGTGTAACTGCCTAGAATGCATTTTTTCATCTGCAAACCCAATTAATGGTTCATTTACGGAGGCCGATTGCTTGATGTCGATAACCATCCTGACTAAGCAAGCGTATTCTTCGGGGATCACGACATGTACCATTCTGGCACTTTTATTTTTTGTACTGCCTTCAGTGGTTTCTCTGATATCAAAATGAAACTGCTGTTTGTCTGTGCTGTAACAGAAGATATCTTGAATCCTAAGGCGTAATACTTCCCCTCGGCGTAACATTGCAAAGTAGCCAATGATGCAGGCTACTGCGCAGAACAGTCGTTGCATCATTTCTCCAGTGTCTTGCGTGAGCAAAGCGTTAATGACTTCGTCTAATTCCGCTAATGTGAGGTAATTAGGGTCAACACTGGGGGTGGATGTTGGTGGATCAAACTCTGAAATATCTAAATTCTCGGTTAAAGGATGGTGACTCATAAAGCGAAAAAGGTAGTGAACATATTTTTGATGTCCCTCATTGCTTAAGCTGTCATAAACCGTGTGCGCCCATAAGTGCAATGCGTCACTATCAAGTGTTTTTTCGTAAGGTAGTGGGTTATCTTCAAAAACTTGTTCAATATTGGTATATGCATTAATTGTGTCATCAGACAACGTTTCTTTAATGACACCGCCATACTTGATTAAATCAGCTTTATAATGAAAAAGCATTGCTGGCAATATGTTATGAGGGTTCCACTCTGGGACTGGTGCTGGCTTTTGTGAACTGTTTAACGATGTTTTTCGTAATGTTTTATGTGGCCATCGATTAACTTTGGCTTTTGAGCTGAGCCCTTCAAACCAATTTTCATTCCAATCCTTTTGATAAATGGCTGTTAAGGCAAGATGCTTTTCTTTTGTTTTGATGATTGGTTTATTAAACGCAACATGCCTTTCTGGGTCACGAATGTCTTTTAAAAAACTCGGTACGATATTGTCTCTATATAGCCAAACCGATTGAAGGCGCAGGTGCCATTTTTGAGCATTTAGCTCTGGTAACGAAAAAGGCGTTACTGGTGTATATAGATTAAGTTTACGCACCAATTGGCTAGCAGTTACTTTTTTGTTCTTATGGTATAAAGTTGAGTGCTTATCATTGGCAAAGGTTGTTGCGTAATAGTCCTGTAAAACACGGTATACAAACAAAGGTAAATGATAGCGGGTGAAATGCTGCTTTTGCTGTAGTTTACTTTTTTTTGCTAAGTGAGTGATATCAAGGTAAAGCGAAGTGCCTTCTTGTTTGATACTGCTAGGTTCATTGAGAACATGTGCTAGATACTCAATTGAAAGCGGGGCGACCTCTAAACCAATAACTAAAGCGGTAAATTCACTACTTACAGCCGGGCGTACTTTAATATATTGAGTACGAATCGCTTCGTATCCATCTTGAAGCATACCTGCTTGATGGGCAAATTGGTTGAGCTGCTCAAACCACTGTAAATCTTTATCTTTTAACTGATTAACGACTTCAGGTGGTACTTGCCAGTGAAGCGCATCGCTTAAATAGCAGAGTAGATCATTGAGTGCATTTCTAAGCTTTTTTTGTCTCCCTGTAGGGATTGTCTTGATGATTTTTCTTAAGTAATTTATTTCATCAGAAGTGACTTCGCGTTGGTATGCAGATTGTTCACTTGCAGGCATCATGCTATCAGGCCAATGATCAATAACCCATAAAAGTTCATCCTCTTCTGCGCAAGTGCCACCCCCACGTTGATAAAAGTGAATAATGTCGGCAGGTATTAAGCCATTAAACCGATTAGACATAGCAAACCTCTTTGATGTCAAAGCGACTAGCTAAACTGTTTAAATGCTGCTTTATCGTGGTTAAGTTTGCAGGAAAAAGATGATCACTTCCAAAGTGCTCACCATATTCTGAATGCCCCATTAATCGGTCGATCTGACTGGTTGTTAGCCTGATAGGATAAACACTGGTTAGTGCGCATTGAGCAAAAGTGTGCCTCAGCATGTAGGGGGTTTTATTTTTTAATCTGTCATGCATAAATAGCTTTAACTTTTTAGCCGTTAATGGGCAAGCTTGTTCACTAGGATCACATAAATACCATAGATAAGGACTGTTAAATGAGCTGGAAAGGTGAGTACTTAATGAGCGTTGTAAACTGAGGTAGTGTCTGAGCTGTTGGCTAAAGTAATCACATAAAATGATTTGCCTCAGTCGCCCTTTATCACTGACGGCACAGGTACTTAATCTGTAACAACGTTCCTTTTCAATTGAAATCTCATGAGTTGGACGAACACCAGTGAGAAATACAAACAGTAAAGCAAGGTGGTAAGTACATAAGTTGTAATACTCAATATGCTGACTTAATTCAACTTTACCAACAGGCTTAGAGCGAATAATTTCATCATGTAATGAAGCAAAAAAATGAGTCACTTCATGTTCTTGTAGTACTTTTGAACTGCCTATTTGGATCGGAATATCAGCTCTTTCCTCAGTCCCTCCTTGGTATTGTATTTTACGCAGTTGGGCAATTCTGCCTTCTTCGATGAGTTCATCTGGCAATGATTGCCCTCGGTGTTTATTGATTAAGTAGAGTTCTGATTTTTGTTCTTTATTTGAGGACTTAATTGAAAGCATCGCTTCCCAATTGAACAACCTCACTTGAGTAAAAATATGCTCTAGATAACGTTCGTGCGCCTGATATATTCGATAGCGGATCCGATCACTGTCTTCTGATTGATACGCTTTGGCGTTTCGGTGGTGCAATTTGTGCTCTCGTAGCAAGACATATTTACTCATGCTTGAAAGCTCATTATCAACCTGAATGCAATTTGTGAAGTAATTGAATAATTTGTCTTTTCTTGCGCTAGGAAATCCTATGACAGATGTTGATTTTCTCCATTTTTTAGTCAGTATCTCAATAATTAAATTTATCTCACTTCTTGATAGCCAAGGCGTGTTATATCGTTGTTTTGAAATAAACGGTCTAAACAATGCATTTAACCCTTTAGGTATTGGTTGCCAGAGAAATACTTCACCTTGTTTTGTGGGGTAGGGTTGAGCATATTCAGCCCAAGAGTGACTACCGTCTTTGACCGTTCTAAAAGCATGTTCTTGGCACTCTTCACTGCCTGTTACACGAATACAGTCAGGGATAAAAAAATCGGCGGGTTTAGCATTTTTATCGTTGGTCTTATCTTTTGTTAGCCGTTGAGTGAGCCATAAATAGATAATAACGACGAGAAACTTTTCTTTGTTCACTTTTTTATAGTTTCTATTGTTCAACGTGCTAAAAAGCTTTATGAGCGCCGTTGCAATTTTGATGGGGTCGGGCATCACTCCACCGGCGTTTCGTTGGCGATTTTTTTTGGCGATAGAACTCGACTTACCCATGGTTGCCCCCTTGTGAGTGGGTTATTTTACGAAAAGCAGAAGGAGATATTTGGGCTAGCTGACTTATTTGATTTTTATTTGGAGTGACTAAGTTCATTGATTTTGCTTTATCAAGTCGGCTATGCAATATCTCAGGAAGTCGTTTATATTTTTGGTAAAACAATGCGGGTTTAATTAAGGCTAGGGTGGATAATGTCGGTTCGGGTTCGCTATAAATATTTAATGATGCTGTTAGTTTATGGGAATCAGGATGACCAAGTAGCTGTTTTAAGATGGGCATTGGAGCCAATAAGTAATAAGCATCAACTTTTGCTCTTTTCACTACAGGGATTGGGCAGGAATCAAGAATACTCTGCAGTTGTGCAAAGCTAATAAACTGAAGATCGGGAAGCGTCGATAGCTGATGGCAATCGCCAGACAACAAAGTTGTGAGCTTTGGATGCTGGTGCCATTCAAGTGAGTTTAGCGGCAACTTTTTTGTCTTTGGCATAACAATATTCTCCTAAGTCATCTTATGTCCTTATTTTTAGATGCATTTATTTAGTTATTAATTACTCGCACTGTTGATTTATACAGTTGTTTGGTTTATAAATCAACAGTGTTTTTTGATTATTATTCTATTTTTAGCAAGTTTACTTTTGTGATTATTAGTCGCTTAAGTTTTCAAGAATATGTTTTTGGTTTTTTGTAGGAGGCTGGTATGGAGCTTACACAGAAAGGTTTTAAAGTCGGACTTAAGGCCGTTTTAAAAATACTTGAAAAATGGGGCTGTAATGAAAATCAAATACTAGTCTTACTTTGCTTTAAGAATAAAGACGACATTAGCGCCGTTAATCAGCAAGACTTAAATCAAGATCAAGTCATACGTATAAGCTACATTTTGAATATCCATGGCGGGTTAAGACAGGTTTTTTCAAATCCAGATAATGTTTACGGCTTCATGACAATGAAAAATCAGCACTTATTATTTAACGGTCATACACCACTTTCGCTTTTATTGGAAGGGGAGCATAGTGACTTTGAAGCTGTTATGAACCATGTTTTAAATTTAGGGAATTTTTAACGTTCAGCGCATTAGGGGCAAATATGATGGATCTAGAATATAAAAAGCAGCAGATTTTAGAGGCTTACTTTCCTGGCATTTCGAGCCTGAATGATGACGAGGCGGATAATGTGTACCTTGATGCTAGCGATGCGCAGAAACACAAGTATCTTGCCGAGTGCCAAAAGCTGTATGTAAAAGGCAAAGACCACTTAACCATGAATGAACCCTTTAGACCTGAGCGGGATATTTGCGATTTTCCTGATTTGCTTAGTTATGATATTCCCTACTGGCAATATCAAGATTCCCATGATGACGCGATATTAGAAGAAATGGAGATACCAAAATATATTGCTAAGGCGCCTGATAAATACATCAGCAAGTTTTATGGCGACTGGGTGAGGCTGTATATTGATGGCATTTTTTATTACGGTTCCTTATATACAGCAATGCATTTTATTCTACTCGCGGTAGAAGACACGGTGACAAACTGGATAGAGCAGCGGTATCCATACCAACTGCAACTCAATACTTACCAATGCGAAAATCAAAAGGGTTGTGTGTCAGTCGAGTTCGCCACTAATAATGAAAGTAATGATAAGCAATCCTCTAGGGCTCGTTCGGTTATGCGGGATTTTTTAAAAGAGTTAGCTCCAGAGCTTAATGATTACCTAAATTCACAGACACCGGCAACGTATATTATTTATGGTGTTGATTATGATGGGGTGTCAACAGTTGAGCTCATTTGTAAAAATGATCAAACACTGTCGTTAATTCGTCCTGCAACTTTTATGGATGATTTTTTACCTAAAACACAAAATCCAGCTTACTTAGATTTAATGGCAAGACGCTATGCAAAACAAGTAATAGATAGGTTAATCGAGCTTGGTTTTTAAAGGGGTATATAAGGCGGGAGATAAAAACGAAAAGCCATTTAGAAATGGCTTTTCGCTTGTCTTCGGTGGGCTGCATTATTTAGCAGGGATATCCGAAGCTCATAGAATAAACCGTAGGGAGGTTTCAGCTTCCTGTCAACAGTACTAATCGAACGATATTTATTCAACTTTGTGGTGGTTACAGTGATGAATACTTATTGGCTTTACGCAAAACCCAAACAACTTAAGGAGTGTAACTTGCAATATATCTCTATTCCCACAAGTGCATTTGGCTTTGATTATGATATTGAATTACATGACTGGCACAGTAAATTACAGGCATATCGAGTCTTTAAAACTAAGGCCAAAGAGTTACTTGAAGGAGGTCTTGGACTGGGTTTTGATATTATCCACGATGAGCAATGCTTAGATGACTGGCTGAGTAACATTCCCACAGGGTATTTAGAACAAACTCAAGCATTTCCTGAGCATCAATATCAATTGTTATGGCTTGCTGCCAATAGTGACGTAGCAGCCCAATTACTCATCACTCGTCCACTATTGTTAGTGTTAATCTGTGAGCATTATACCGTAGATAACCAAATGGCATTAGCTGTTAGCCAATTAGGCCAACGACAAATATTGCATTGTCTAGGCTATGATGGTGCTAAGTCTGTGCTCAAGTTTATTGATAAATTAACCCTGACCTATGAACGAAATTTAGAGTTAGAGCATGTTAAAAAACAGCTAGATAAACACTGTCGACGCTATAGAGCTTTTAATCATTACCCTTCAGTTAACTATGTTGCATTAAGCTTAGATAATAAATACCCCTTTCTAACGGGCACTAAGCTAGGACTGGCGATAGCCAGTGAAAACCAACTAGGTAGAAGGGCATTACGTTCATGTTTATCAGATACCCTCGCATTGGGAGTCGAGCTGGGGGTAAATGACCCAGGTAAACGTGTTAGTCAGTTATCGTCATTTGCCGAGCTAGAGCATTTGCATCAGCAATGGATAAATAGGCGTAATGACATAAGGCGTGAAAAATTAAGACCTGTTGATGCCGACAAACCATATTCTATTCTAGTGCCAGATGAAGCAAACATTGTAGCTATCAAAAATTATGATGAGCTTTTCACAGAAGGTGCTGAACAACACCACTGTATTGCGGTTTATCATACTCGCATTGTTTCTGGGCATTATTGTGTGTTCACTTTGAACCAACCACAAAGAGTCACCATTGGTATCAAGCTTAACAAACAAACAGGCATTATCGAGCTGGACCAAATTGCAGGTTTGCGTAATGCGCTGCCTACAACTGAAACCCGAGAGTTAGTTTACAGTTGGTTTGAGAGAGTAAAAAAGGTGTTGAAATTGCAACAAGGTTCGGAATAAATATGTTTGATTAATAAGCGTCATAGGTTGACGTGAACTGACAGATTTTTAGGCGGCAGTTTAGTGATGCTTTGCCCTTATGATGGGGCGTTCTTTAAGGGGTGTAGTGGTACGGTGAATTTGGCCTCTCATTTGTAGTTGACCACTACACTTAGCATAGAAATTTTAATCCGAAACTCACGAATTAGATTTAAATATCTAACTCGGAAATGTCCGTGCGACCTGAGGTCGTATGAAGCGCTGTTCACCGCGATAAGAGTGAACCATCTGTATCACCGGATGACCCTAAGACTCTGAATAAAGGTAAGCGTCCGGGCAAGTACATCTTCAACTGCTTTCATTGATCCCTTATTTTAACTCCTGACTATACATCAGGAGTTAATATGGCTAAACGTTCACATGAAGATTGGACTGCTTTGATAAAACAGCAGCCCGCTAGCGGCTTAACGATCACGGCTTTCTGTCGTCAGCATAAATTAAGTACCAGTACTTTTTATGCCCGTAAAGCCAACAAGGCTAAAATTAAAACGGTCATGCCTTTTGCTAAAGTAACAGTGGCAACGCCAACAGATGTGACGACCCAAACCCAAACTAGTGATACTCAACAAGTTATCTGTTTACAGCATCAAACTGGATTATGGACTTTCCCAGGCTCGTTGCCAGCAAATTACCTACTTAAACGAAGCGCCTACACTACCGTTTTAAATCATGTTGCCATTATTTAAAACTGGCTTCGTATATTCGCAGTGCAAGCTTTGGCACGATGCGGCCATCCTAGAGTTTCCTGAGCTATAGAACTCAAGCCGCTGCATAATTGCTAGAATGATAAGAGTAAGGCTGTAAATCAATTAGTCATTATCCAAGCTTCTAAATAGGTACCTTTCTTCATCTTTTTAAATATTCCTTCACGGCAAACTCAGTGAAATAAAGTGGGACAACGAGGTTCTTTGTTTCTGTTGCTGTAGAGCCCTGAGTACCTGTCAGTTTTATTGTTTTATGGGGCTGGCACTTAGTGATATATGACACTAAAGACTTGGCTCTAGTGCGCTTACCGCTTTTGACTTCAATCGGAACAACCCTACCTTGCTCATCAGTAATAATAAATTCAATTTCAGCTCGTGCATCACCCCATGAATACGTTGGGTCGATACCTTGTGCAGCTAATTCCTGTTGCACGAAGTTTTCTGCAACATAGCCCTTGTAGTCAAAGCCCTGTTGCTTAACCTCTTTGTAGCTGATCCCTAGCATATGGTTAAGAAGGCCAACGTCAAACAGGAATAGCTTGACCATATTATTTTTCTTATAGGCAGCGAGTGGACTTTTAGGCATGCCATCAATGGGGAAATTCTTTAATACTAATCGGCATCTTTCTAACCAAGTAATTGCGCTTTCTAGCTCACCGTAACGAGATTTTCGCTCATGTATTCCCTTAAACTTAAAGCGCTTGACTGACTCGTCTATGACCGCTGAGAGCTGAGAAGGAACATTATTAAATACAGCTTCAATCAAGCCAGTATCGACTTTGCCTGAGTGCTTACCAAAGTCACGCTGATAGCCGGATATTAGGTCGGCTTGAACACGAGACACAGCCGCTATTCGCTCAAGAATACTGTCATTAGCTGGCGCAAACCAACTGTTTACCGCTTCAGGCATACCGCCAGTGAAGTAGTAGTCAGTAAGCTTGTCGAATAATTTTGTATGTGCTGCTGCGTTGTTTACCTGCCCTTCAAATGCTTTAATGAGTGGGGCTTCATTAGATGCAAGTAGAAACTCATGAAAGGAGAGGGGGTGAAGGTTGTGCTGCTCGACTTTGCCAACAGGGAAGCTGTCTAACAAGCCGATATTAGATCCACTTGCTGCAATATACATGTGAGGTGCTTTTTCAGCGAAGTACTTAAGCGACGTGACTGCGCGGGGGCATTCTCCTATCTCATCCAATAAAAGCAGATCCGTTGTCGGCTCGAATTCTTCACCTGTCAGTAGCTCAATATTAGAGATGAGATCTGTGGGTGTAAGAGAACCTGAAAAAGCATCAGCCATCTCGGGAGATTCAAGAAAGTCGATCCGTAAGGTGCGATTAAACTTACTACCCAGTAAGCTTTGAAGCAGATAGGTTTTGCCTGTTTGACGAGCACCATCGATCAGCAGAGGTTTACGTTCGGATCGCGTTTTCCACTCTAGTAGTTTATTCAGTAATGACCTTTGCATGACGAACTCCAGCACTTACATATAATCACATTACACTTTAATGCGCATAAAAAAGCAAGTTTTTACATTTTTATGCGCATTAAATGTTGGTGCTTTACAATTGTCTGCGCTATAGATGAGCAGAACAAGGGGATATCTAGGGATAGGCTTGTCCGAACCTAATTTAGCTATTTGCTAATAAACCACACAATAGTGAACTGAATTACCTGTCATGTGCTGCGCTTTACTTGTTAACAACTCAGCTTTTAAATCTCAGCAATGAGCGGGGTTAAACTGTCTAAAAAAACCAATTTTAGACAATAAAGTCCCAGGCTAAAATTGATGGTTTATATAAGTTACTTAAAGGGCGGGGTTTGTGACCAGATTATTAGATCAGTGTAGCAAAGAGGGGACAAAGCAGAAACATAACAAACCAATTAATGATGTGAACTCAATATCTTTAAATGCATTTGACGAAGTAAATGATGTAGGTCTAAGTGATGTGACATTAGGTGCTACACAGAATCTGCTACAGGGTCGCACAAGGAACCAAGATAAATTAAGCGTACTTCTACTCATCGCCTGTCTTTCACAATTTATACTTTATCTGCTTGGCTTAGCTGTCAAAGCAGCCGATAAACACAGGCAATATCAAGCGAACTCAATAAAGCACCGCAATGTACTTACAAACCAGTTTATTGGCTTGAGAGCCTATAAAGATAGGAATTTGAAGCTGTTGAAATCGCATTGGCAGTTAGCGATTAAGATGCTGCAGGGTTTAGTGAGGGAACCACAAGCATCCTATTAAATTCAGGGTCTGTCCTTCAGAGATTGTCGGATATGGGCTTCTTAATAAACCTATCTCAGCCTAAATTAAGGGGTACAGGAGAGGCTATTTACGTTTATAACTCTGAGTCAAATATACTTGAGCATGACATTCGCACCCCCAGTTACTTAAAATACTTTGCCCCTGCACTCAACCAATTCGATGAACTGAAAGATTTCATAGGGCGTGAAAAATAAAAACTTACTTTAGATGAAGGCTTTCAGCAATTCTCTTTAAATCATAGGCAAGCCTAATTGATTCAGTTTCTACTTTATCGATGCTTATGTTCAATTGATAATTACAGATTAAAGAAATATATGCACTCAACTCTGCCTGACTTAAATGACATGCTAGCTTGGCAAATATTTGGACGTAACCTTCATACTCATCACGACACTCTTGATTATCATTGATGCCAATTGGATCCCATTCATTCCATAACCATTCACTTACTTGCGTTAGAAATAGATTATATGCTGGTGTCATTTTAGTTTCAGGAAGCGAATTTATTATTGGCTGCAATAATGAATCTAAACCATCAGTTATTGTCTGGTTATCATCCATAATAAATTCGAAATTATTTTCATGGCACAAATTTTCATATGTACCTTCATTGGTTAGTGTTTGAGCATACCAGGTGTAGGCGACTAGTGGGTTTTCACCCTTAGCTGCATTGTAATCCACGCAAACAACCTTATCAGAAAGTTTGGTTGGGAAGTGTTCAAGCGTGTAGTGGCCTATTACTACAGGAATGGTAATTTCATCAAAACTTATCTCTGTAGGCATCGGAAGTGTTGGGATCTTAGGCTTCATTGATATTTGAACCTGAGCAGACTGCTGATAGGTTTCAAAACTTTTTAACCACCAACGTAAGCGAATTTTTGTTCGCTTTGTATTTGTTTTATCAAAAAAGAAAGCACCCTCAGGTAAGTCAATTTCAGGGCCTTTTAGTAACGTTTCAATAAATTGATAAAGCTTAGATTGTGGATTGAATGCTTCTGGAAACATAGTAATCTTTAGGCTATTATCCTGATTTAAAAAAGGATTTATGTTCTCGATAGATTTTTGATGCCAGCATGCATGAATAGCACGTATGTTGCCGAAATCTAAAAATAGCGGAAGGGTTTTAAACCATTCAATCCAGTATTTATGCTGTTTATTATTCTCACCGATCTGTGATAAGAAAACTCTATGCTGTAGATAGTTATTGTCGCTGTGGTCACGTAAAGGTAGTCCGTTTTTATTTTGCTCTGCCCATCCAATAGCATTAAATTCATGGTTTCCCATTATGCAGTAAGCTAAACCTCTATCTACGAGCATTTTAACCAACTGTAAACAAGCTAGGTGATCAACATTTTTTTCAAGCTTATTATCAATTAAGTCACCAAGGAAGACTAAGCGCATGAATTCTATACTAGAGCCGCTGTCTAAGTAATTGAAATCAATGTGCTTAAGTAAATCTAGCAGCTTTTGATGTTGACCATGTATATCTCCGATAAAAACCAATTGATAATCACCTTGCTCGATGACATGATGTTTTACCTGCGAGTGCTGTTTTGAGGTATTTGTCATACTTCTTTTCCTAACAAATATTGATTAATTTACATAAGAATCATAGTGTCTGAAGAATCAAAAAAAGTCTGATTCAACATGTTGTTCTTGGATATCTTGATTCTGAGAGGTACACATTAATTTGTGTAAAACCTGGGGTAATTCTTTACTAAGTATCACTTTTTCAATATATCCATCGCTAAAGCGATCTTGTCTAATATGCATAGTTAAGTATTTGATACATTCCACCCTGTCAGCATCTGACAGCCATTCTTGAAAACTATGCATTCTAACTTTTCTAGTAAATCGCTCTGCCCATTCAGGCCAATCAAACTCTGTGAGGACGATGTTAAACTCATAGGCACTATTGACTAAAGTTGAAATTAACTCATCTCTACTATTGAAAGATAAAAGGGTTTCATTTTGTACATCTGGACTATGATGCTGCAGAATATTTAGGTTTTTCAGCAAGAAATCTCTAATAACTTCATTGTTTGGCATTGTGACTAAATCTACTGCAAGTTGAGCTATTTCATCTCGCCAAGCAAGTATCTCTAACCAGTCACTAGGCAATTGTGTTACTCCATAAAAAGCACCAGCGAGTTGACCATAAATTGCAGCGGTTGTATCAGCATCATCCCCCAAATTAGCTGCGAGAAGCGCACCCTCTTTAAAATCATTACTATGGTAAAAACACCATAATGCAGCTTCAATTGATTCAACTACGAATCCAGACCCATTTATGTCGTCACGGTGTTTCTCTTTATAACTACCTAAGGCTATTTCTTTAATATCTTCGTGCCAATCTATTACGACATTGTCTATAAATGCTTGTGGTAACGAAAGTAGTGTTTGCTTGTTGATAGCTTTATCACGCTTAAGAAGAGTAAAAAGAAAGTAATTCATTAACTCGCAAGCATTAAGGCAGCGTTTCTCCCCATGAGTTGTAGAGGATGAAAGGTAAGATGCTGTTTTTAAAGTGGTAAAATGTGAGTCGTAAAATGCTAGTGCTATAGGTGCTGTTCGCATTAAACTACCATTTCCAGCTGAGTATTTGTCTTCACTGCCAGCTATAGCTACACCTGTTTTAGTAAATGATGTAAGAGCATTACGAACGGTATTACCTATGTCAAAACAATGACCTGTACATGAATTAGTGCCATTTTTGTACCAATCGACGTAACGATTCATCTGGTCATCTAAATCATTATGTCCGGTGATAAGTAAGCTTTTACCGAGGCATAACATCATTGCTGTATCATCAGTCCATTGACCAGGCTTTAATTTAAATGGACCTCCACCTACGATATCAGTTATATGTTGATAGCTGTCTTTGGTTTTAAACTCAAGTGTTGTACCTAATGCATCACCTAAAGCAAGTCCTAGTAATGCACCTTGAGCGGTATCAATTTTCATTGTCATATTCTTCCTTAATTGAGTTAAGCAATCAGGTATTCAGTATTTTTCTCGTTACAACATAATCAGTTATGGTATTGAGTGTTAACTTGTTTGTTTAGGGAAATGAAAAGAAGGAGTCTTAAAATGAGTATCAAGTTTAGTGTTGTAGGTCGCACACTGAATACAAACAATATTACCTGTAGTTGATGGCTACATGCAATTACTGTATACATACACATGTCGCCTAATCAGGCAGATAAAAGTCATATATAGCAGGAATTTTTATCAAATTGTAAGGTACAAGCATGTCTTCAGTTCAACGCTGGGAAGTCTTACTTCGATATCGCTTAATCGAAACATTTGTCCAATGGGAAGGGCGTTTAACTACTAATCATTTGTGTAGTGCATTTGGTATTGGGCGTCAGCAAGCATCAAAAGACATTCAAAACTACCTTAAGATTGCGCCAAATAATTTAATCTATAATCCTTCTAAACGTGGGTATGAACCATCTAAGAGTTTTTCACCTCAGTTCACTCAGGGTTTGGCGAGTGAATACTTAAATTTGATTCACAATAATCAAACGATAAATGGATTACTAACGACTATACCACTACCAAAATGCTTCACTGAAGTGCTAACAGTTCCTGAACGCAAAATAAAATCTGATGTATTAAGGCCTCTTATTAAAGCCTCTCGCGAAGGCATGCGTATAGAAGTGCGATATTTTTCAATGAATTCACCAAAAGGCGAGCAAAGGATTATTGCTCCACATACTTTGGTTTTTTGTGGTTTAAGGTGGCATGTAAGAGCTTACTGTGAGAAACATCGAGATTATAGGGATTTTGTACTTAATAGAATTAGTGAAGTTGAAGATGGATTAGGTGAGAGGTTAGAAAACCCCTCTGAAGATGCGGATTGGCATCAAAAGTCGCAGCTTATTATTACCCCAAACCCTAATTACAGTACTGATCAACAAAAGTTAATAGCTAGAGACTATTTAATGGAAAACAACAAGTTGATTATTTGTTGTCGCAAAGCAGTTGTTGGTTATGTTATGGATAGGTTAGGTGTTAAACCAGCAGGTGATATCGGTATGTCACATTTAGTGTTATCAGTACTGTGAGTTTATTATCTGAATCTGTAAGTTATTTATATTTTGATGTTTACTAAATCCCTTCGTCATAAAAAATATCAAGTATTTTAGCAATATCTCTCGGGCTCTTCACGTATACACGGATGTTTCCACTTTTGTTTGAAATTTCCCATTTTAATTGATGTTCATTACACATTTTTTCAAAGCGTTTATGATCATTTTTTGTTTTGCTGATACTAATATATTGTTTATTTAGATCTGCTCTTACATTTATATGGAAAGATCTTTTATCGTCAGTTGTAATTCTAACGCAATCTTTTGTTAGCGCTGAACTCATAATTTTAGCAGAGGTGAATGTTTTCACGACAGAGAGTACTTGCTCAAACGAAGCTTTTGTTGCTCTAATTGCTAGCAGTTTGGCATTTGCATCTTGTAATTTATAAACGTCGACAGGGTTTAATTTCCATTTATCAGCTAGGGAGGAAACAGTTTCAATTATATCAATTTGATTACCGCCATCATCATAAAACCATTCTGTTTTGTTTCCTGTAGTACAGGGAACTACTTGTTTTTGAAATAAAGCGTGCAGTTGTTTTTCATAGTGTAGTGCTGAGTTACTATCTTCTTTATCGATATTCCAAGCAGCAATACATTGTGCACCAAAATTATTTTTTGTACTTGATAACTGGGAAATTCTCGACCGTAATGTAGCATTTCCTTTACCCGTAACTCCGATCTTTTTGTCATTAACCAAAATACGTCCATCTAAATGCACTGAACGCATTATGTATAAAATTGTATGCTTTTCCATTGTAGTATATGAGGTCTCTAATAGCATTTCTCTAAATGTAATATACATTATTTCAGCACTTTACCCTATTTTCTGTAATTTCTCTGTATTTAAATTGACCTTCAGTACTAGCTTTTAGCTAGACTCATAATAGCGTTTGCGGTTAGCGAATATACCCACTGACATAGCATGAAAACGTACAGATTGTGCTTGATCAGAATACTATCAGTTGGGTGAGTTGATTGAAGCTTTATACTTCAGAAATATACCGGCAAAACTGTCTGAAATGTCCATTTTTAGACAAATTAACGTCTCATTGTGAAATAAATTTTTTAAGGTTTTGAATTAAAAGCCTTAATAGACTACTGCACTTGATGGCTTTTAATTATAGGGTGTTACTGATAGTGTTAAATGTTCTTAGGTAAAGCGTTAACGAGTGGAGGCTTTAAAATGAGTGATAATTACGCAGCCTTGAAAGCTGAAAAAGCGGCGCGCCAAGCCAGATATGTCGAGAAAGTCATCAATGATGCTTTTCCTCCCTCAGCGAATCGTAGCTCAAATTTGAAGGGTGTGCGTAAAAGCAAAGCACCTCTGTCTGCGCCTTTATTTTAACTATTTATTGTCCATTATTGTAATGCATAAGAACGCATTCTACTCGCTCATTACACCTTTTTAAAACGGTGTGAATGTTGAGGGGGGCGTGCTTAGTCTGTCCAAATAAGTACCGATCCGAGTCGGTTGCGCTTTGTCATCACGTGAAAAATTCAGCTTTATTACTCAGGGAAGGGTGGGGGGAAACTGTCTCAAATGGCCATTTTAAGACCAATAAACGTCTCATGGTTAACGAGATTTGCATGTAAGGCATTGAATTTAGTTTATAAAATCACTGGTGGTAAAAGCGTCTAATAGGCCTAACTATCTATTTATTTTTCTTTTTACTTTGTTGATAGAGAAAATAAGTTATCATCCCAAAACATACTATAGACGCAAAGCCTACAGCGACGAGTGGCATCCAATAATTAACCGTATCAGTAAACATAAGCGTTCTCTCACCTTATCATTCGGGATGTTATTATCATACCACAGTACAAACATCCTCACTGATTTTAGAGCTTAGAGATAGCTAATCATCCAAAGCTCCAAGATACAAGTGGTCAACCTAAAAGTTATGCCTGTTCCGTTTTTCCCTCATTGTTACCTCTAATTACACGCAATTATCTAACTGATGTATAATTACACGCAAGGCAGGTAAATATGTGTAATTTGATTTACGGGTTTATTCCTATTAAATTAATTATTGTCTGAAGGCGAAGCTGAAAAATGATATTCTCACTATCACTTCCTTTGTAGTGATGTGATGAATTTGGCCACTATTATAAGAGCATACCGAGCTTATTTATGCCCCCAAATGAGTCAGAATTCTTAAAGTATTCGTTAGACGAAGTACTTTCGTCCTAGATTTTCTAATACTGAGTACATTGTTTCTGGCAACATGATGGGCTGTTTTACTTAAGCAGCACAAATTTACACAGCTCCCTTTTTAAAGATTAACGGATAACAAGCTGTGACGAAGTGAGTCAATACAACACTCCTTAGCTCATTACCCAAAAAAGTTCAAATGTGCAACATCCCCTAATGTAGAATATACTTCCCATCCCAGCGAATAAATAGACAGACTGGACTTCCCAGCTTTTACTAGACCGTTTTCAACTCAGAATAGTACGCTTTCTCGAATTGTACAGGTGACACACCACCATTATTCAGTATGACCTAAGTCTTGCTCTTCGTTTTTTGCTTGCACTCGAGCTGTACTACCTTTTAACTCTTCCCTTATTGAGTTTATAGTATGAAAATATAGTTTGTGCTACTATAGTGACAATTATTGCTTTTTTTAAACTATATTGTCACTATAGTAGCAGGTTTTATGCTTAGTCTCTATACCGCTTTTGATGTTCAAATGGAGTTACGCGACTTTATAAGTCAATCTCGAAAACTAAAGAAGTTATCCGTTGAGGAGTTATCAACTCGCTCCGGGGTGCCCTATGGTACGATTAGAAAGTTTGAAAGCACCGGTAATATTTCACTGAGGCAGTTTTTGATGCTCTATGAAGCTATTGGTGATTTGAACAAAGTCCGTGCCTTGACAAAACCATCTAGTGCCCAGCCCACCAGCATTGAAGAGGTGCTAAAAAATGCTTGATACTCCGTTAAGAGTAAACAGAACCTTTTCCGACGGATCTAAAGCGCTTGTTGGTTCGCTGGCTGAAAATAGAACTGGCACCTACTTTCAGTTTGACGAGCGGTATTTAGCTCAACATTCAGCTTCAATTGCTCCCTTTAATATCAAAGCGGATCTAACCCTGCAAAAAGCCCCCAAGCAACCCCATTACGGTATTCATGGTGTGTTCGGTGACAGTCTTCCTGATGGGTGGGGCTTACACCTTATGGATCGCGTTTTCAGGCAAAATGGTCACAATCAACAACTTATCACCGCATTACAACGGTTGGCTTATATTGGTGACCAATGCCTTGGCGCATTGTCCTATGAACCTGAGATAGAGCTACTTGAGTCTGATCCTAGGGATGTTGAGCTAATAACATTAGGGCAAGAGGCGGTTAAAGAGTTTGAGGGCACAGAATCGAGATTGATTGAGCATCTTATGAATGCGGCTGGTTCTGGTGGTGCTCGCCCTAAACTCAATGTCACTAAAACCAGAGATGGCCAGTTTTCAACACACGAAAATGCCATTGGTGAAAAACTGATTGTGAAATTGACCTCTGAAAAATTCGACTTAAAACATTCAGAGAGCTTGGTGGAATACGCCTATATGCAGATGGCCAGTGATCTGGGCATTGATACACCTAAATTTGAATTGATTGAAGCTGGGGGAGGACGAATGTGGCTACAGCAAACTAGGTTTGATTGTACTCCTAAAGGTAAGCGCCACATGATCTCTGCTTGCGGTTTACTGGACGCTCCCTTTAGGGAGCCATCATTAGATTATGTCGATTTGGTTAAGGCCACTCGAATGCTTTGTGGTGTAGGAGAGGCGAGAAAGCTGGTTAAACGCGCTTTGTTCAACTTTATTACCGTTAACCAAGATGATCACTCTAAAAACTTTGCCTTTTTAGCTGACGATGATGATCAGTGGCAACTATCTCCGTTTTACGACATTGTTTACAGCCCTTCACCATACAAAGAGCATATGACATCTTTTAATGGCAATGGCAGATCACCAAAGCACGCACTCAATATACTGGCTGGACATGCAGGCTACTCAAGTGATAAACCATTACGAGAGATGTTAGAAGAGATCTATCAACAGACCAGAAGTTTTGCTCAAGAAGCAAAAAATCTAGGGATCCCTAATCAATTACTGACGAGTATTGATAACCATATGACAGAAAAGTGGAATAGTCTTCGATAGCATTAATTTTGGTGTAATAAGCTAGATCTCAGTACCACGATATTTAGGCGTGTATATGCAAAATATTGATTGTAATGAGCCAAGAATTGTTCGAGTTGGCTTGATAACAGCATTTTTTTAAACACCTAATAGGCCTAACTATCTATTTAGTGGTGGTTTTGTTTTTTATCGAATGTCATCAACGAATAAATTAATATCCCTAAACAAACAATAAGCGACATCCCAACTGCAACAAAAGGCATCCAGTAGTTTACTGCTCCTGTGAACATTAGGTGGCTCCTAATATGAGTAATTCCATATCTTGATTATAGTATTAGCTCATATACCATTCAAAATTATCAATACTTTTCTTGATTTTTTAGCTCAAACAGCAAAACAAAAGTTGCTGATTTGCTTTGTTGTTATGTTGATTGAAAATTGTGTGAAAGGACTTGAGCACAATTGTGAGAATGTTAGCGTTTTCTATGCTGCTACCAGCGTTTCGCTTAACTCATAAGTGCCTTCTGTTTAGAATGTACATTACTTTAGAGTTGAATAAGATTTTAACACTTTAACTCACTTTTATTACTCCCCGCCCAACTAAGAAATGACATGAAAAAAATACTACTTATTACTATCTGTATGTTACTTACAGCGTGTGGCTCTGATTCTGAGACTCAGAAACCGCTACCGCCTAATGAGGGCACACCGATCTCACCACCTTGTACAGTAGATTGTGGTG